>NZ_RAWK01000377.1 GCF_003612165.1 Corallococcus aberystwythensis | reverse complement strand
CCCACCGCCCAGGTGCGCTGAAGCCAGGACCCCGCCTGCCGGCAGCCCCCCGCACCAGCCGTGCTCAGGGGGCCAGTTTCCCATCCGCTGAGGTTTTGTGATTCCATGGCGGAATAGGATTAGTCGGCTTAATGCACGAATTCCAATTCATACAAAATTACCGCACTTTTCCAACTGCCCTTGACTCCGAGTGTGGGGTTGACCGCATAACATCCCGCGTCCTTCCAGGAGTGCAGGGATGAACAGCCAGCGGGCAATACCAGTGCGCGGGTGGGTGGGCTTGGCCCTCGCGGTGATGTTGAGCGGTTGCGACTTCGGCGGCGGGCCTGACGCGAAGCCCCCGCCGCTCACACCTCCAGAAGCACCGAAGCAGGCCGTCGCGCAGGCGGGAGACGCTTCCGCGCTGGTGACGTGGACGGTGCCTCCCGCGGATGGCGGCAGCCCCCTGCTCTACTACGTGGTGCGCTGCGTCCCCGAGTGCGGCGGCGCGCTGGTGAAGGTGCCCGACACGCAGGCCACGGTGCTGGGGCTGAACAACGGCTTCACCTACGTCTTCAAGGTCTCCGCGGTGAACGCGATGGGCGAGGGCCAGGCCTCCGTGGAGACGGACCTGGTGACGCCGCAAGCGGGGATGCGCATCCCGAACCCCACGGTGCCGGGACAGCCGCGCTCGGTGGTGCCCACCGCGGGCAACGGCCAGGCGTACGTGAGCTGGCTGGCGCCCGCGAGCTACGGCGGCCGGCCGCTGTCGTACTTCAAGGTGATGGCGGAGCCGGGTGGCCGGGTGCAGCGGGTGGACGCGCCGTCGTCGGGCACGCTCATCGAGAACCTCGACAACGGCACCGCGTACTCCTTCAGCATCTGCGCCGCCAACGAGATGGGCGAAGGCCCCTGCACCCGCACGACGGCCGCCGTGACGCCGCGTCCGGGCGGCGCGCCCACGAACTGGGTGATGGGCTACTGGGTGGGCTACCAGCGCGACCTGTACCCGGTGGACTCGGTGGACATGTCGCTGCTCACGCATGTGGTGGTGGGCCGCATCCGGCCGCGCATCGACGGCACGCTCTACACCGACTTCGACGTGGACGCCGTGGAGGGGCCCAAGATGGCCCGGGCGCTGGCGGTGCGGGCGCACGAGGCCGGCAAGAAGGCGCTGCTGATGCTGGGCGGCATGGGTGAGTACGACGGCTTCAAGGGCGCGACGGAGACGCTGGAGAAGCGCCGCAACTTCGTGCGCAACATCATCAACACCATGCGCGAGCTGCAGTTCGACGGCGTGGACGTGGACTGGGAGCCCATCCTCCTGCCGCAGGACAGCGCGCCGCTGCTGGCGCTGCTGGATGACCTGCGCGCCGCGGATGAGAACATCATCATCACGGTGCCCGTGGGTTGGGTGAACTCCAACTTCGCGCTGGGCAAGGTGGACGCGGAGTTCCACCGGGAGCTGGCGGCCCGCGTCGACCAGATGAACGTGATGGCCTACAAGATGAGCGGCCACTGGGGGCAGTGGCAGAGCTGGCACTCCAGCGCGCTCTTCGGTGAGAGCCCCGGACACCCCAGCTCCGTCGCCAGCTCCGTGCAGGCGTTCCTGGACGCGGGCGTGCCGCCGCAGCGACTGGGCGTGGGCGTGGGCTTCTTCGGCACCTGCTGGAAGGGCATCACGGAGCCGGGCACCCCGCTGGACGGGCGCGACGACATCGCGGAGGAGCAGAGCGACAACGCGATGAGCTACGCCAACATCCAGGCGCACTACTACTCGCCCGAGGCGTACCGCTGGGACGACGTCGCCAAGTCGCCCTACCTCTCCTTCCCCAACGCGTACGGCCCGCAGGCCTGCAACTACATCTCCTACGAGGACGTCGCGTCCGTGTCGGAGAAGGGCCGCTGGGCGCGGGAGAAGGGCCTGGGCGGCAGCATCATCTGGACCATCAACCAGGGCCACATGCCCAAGACCCTGGTGGGCGGCGCCAAGGATCCGCTGATGCAGGCCGTGCACACGGCCTTCCTCAAGCCCTGACGCCCTTCACCCTCGGCCTCGCTGCCCTCGCGCTCAGGGGTCCGGCAGCGAGGAACTCGCGTTGGTGGGCAGGCCGCCGATGTTGGGCAGCGGCAGGCCGACGCCGAAGAAGAAGTACCACCGGTCCCGGAAGACGTTGTAGCCCCCGCCTGCCTGCAGGATGTTCCGGAACAGCGACAGCGTCAGCGCGACGCCCACCTCCGGGGTGTTGTCCCGGTTGAAGTCCAGGGCGGAGAGATTGAGGCCCAAGCCCGGGGTGACGAGCGTGTTGACGTAGGACTCCGTCCGGGAGCCCCACTTCAGCAGCACACTGTAGGCGGGGGCTGCCTGGAACCGGGAGCTGCCTCCCTCGGCCTCCGGCACGCGGGCGAAGATGAGGCCCACGGTCGTGTCGAAGTGCGGCAGGACGCGGTGCATGGTCAGCTGGTGGGTCTCCACCACCGTGGGCTTCTCCTCGCCCCGGCCCACCGCGAACCTGAAGACGACGGCGTCCCCGGGCTCCCTGCGCCCGGTGTTGTTCAGGTCCAGGAGGGTCGCGGAGGGAAGCGAAGCCACCGAGTGCCGCTTCACCTCCTTCGAGAACTCCAGCAGCTCCGCGTTGACCCGGACGAGGGAGAACAGCGAAGCCACCCCTTCCGCCAGCCCGTCGATGTCCGCCTTGAGCGCCGTGGCCGTCAGGCCCAGGACCTTGTCGAGTTCCTGCACGGACGGCTTCAGCGCGGGGGGCACCGAGGCCAGGGTCGCCTGCACCTGGCCGATCTTCCGTGACAGCTCCCGGGCCCGGAGCACGGCTTCGCGCAGGTCGGCATTGAAGCCGGTCAGGAGCGCGGCCCCGGAGTCCGAGGCAGGCGTGGTCCCCTGATACTTGCGCATCAGGCCTCCCAGGTAGACGCGGTATTGCCGCAGCTCCGTGGCCGTCTGGGTGAGCTCCGTGCGGACGGTATCGCTGAGCCCCACCACGGTGGTGCCCACCTGCTGGGCGCTCTTTTCGGTGACCTCCAGGGACTGGGTCGTCCGCATGAAGGCCTCGAGGAGCATGGGCATGCCCACGCTCTGCACCAGCGCTCCAATCCCCTGGCTGTTGAACTGGTCCGCGGCCCTGCCGATCGCATCAAGCTGCTTCTGTTGCTCCGCGGTCAGGAAGATGCTCCAGCGGTCCAGCACATAGCGGTCCTGGGGCTTGATGTCGTCGAAGCCATCGAGGTGCACCTCCCGGTTGCCCCCCGCCCCCACGATCCAGGCTCCCAGCATGAAAAAGACCCCCTCCTTCTGAAGCGCCTGCCGCAGTTCTGCCCGCAGGGCCTCCAGCTCGGTCGCTGCCACGTCCGCGATGCGCCGGAAGAGTTCAGGGTCTGAAAGGCCCTCGGGCGGCACGTCCGTCAGGGCCGCCTCGAGCCCCCTGTGGAAACGGGAACCGGGTGTGGCCGCGTTCATGATGATGGACATGGGAGCTGCCGCCTTCTCGGTGGCGTCCTGGATCATCTTGAGCGTCGCGGGCGGCGGGTTGGGCTTCCACTCCGCCATGGCGGTCCGCATCTGCGTCAACTCTTCGTTGGTCCGCGCGAGTGCCCCCGCCAGTGCCTCGGAACTCTTCACGAGCGTGGCAGTCCGCTCCGAGGCACCTGCGGTCACCGTGCCCAGCTTCGCGAGCGCCCGGTCCCGGGATACGTCGATGTAGATGGTGCTGCCAATATCCACCACGGCCATGTCGGCCTTGATGTCCACGGAGATGCTGTCCGCGTCGACTTCCTTGAGCTTCAGCACCCGGGCGTCAGTGGGGTCTGGACCCGCGCTCTCGACCGCGCCGGCTGCGAGCAGCAGGCAGATGAGCAAGCCGATCCTCATGAGAGCTTCTGCCCGTTCAAATAGGCCCTCACCACCCGCACGTTGTCGATGGGCTCGTCCTGCTCGATGACGTCACGGAGTTCGTCGGCGAACGACAGGACAAATGCCTGGGGGTTGGCGGTGAGGACCCTGTTCTTGAGCTGGGCATCGCCCTTCAGCTTCTCAAGCTCGGGCCGCACCTGCTCCAGCGAGCGGGCCCACACCACCCACTTGAGGTCGCTCTCCAGTCCCGCGAACTTGCCGGCTTTCGACACCAACTGTTCGCGGTGGGGCCCCTCTCCCAGCACGACAAAGAGAACGTAGGGCTCATCATTGATGAGCGTCCTCAACAGCCTCTGCGCCTCTTTTGCATCTTCGAGCGGCAGGACCGTGGTCTTGCGGAACTCCATGCATCCCCCTGGAAAGAGTGGGGGGATCTCAACCATTGCCCCGCGCCGTGTCCAGCACTCCTCGGAGGTCAGATGTAGCGGGCCTCGAAGAGCTGTCGCAGCGCGGGTTCGGTGCGCAGCAAGTCCAGCGTGAGGGCGGCGTGGCCGGGCACGTACCCATTGCCCACGAGCATGGTGACGTCCTTGCCCACGCCCTCCGCGCCCAGGGCCGCCGTGGTGAAGCTGGTGGCCATGGAGAAGAAGATGACCGTGCCGCCGTCCTTCACGGACAACAGCGACGCCATCTCCGTGTTGCCCACGCTGGCGCAGTTGACGACCAGGTCGCAGAGCTGACCGCCCGTCGCCTTCTGCACCGCCTCCATCACGTCCACGCCCTGGGTGGCGTCCACCTTGAGGGCCTCGTCGCACAGGCCGATGGCGGACAGCGCGTCCAGCGCCTTCTGGGAGATGTCCAGCGCCAGCAGCTTGCCGCGGCTCTCCAGGCTGCGGCGGGCCTGCGCGAGGCACAGCGCGCCGCTCTTGCCCGCGCCCAGCACCGCCACCGTCATTCCCGGGCGTACGTAGCGCGCCACCAGCGCGGGCGCGCCGCACACGTCCAGCGCCGCCAGCGACAGCGTGTCCGGCATGTCCTCCGGGAGCTTCGCGTAGATGCCGCTCGCGAAGAGCAGCGCGTGGCCGCGGATGTCCACCCGGTCGATGTCCGCGTGCACCGCCTTCACCTCTTCGATGACGAGCGGCGTGAGCGTCAGGCTCACCAGCGTGGCGATGCGGTCCCCCGGCTTGAGCACGCCGTTGGCGGGGTGCTGCGCGCCCAGTTCCTTCACGCGGCCGATGAGCATCCCGCCGGAGCCGGTGACGGGGTTCTGCATCTTGCCGCGCTCAAGCACGATGTCCTGGATGCGAGAGGCGATGCGCGCGGGGTCTCCGCCCACGTCGTCCTTGATCTGCTTGAAGGACGCGGCGTCGATGTTGAGGCTCTCCACGTCGATGAGCAGCTCCGCCTCGCGGCACGGCAGCGAGGGGTCCAGCTTGCGCGCGCGCTGCGGCAGCACGCCCTTCTCACCCACGACGCGCGACAGTCCGTATGAATCCGTGGCCATGACCTTCCCCTCGTTTCAGTCCGCCGCCAGCAGCGGCACCAGCACCGACAGCGATCGCTCGAAGCGGTACGACACGCCCGAGTGCCCGTCCTCGAACTCCTCGTGCACCACGGTCACGCCGCCCGCCTTCAGGTCGTCCGCCACCATGCGCGTGCCCCAGCGCAGGTTGAACTCGTCGCGGGTGCCGGCGTCCAGGTAGACCGTCTTGAGCTTGCGGAAGGCGTCCAGGAACTTGGGCACGAAGCGCACCGGGTCGTGCACCAGCCAGCGGTTCCACACGTCCAGGCGCAGCTTCGCGTTGTGCTGCTCGAAGGGCAGCTCCAGGTTGAGCGGCTCACCCTTCTTGGGGGAGTACGCCGCCGCCATGGCCAGGATGTTGATGACCGGGAAGTCGTCGCCGCGCACCTTGGTGGCCACGGCGCGCTGGCGCAGCTCCGTCACCCACGTCTCCACGCCGCCGGCCTTCATCAGCGCGGTGGCCGCCTTGGGCAGGTCCGGCATGTACGAATATTCGAAGTAGGAATCCGGCGCGTGCGCGCCCACCAGGGAGAAGATCTCCGGGTGGTAGCGGCCCATCACCAGCGCGCCGTAGCCGCCGGAGCTGTGGCCCACCACCGCGCGCGACGCGGGCCTGGGCAGCGTGCGGAAGGTCTTGTCCACGAAGCCGACGATGTCCTTGACCAGGTAGTCGCGGTAGCGGCCGATGGCGTCGCTGTTCACCCACTGGCTGCCGCCCAGCTTCGTCCACGCGTCCGGGAAGACGCCGATGACGGGCGGGATGGTGCCGGCTTCGATGAGCGCGTCCAGGCGGTCCGGCACGGAGGGCGAGAAGCCGGCCGCGTTCGTCCACGAGCCCCCGCCACTGCCGAAGGCGTGCAGGAAGTAGACGACCGGGTAGCGCTGCGTGCCCGCCGCGTAGCCCGGCGGCAGGTACACGGTGAGCCGGCGGCGGGCCGGGTCTCCCAGCGGGTTGTTCTCCAGCGAGGGGGATTGCACTTCGCGCGTCTCGAGCACGCCCTTCATCGGTGCCTCTCCTGGTCGTCGCGGTGCGCCGCGCGGTCTATGCGCTGGAGCCCGGGTGCTTGCCGAACAGCTTCATCACCTGCTGCAGGTCCTCCCACGCCTTGCGCTTCTCCGCGCTGTTGCGCAGGAGGTACGCGGGGTGGAAGGTGGGCATGAGCTGGATGCCCTCGTATGCGCGCCACTGGCCCCGCATCTTGGTGATGGGGGTGGTGTCCCGCAGCAGCGTCTGCGCCGCGAACTTGCCCAGCGCGACGATGACCTTCGGCTGGATGGCGAGCAGCTGCGAGCGCAGGAAGGGCTCGCACGCGGCGATCTCATCCGGCTCCGGGTTGCGGTTGCCGGGCGGGCGGCACTTCACGACGTTGGCGATGTAGACGTCGTTCCGGGTGAAGCCCATGGCGCCGATCATCTTGGTGAGCAGGTCGCCCGCGGCGCCCACGAAGGGCACGCCCTGGAGGTCCTCGTTCTCACCGGGGCCCTCGCCCACGAACACCAGGTCCGCGCGCGGGTTGCCGGAGCCGAACACGATGTTCTTGCGGCCCGTGCACAGCTTGCAGCGGCGGCAGTCGCCCAGCTCGCGGCGGACCTGATCCAGCGTGGGGCGCTCGCCCTCCACGACGCCGGGCAGCGCGCCGTTGTAGCGGGGCGTGGACTTGGGCACGTCCAGGAGCACGCCGGGCACGCCCGGCACGGGTGATGCCGCGACGCGGGGGGCCGGGGCCTCGGAGGCCAGGGGCCGTGACGCTGCCATGGGCGCGGCGGCCAGCGGGCGGGCAGCGCCCAGGGGCTGCTTCATCGCGGCGTGCAGGGTGT
>NZ_RAWK01000376.1 GCF_003612165.1 Corallococcus aberystwythensis | reverse complement strand
CCTTCCCCACATCCGCTGGCGGACAGAGCCCGTGTGCGCCCTCTGCCATTGCCCTCGTCCCCAGGAGGGAATCCGTTGTGTTTCCGGAGGTTCGAGGAAGCCGAGTGAGGACCGAGACACCAGTCAATAGGTGTCTATTACGGGAATCCCGTGATTTTTTGTCAGGGGGTCGAGGTCAAATCCCCCGGTTGGACCCCAGCGCATGGGGAGAGGGGAGGGCAGGTGATGCAATGGCTCCGGGCGACGCCCGCGAGCCCGACCCACCGGATCCGAAGGGGCTTGTCAGGGTCCCCAGGTGGACGCGGTCGTACCGCAGGTGCTCTCCCTTCGGGGCCCGGCGCGGATAGGCGGTTCAAGGAGCACAGCCATGAAGTCTTTCCTGTTGGTACCCAAGGAGTCCATCGAAACGCAGGCCAAGCCTGGAGTGCGTGGCACGGCGCAGGGCGAGCGCGTCCTCAGCCGCAGCACCGCGCTGCGCTTCAGCGCCGCCCAGAAGGCACCGGATGCCCTCACCGCCCTTGGCCTGCGGTCCGCCACGCTGCCCGGCATGAAGCCGGAGGTCAGCGGCCAGGCGCAGCGCGGACGCAAGCGCGCCCGGGGCAAGAAGGTCACCGACGTTGACGCCACGCCCATGCCGAACGCACCCGTGACGGAGCAGGCCGGCACGGAGGCCGGCAGCTACCGCTTCATGCCGCTCATCGGCGCCACCATGGCGCACTTCTACTCCCAGGACGCGGAAGCGGCGGCCCGGGGGGAGCTGGCGGCGGAGTTCGAGTTCATCCCGGACGTGGTGCCCCTGTCCTTCCCCGGCCCGGTGTCCGCGGGCCAGACGGGGCCGCGCAACCGCGGCATGAGCTCGCTCGCCACGCGCGAGTGGCCTGACGAGTCCGGTGTCCCCCTGGCGCACGCCCAGGGCATCCGGGGCGCGGGCGTGATGCTGGGCATCCTGGACACCGGCGTAGACGCGGACCACCCGGAGCACGCGAGCAAGACCATCCAGTTCCGCTACGTCTCGCTCTTCCCCAACTCGCCGCACAACCCGGCGCGCGACGTGCGCGGGTTCGATCCGGACGGCCACGGGACGCACGTGTGCGGCATCGCCGCGGGCGTGCACCACGGCGTCGCGCCGGAGGTGGACCTGTACGCCGCGTCCGTCATCGAATCGGAGACCATCCGCACCAGCCTGGGCCGCGTGGCCGCCGGCATGGAGTGGTTGCTCCACCAGTTCAGCCGCCCGGAGAACGCGTCACGTCCCGCCGTCGTCAACCTGTCGCTGGGCTTCCCGCTGCAGCCGCCGCCGGGCATCTCCGAGGCGGACTACCTGCTCAACCAGCGCGCACTGCAAGCCATGCTGCGTCGGCTTCTGGACAGCAACATCCTGCCCATTGTCGCGGCGGGTAACAGTGGACCCGACACGGTTGGTTACCCAGCGGCCTTTCCCGAGGCCCTGGCTGTGGGGGCAGTCGACTTCGAGCGCAACGTGGCCACTTTCTCGGCCAGCGGCGCCGTGGGGCGGCGTGTCGTACCTGATGTCATGGGCTACGGGGTGAACGTGTATTCGTCTACTGAACGCCGCTGCAACAATCAGGCGTTCTATGAACGAATGAGCGGCACGAGCATGGCGGCGCCTTATGTCGCGGGTATTGCTGCCCTGTATCGTTGCCGTGCCCCTGACTTGACGGCATTGGAAGTGAGAGATTTGATTCTGGCCAATGCCATCAAGCTTCCTCGCTCGGCGAACCACCGGACGGGGAAGGGCCTGGCTGTTTTCAGGTGACGCGGTAGTTGCCAGGGCCGGTGCCACGTGAGCACCGGACCTGGGGAGGATGTGGCCATGCGCAGGAAGAATGGCGTGCCGGGCGAACCCCAAGACATATCGGCCCGGATGTCCTCCGTCGCCGCCGTGCGTCCGCTGCCTGGCAGCGGGGGCACGGTGCGTGCGTTGCCGGGCGCGGGTGGCCTGGAGCGTGACGCACAGCCGGCTGGCGACATTGACGTGACGGTGATGCCCCGGGAAGCGGCCGCGCCGAAGAGCGCTTCCGCGTCCTCACGGGCACCCATGCGTTCGCGCGCGGAGCTCTACAAGGAAGGCCAGGCGGAGAACGCCCGCTTCCGCGAGAGCTTCATGCGCTGGTTGGAGGCACACCAGCTGGTGGGCGCCGTGCGCGCCATGAGCGAGCCGGGCGGTTCCCTGCCCATGCTTCACCTGAGGTGCGCTCCGCGCGTGCTGGACCAGCTTCGCCGCGCGCCCGAGTTCCACGCGGGCGCCATGGCTCCGCTCGAACAGCTGTACTAGGTCCGCTCCACCGCGGATGCCTCCCGTCAGCCTTCCGGGCCCCGCTTCCCTTTAACGGAAGGCGGCCCTCCGGCGGTCTAGACCGCCTTCGCGAAAGGCGGCACCCACGTTGGGGGCGCCCACGCTTTCGCACCCGGAAGAAGCCTGCTCGCCGCGTTCTCCCCTGACTGGAACGGACGGCGGGGCGGCTTCTTCCTGATTAACCTAGAAACTCAGGATTGTAGCGGCCAGACGCTACTGAACGGCGGGACCAGTGTGCTGTCTGGGATTGGACGCTGTCAGTCAATGCGGCAGGCGTCCTCGAAGGACAGACGCGGGTTGCGCGGGTGGAGCTTCGCCGGGTCGCCGTAGCCCAGGTTGAGGAGGATGTTCGACTTCCAGCCGGTGCCCTGGAGGAAGGCCTCGTCCACCTTCGCCTTGTCGAAGCCGCCCATGGGGCCGCAGTCCAGCCCCAGCGCGCGCGCCGCGAGGATGACATAGCCCGCCTGCAGGGAGCCGTTGAGGAACGCCGCCTGCTCGCGCGCCTCCGGCGGCATGCCCGCGAAGACGCTCTTCATGTCGCGCGACGGGAACAGCCTGGGCATCTGCTCATGGAACGCGGTGTCGTACGCGACAATGGCCGTCACCGGCGCCTGCATCGTCTTGTCCACGTTGCCCGGGGACAGCGCGGGCTTGAGCCGCTCCTTGGCCTCGCGGCTCTTCACGAACACCAGGCGCACCGGCTGGCTGTTGACCGCGGTGGGGGCCATGCGCGCCAGCTCGTAGATGCGGCGCAGCGTCTCCTCCGTCACCGGCCGGTCCTGCCACGCGCCGTGCGTGCGCGCCTCCGTGAAGAGCTGCTCCAGCGTGCCCGCGTCCAGGGCCGTGTTCGTCGTCGCCATGCGTGTCGTCCTTCCGTTGCGAACACCCCATGGCTATCCGTGTCACTTTTATTTTGCAAGCTACTTCCAAAAAGTAAGTGAGTGCCGGGAGGAATGGGCGGGCGCTATACTTGGGGAAGGAGGCGGCACGATGCATGACGACCTGAGCCCGCTGTGCACCCGGTTCCTGACGGCGGCGGACCTGCTGGGCCGGCGCTGGACGGGCGTCATCCTGCGCATCCTGATGGACGGGCCGTGCCGCTTCGGGGAACTGACGGAGCGCATCGGCACCATCAGCGAGCGCGTCCTGTCGGAGCGGCTCAAGGGCCTGGAGGCCGAGGGCATCCTCGAGCGCCACGTGGATCCGGGCCCGCCCATCCGCTCCGAGTACCGCCTGACGGAGAAGGGTCAGGCCTTCTGGAAGGTCATCGACGAATTGGGCAAGTGGGCGGAGCGCTGGGTGGACGTGAAGGCCCCGGCGCAGGCGCAGAAGGGCGCGAAGGCCACGCGGGCCGTCGCGCCCCGGAAGCGCAAGAGCGCCTAGAAGTTGTGGCCGCCGTCCACGTCGATGGTGCGGCCGTTGAAGTAGTCGCACTCCACGATGAACTTCACGGCCACCCAGATGTCCTCCGGCTCGCCGATGCGGCCCACCGGGATGGCGGCCACCAGCGCGTCGCGGGCCTTCTGGTTCATCCCCTGCGTCATGGGCGTCTCAATCATGCCCGGGGCGATGGCGCCCACGCGGATGCCGAACGGCGCGAACTCACGCGACCAGGTGACGGTGTTGGCGGCGAGCGCGGCCTTGGCGGACACGTAGTTGGACTGGCCGCGGTTGCCGTGCCGGGCAATGGACGACATGTTCACGATGACGCCGGGGCGCTGGTCCGTCTCCACCATCTTCGTGACGACCTCGCGCACCATCAGCGTGGCGCCGGTGAGGTTCACGCCGATGACGGCGTTCCAGTCCGCGGTGGACAGCTTCTTCACCTGGCCGGTGGTGCGGTCCTTCTTCACGAGCAGCGCGTCGCGCAGGATGCCCGCGTTGTTGATGAGGCCGTTGAGGCCGCCCATGGCGCCGTGCGCCCACTGCACGAAGTCCGTGACGTCCTGCTCGTTGGACACGTCCAGCTTGCGCCGGTGGATGCCCGCGGGCAGCGCCGCCAGCTTCTCCTCGTTGACGTCGCCAACGGCCACCTGGCCGCCCGCCTCGTGGATGCGCTGGGCGAAGTGCGCGCCCATGCCCTGCGCGCCACCCGTCACGATGATCTTCAGGTCCTTCAGCTGCATGTGCCTCTCCTTGGGCGTGTCCAAAAAACGCGCGCAGGGTACGCACACCGCGCAGGCGCTTGCCAGCGCCGCGGAGGCTGAAACCTGAATCAAGCTTCAACTTCTCATGAGGCCCAGACCCCCGACGCGGTGCGTTGGGGGCCGGGCTGCCCGGAATGACGGACGACCTACAGCGCGTCGGCGATGACGGCGCCCAGCCGGCGCATGCCCTCGGCGATGAGGTCAGGCGGGCGGTTGGAGTAGTTCAGCCGCATGAACTGGGGCTTCTGGTCGTTGGCGAAGAAGGGGGCGCCGGGGACGAAGGCGACCTTCTGCTCGACGGCGCGGGGCAGGAGCGTGGCCGCGTCCAGGCCCTGGGGCAGCTCCACCCAGAGGAACATGCCGCCGTCCGGCCGGGTCCACTGCGTGCCCTTGGGCATGTGGGCTTCCAGCGCGGCGAGCATCGCGTTGGCGCGCTCGGCGTAGATGGGCATCAGCGCCTGGATGTGGCCCGCGTAGTCGAACGTGGTCAACAGCCGCGCGGTGGCGCGCTGCGCGAGCGTGGCGGTGTGCAGGTCCGTGGCCTGCTTCGCGATGGTGAGCGACTTGAGCAGCGGGCGCGGCCCCGTCACCCAGCCCAGGCGCAGGCCGGGGGCCAGCGTCTTGGAGAAGGTGGACAGGGACAGCACCACGCCCTGGTCATCCAGCGAAGCGAGCGACGGCAGGTGCACGCCCTTGAAGCGCAGCTCGCCGTACGGGTCGTCCTCCAGGATGATGAAGCGGTGCTCCTGGGCCAGCCGCACCAGGGCCTTGCGGCGCTCCAGTGACAGGGTGGTGCCCTTGGGGTTCTGGAAGTTGGGGATGACGTAGAGCAGCTTCGGCGGGCCCTTCTTCTTCACCAGGGCCGCCAGGTCGTCCGTGTCCATGCCCGCGTCGTCGCTGCGCACGGTGGCGAACTCCACCTCGTAGCCGCCGAAGGTCTGGAGCGCCGCCAGGTAGCTGGGGTCCTCCACCACGACCAGGTCGCCCGGGTCGAGCAGCACCTTGCCCACCAGGTCCAGGCCCTGCTGCGAGCCGCTGGTGATGAGCACCTGGTCCGCGTGCACGTGCTGGCCCTTGCGCGCCAGGTGCGAGGAGATCCACTCGCGCAAGGGAGCGAAGCCCTCCGTGGTGCTGTACTGGAGCGCCGGGCGGCCCTCCGTGGCGAAGGTCTCCTCGAACGCCTTGGCGATGGCGTCCAGCGGGAAGAGCTCCGGCGCGGGCAGGCCGCCAGCGAAGGAGAGGATGTCGGGGCGCTCGGCGATCTTGAGGATCTCACGCACCGCGGACGTCTTCATCCGGGACATGCGCTGGGACAGCCGGTAGGCCGGAGGAGGGGGCAGGGGGGTACTCATAGCGTCCGCGCTCATGTTCATTCTCCGTTCAACAGCTCATCGGGGACACGCACGTGCGTGTCTTCCTTCAAGGTCGACAGGACGATGGTGGTGCTGGTGCGGGTGACACCTGGAATGGTGCGCAGCGTCTCCACCAGCAGCGAGTCCAGCGTCCGCGTATTCGCGGTCTTCACCTTCAACACGTACGAGTCCTGCCCCGCGACCCGGTGGGCCTCCAGCACGTCCTCCAGCTCCGCCACCTTCTTCGCGAAGCCCTCGAAGTGCTTGGGGTGCTCGATGCTCACCCCGATGAAGGCGGTGATGTCCTTGCCCAGCTGCGTCGCGTCCACGCGCGCCGTGTAGCCGGTGATGACGCCCTTCTCCTCCAGCTTGCGGATGCGCTCCGCCACCGCCGGCTGGGACAACTTCACCCTGCGTGACAGCTCCAGCTGCGTGGCCCGGCCATCGCGCTGAAGCATGTCCAAGATGCGATAATCCAGGGCGTCCATGGGGCCTGCGACCTTATTTTTATAGGCGGACTTGGCAGTCGGCGGTGAAGTTATATGCAGCCGCCCCGGATTGCAAGTCCGTTTGTATGCAAAATGGTTGACGTCGGTGAAGGGTTCGCCACCCGACCTCTCGAGTCCCCTGGCAGGCAGGCGGAAGGTGCGGCCGGAGGGGGCTTCCGGCAGTCCTCCCCAGGGGAAGGATGGGCACGGTGGACACTTTCCGCGCTCACGGCCAGGGGCTGTCGCGGGAGGTCTTTGACGCCCTGCGTCCCTGTCTGTCTTTGACGCAAGGAGCCATCCCGCGGCTTTTGACAGGGCGGTCGGCCGGGTGCTACCCGTCATGAAAGATGAATCGCCCTTCAACTTCAGAACGCGTTCCCGTCACGCCGCGCGGTCAGCGGACGCGGCAGAAGTTGTTGAAGGCCGCGGAGGCGGTGTTCGGAGACAAGGGCTACGAGCGCGCGTCCATCGCGGACCTCACGCGCAAGGCCAGCGTCGCGCTGGGCACCTTCTACGTGTACTTCCCGGACAAGCAGTCCATCTTCGTGGAGGTGGTGGACGAGCTGGGCGCGCGCCTGCGCCGCCTCATCGCGGAGTCCACGGCCGCGTGCACCACGCGCCTGGAGGTGGAGCGCGAGGGCCTGCGCGCCTTCTTCCAGTTCGTGCGCCAGCATCCCAACCTCTACCGCGTGGTGCGGCAGGCGGAGTTCGTGGACGCGGACTGCTACCGCCGCTACTACGACCGCTTCGCCAGGGGCTACGTGCGCGGCCTCACGCTGGCCATGGAAGCTGGCGAGGTGCGCCGCATGGACCCGGAGGCGCTCGCCTACTGCCTGATGGGCATTGGCGACTTCCTGGGCATGCGCTGGGTGCTCTGGGAAGAGGACATGGGCCTGGAGCGCGTGCTCGACACGGCGATGACGCTGCTGTCCCACGGCCTGCCCCCGCATCTTCAAGCTGTACCCCCCCCGAAGGCAGCAGCGAAGCCC
>NZ_RAWK01000375.1 GCF_003612165.1 Corallococcus aberystwythensis | reverse complement strand
CCCAGCAGTCCCTGCCATCCCTTGCGCGCGCCCACGGTGTGCTCCTTCCCGATGTCCGGTCCGGCCTCCCTTCATAGAGAGCCGTTCACACAGGAAAAAAGCACAAAACAGCAAAACAGAAAAACCTTGGCGGTGCTTGCGATGGCGGAACCATGACGGCCTGGGGATGGTTTCGCGCGAGCGTCTTGGTCAGAATCGAGTGCGTCCCGCGGCTCCGGGATTCTGAACCACTCCCGCAGGCTTTCGTCCGCAGTGCATTCCACTGGCGGAAGACGGCCTCTGCCGCCAACACCCCACCTGCCGTCTTTGCCCTCCATGCGCCTCGCACGCTCCTCTTGGCTCTGCCTCCTTCTTCTCCTGGCCGCGGCCTGCAACGGCTCCGGCGAATCCCCACTGCCGCCGCCCGACGCAGGCTCCTCCGTGGGTCAGGTGTCCGGGCAGGTCGTGCTCGACGACGCGGCCCCGCCGGCCGGAATCGCGGTCACGGTGCAGGGCTCCTCGCTCACGGCGACGACCGACACGGAGGGCCGCTTCACGCTGAAGGACGTCGCTCCAGGCGCCCATACCCTGGTTGTACGGACGCCCCGCTACCGTGAAGCGAGTGAAGCCGTGGAGGTGAAGGCGCGTGAGACCGCGTCAGTGACGCTCCAGCTCCAGCGCGAGCGCGGCGGCATCTCGGGCACCCTCCAGGTGGAAGGGGGCGCCAGCGCGGAGGGCATCACCGTCGCGCTGACGGGCACCTCGCGCCAGACCCAGGCGGACGCGCAGGGCCACTTCGTCTTCACGCAGCTGCCCACGGGCCCGTACACCCTGCAGGCGCTGAAGGAGACGTATGAGCCGGCGCAGGCGGCGGTGGAGGTGGGCGTGGACGCCCAGTCCCCTGTCACCCTGTCCCTCCTGCGCGAGCGCGGAACGGTGGCCGGGGTCTTCCAGTTGGAGGGCGGAGGGAGCGCCGGGGACATCACGGTGCTGCTCGCCGGCACGGACTTCAGCGCCCGCACGGACGCGGAGGGCCGCTTCACGCTCGCCGGGGTCGCCACGGGCACGTACACCCTGCGCGCGCAGCGCGACAGCTACGTCCAGCACGAGCAGCAGGTGGAGGTGCGCGCGGGCGCGAAGACCTCCGTCTCCGAGATCCTGGTTCGCGAGCGCGGCGGCGTGGCGGGCACCATCCTCCTGGAAGAAGGCGTGAGCGACAGGAACGTCACGGTGCTGCTCGTCGGCACGGACTTCACCACCCAGACGAATGCCCAGGGCCAGTTCAGCCTCACGGGCATCCCCACGGGCACGTACACCCTGCGCGCGCGGCGCAACAACTACGTCCAGCACGAGCAGCAGGTGGAGGTGCGCGTGGACGAGCAGACCTCCGTCTCCCAGACCCTGACCCACGAGCGCGGCGGCGTGGCGGGCACCCTCCTCCTGGAGGGAAGCACGAACGCCGGGAACATCACGGTGCGGCTCGTCGACACGGAGTTCAGCACCCGGACGAACACGCAGGGCCAGTTCAGCCTCACCGGCGTCCCCACGGGCGCGTACATCCTGATTGCGGAGCGCGACGGCTACGTCCAGCACGAGCAGCAGGTGGAGGTGCGCGTGGGCGCGCAGACCTCCGTCACCCAGACGCTGTCCCGCGAGCGCGGCGGCGTGACGGGCACCTTCCTCCTGGAGGGCGGCGCGAGCGCCGGGAACGTCACGGTGCTGCTCGTCGGCACGGACTTCACCACCCAGACGAACGCCCAGGGCCAGTTCAGCCTCACCGGCATCCCCACGGGCACGTACACCCTGCGCGCGCAGCGCGACGGCTACGTCCAGCACGAGCAGCGGGTGGAGGTGCGCGTGGGCGCGCAGACCTCCGTCACCCGGACGCTGTCCCGGGAGCGCGGATCCGTGGCGGGCACCTTCTACGTGGAGGGCGGCGCGCGCGCCGTGAACGTCGCGGTGCGGCTCGTCGACACGGACTTCAGCACCCAGACGAATGCCCAGGGCGAGTTCAGCATCACGGGCGTTCCCACGGGCACTTACACCCTGCGCACCCAGCTTGATGACTACGTCCAGTACGAGCAGTCCGTGGAGGTGCGCGCGAACGCGCAGACGTCCGTCTCCCGGACCCTGTTCCGCGAGCGCGGCGCCTTCACCGGACGCGTCCTGGTGGAGGATGGCGCGAGCGCCGAGGGCCTCACGGTCCTGGCCCATGGCCCGGAGAGCTGGGGCACGACGACGGACGCGGAGGGCCGCTTCACCTTCACCGGGGTGGTCACCGGCACCTATGCGGTCTCCGCCCGCAAGGACCACTACGCCAGCACGGAGGCCTCGGTGGAGGTCCGCGTGGACGCGACAGCGACGGTCGAGCTCACCCTGACGCGGCAGGGGGCTCCCACGCTCGTCGTGCCCAAGCTGGCGGTCCAGCGCGGATACCTGGAGCTGACCGGCTCCGGCTTCGGCGACAAGCGCGGGGAGTCCCGCGTGTCGGTGGGCGGCATCGAGGTGCCCGAGTACCTCTTCTGGTCCGACACCCAGGTGCTGGTGCGCGTCCCCACGAACGTCAGCCCGGGCCCGCGCGACGTCGTCCTGAAGCCCGGCCCGGACTGGCGCCCCGCCGCCACGGTCTCGCTCCGCGTCCTGCGGCAGCAGACCCTGGCGACGTCCAGCCGCGACTGGAACCTGGGCGTCACGCCGGAGAACACCCTCACCGGTTGGGGGCCCAATCCGCCCCTGGGCGGGCAGCGGCCGACCACGGGCGACATCGTGAGCGTCGCGGCAGGGGAGTACTTCGGGCTGGGCCTCAAGGCCGACGGCACCGTCATCGAATGGGGTGAGTACCCCAGCCCCCGGACGCCGATGCCCGAGGGCCTCTCCAACGTCGTCGCCATCTCGGCGGCCTCGAACATCGCGGCGGCGCTGCTGCGGGACGGGACGGTCGTGTCCTGGGGCGGCCTCGAGTACAACCGGACGAAGGTCCCCCCGGGCCTCCAGGACGTGGTGGCCATCTCTGTTTCCACCTACTACTCGTGGGCGCTCAAGGCCGACGGCACCGTCGTCAGCTGGGGCAACGACGTGTACGGGCAGGTCAGCGTTCCTCCGGCGGACCTGTCCGGCGTGACGGCCATCGGGGGCACAACCTTCGGCGGCGTCGCCATCACGTCAGATGGCACCCTCCGGGGCTGGGACTTCGGGGCCACCCACAACGGCTACGAGTACGTCACGGACCCGGTCGGCTTCATCGACGTGCGCGGCGGCTACGACATCCTCGTGGCCCTCCGGCAGGACGGCACCCTGCGCGCATGGGGACGCAATGACTACGGGCAGGCCACGCCTCCCGCGACGCTGACCGGCGTCGCGGACGCGATGCCCATGGGGACCTTCAACGGCGTCGCCCTGATGCAGGACGGAACACTCACGACGTGGGGCTCGTCGACGGCCTTCCGGCTCCCTCCGGCGGGGCTCGTCCTGCGGGTCGCTCCGCGCTGAAAGCCCACCGGCATGCATGAAAAAGGGCCGCGCGGGGAGTCCCCCACGCGGCCCTTCACTTCACTTCAGCGCGCCTTGGCTCAGGCCGGCTGGATGTCGCTGTTCTTCACGCGGAAGGTGCGCGAGGTGAACTTCGCCTCCAGCTCGCTGTCCGCGCGCTTGGAGTAGTCCTTGGCCACTTCCGCGGCGGGGATGAGGTGGAAGGTGGCGAGCGTCTCGTCCGCCTTCACCTCCATCATCACGAAGCCGTGCGAGTCCGCGTCCGCGAAGCGCAGGCCCGGGTTGGACGCCATGAGCGTCTTCTCCATCTCCGTGACGGCGTGCTGGTACACCGGCGCCCCCGTGGCGTAGCCCGCGCCAATCAGCGCCAGGCTGGCCAGGCTCTTGATGGAGCCGGAGGTGATGCCCGGCGCCGTCAGCGTGGGCACGCCCTCCTCCACCGACGCGAACGACGCGTGGATGTCCCCGGAGATGAACAGCGCGTTCTCCACCTTCTGCGCCTTGAGCGTGTTGAGCATCACCTTCTTCTGCGTGGGGAAGCCGTCCCACTGGTCCACGCTGAAGTAGAAGCGCTGGCGCAGCGTCGGGTCGCTGATGTCCGCCTGCTGCCGGAAGTCCCAGATGAGTGCCGACAGCGACGTGGAACTCACCACCATCTTCCAGGTGTTCTTCGCCGTGGTGAGGGTCTCCTGGAACCACTTCTCCTGCGCGGGGCCGAACACGTCCTCGCTCTTGCCGGCGGTCTGCTGGTACTTCACCGCCGCGAACAGGTCGAAGGTGTCCTTCACCACCACGTAGCGCGACCCCTGGATGTTGAAGAGCGACGCCTTGCCCATGTGCGCGTACGCCAGGCCATGGGGCATGTCCGCCGTGGGCTTGATCACCAGCGCCCGGTTCACCGCCGCCAGCACCTGGTTCACGTAGTAGAGCGCCACCGGGCCCTTCACCCACTGCGCGGCCTTCTGCGCGGCCTCCGCGTCCGTGAGGCCCGCGGCCTTCGCCTGGCTCAAGTACACGCCCTGGAGCACCTGCTTCTGGGTCGCGTACGCCGCGTCGTCGATGTCCACGTACGCGAACGTGTCCGTCTGGAACGCCGCCTTCACCGCCTCCGGCTGGGTCTGGAGCGCCATGCTCAGCAGCGTGTGTTCCAGCGCCACGGTGCCCGGATAGGCGTCCTCCGGGATGAGGTGGTCCGGCCGGTAGCTGCGGTAGTCCGTCACCAGCAGCTTCAGGTGCCGGCCGTACTCGAAGTCACGGTAGATGCGCGCGTTGGGGAAGCGCGGCTCCTGGGCCACGTCGATGACGCCCTCGGACGCCTGCGCCGTGTCCAGCGGGATGTACTCCAGGAAGGCCTGCTCCGCGTTGAGCTTGCGCTGCAGCTGCGTCTCGTCCCGCTTGCCGTCCTCGTACGTGGCCACGTCCTGCCAGCAGTCGTCGGAGAACTCGTGGTCGTCCCAGACGATGATGAACGGGTAGCGCTCATGCACCGCCTGCAGCTGCTTGTCCGTGCGGACGTTCTTGTACAGGTCGCGGTAGTTGGACACCGAGTTCGCCGCCAGGAACGCGGTGAGCCCCGTGCCCTGCGGGAGCGCCTCTTCCGGCGCGCTGAAGCGCACGGACCGGCCGCTTCCGTCGGACTGGAAGGACGTGTCGCCCGTCGTCTCGTAGACGTAGTCACCTAGGAACACGATGAAGTCCAGATCCGCGTCCAGCTGCACCAGCCGCTGCCAGGCGTTGTAGTAGCGGCCAATGAAGTCCTGGCAGCTGGCGAAGACGAACTTCACCGGCACGTCGTCCGTCGCCGCGGGCGCGGTGCGCGTGCGCCCCACGCGCGTGGTGTGGCGCTGGCCGTCCTTCTCGTAGCTGAAGCGGTAGTAGTACGTCGTGCGCGCGGACAGCCCCGTCACCTTCACCTTCACCGCGTGGTCATGCTCCGCCCGCGCCATGAGGTCCGTCTTGTCCAGCACCAGCGTCTTGAAGTCCTCCGACGGGGAGACCTCCAGCCGCAGGCGCAGGTCATCCCCGGCGCGCGCGGCGTCCTCCACGCGCACCCACAACACCACGCTGTCCGGACGCGGATCACCCGACGCCAGCGACTGCGGGAAGTAGGGCGAGCCAGCCGAGTCCTCCGGCGTCTCGGCGTCGTCGGAGCATCCAAAGGTCGTCGTCGCCGCGACAGCAACCACGGCTTGCAGGAACGTGCGGCGTTTGAAGGGGTTGAACAAGGCGATGGACTCCAGCGGGAAGCGGGGTGAAGGAGCTTCCAGACCGCGCAGTCTAGAGGCGCTCCTCCCTCCACACGAAACACCCCGGCGATGACCGCACGCGTCACGCGCCCAATCCCTCTCACGGTGAAGAAAAAGGGGCCGGTCCCCTCGCGGGTGACCGGCCCCTCTCACTCAGCTTCGAACCGCCACGCCGCTCCCCCCGGAGGTGCGCGGCGGCTCAATGCTCACGACCCGTTTGCGTGACTACTTCACGGCCTTCACGCGCGGACGCTTCTCGCCTTCCGCCGGCTCGCTGGAGGCATCCGCGGCGGGCGCCGCGGCGGCGGGCTTGCCGATGCCGTACTTCTCCAGCACCAGGGCCTCCACCTCCTTGTACGTGTCCGGGTGCTCGCGCAGGTACTCCTTCGCGTTCTCCCGGCCCTGGCCGATGCGCTCTCCCTTGAAGGAGAACCAGCTGCCGCTCTTCTCGATGATGCCGTCGTTGGACGCGAGGTCGATGAGGTCGCCCTCCTTCGAGATGCCCGCGCCGTACATGATGTCGAACTCGACTTCCTTGAACGGCGGCGCCACCTTGTTCTTCACGACCTTCACGCGGGTGCGGCTGCCCACCACGTTCTCGCCGTTCTTGATGGCACCCACGCGGCGAATGTCCATGCGCTGCGACGCGTAGAACTTCAGCGCGTTGCCGCCCGTGGTCGTCTCGGGGTTGCCGAACATCACGCCAATCTTCATGCGGATCTGGTTGATGAAGATGACGCACGTCTGGCTCTTGGAGATGGTGCCCGTGAGCTTGCGCAGGGCCTGGCTCATGAGGCGTGCCTGCACGCCCATGTGCGCGTCACCCATCTCGCCCTCGAGTTCCGCCTTCGGCACGAGCGCGGCCACCGAGTCCACCACCAGCACGTCGATGGCGCCGGAGCGCACGAGCATCTCCGCGATTTCGAGGCCCTGCTCACCGGTGTCCGGCTGGGACAGGAGCAGGTCGTCGGTGCGCACGCCCAGCTTGCGCGCGTAGCCCACGTCCATCGCGTGCTCGGCGTCGATGTAGCCGCACACGCCGCCCTTCTTCTGCGCTTCCGCGACGATGTGGAGGCACAGCGTCGTCTTGCCGGAGGACTCCGGCCCGAAGATTTCGATGATGCGCCCGCGCGGCACGCCGCCCACGCCCAGGGCGATGTCGAGCGAAGTGGACCCCGTCGAAATGGCCTGGACGTCCTTCATCATGGGCTCGTCGTTGCCGAGCCGCATGATGGACCCCTTGCCGAACTGGCGCTCCACCGCCGCCAGCGCCAACTCGATCGCCTTTTCCTTCTCCTGATTCACGGCCATTTCGAACAGCTCCTTGGAAGAGTGGACCACCCCGGTCCACCTGAACGCGCTTTTAGTACGCGATGGGTAGACCCTAGTCCACCCCTCTGACATCCGTTTCGGGTCCTGGCGGTCAGCTCTTGCGCAGGGCAGCCAGGAAGGCAGCCACCAGCCCGCCCAATCCGGCCGCCCAACCCGCCGGAACGTCCGGCACCAGCACCATCCCCAACCCGACCCCGGACACCACCGTCAGCAGCGCCAGGGCTCCGCGATACAGGGGAGAGCCCACGGAGGCAACCGTCAGCAGGGTCAGGGACAGGAGGGTCAAAAGCCCCTGCAGGA
>NZ_RAWK01000374.1 GCF_003612165.1 Corallococcus aberystwythensis | reverse complement strand
CTGCGGTGCAGCGCTCCCGGGGAGCGGAATGGCGGCGGACTGCGGTGCGGCGCTTCCGGGCAGGGGGATGGCGGCAGCGCGCGGTGCGGCGGTGCCCGGAAGCGGGATGGCGGCGGACTGCGGTGCGGCGCTTCCGGGCAGCGGAATGGCGGCGGACTGGGGCGCGGCGCTGCCGGGCAACGGGATGGCCGCCGACTGCGGCGCGGCACTCCCCGGTAGCGGGATGGCGGACTGGGGCGCGGCACTCCCGGGCAGCGGAATGGCGGCGGACTGGGGCGCGGCGGTGCCCGGCAGCGGGATGGCGGCGGACTGGGGCGCGGCACTCCCGGGCAGCGGGATGGCGGCGGACTGGGGCGCGGCGGTGCCCGGCAGCGGAATCGCGGCGGCATTGCCCGGCAGGGGAATGGCGGCGGGCTGCGGCGCCGCGGCGGGCGCGGCCTCGGGAGCTTCGGCGCCCGCGCCATCGGCCTTGATGGGGAACGTGGTCTGGCACCGGGCGCACTTCAGCTTCGCGCCGCCGGGCGGGATCCGCCTGTCATCGATGTTGTAGTTCGTCTGGCACGACGGGCAGGAGACTTTCATTGTTTTCCTTCGACGAGACCGGCTGGCGCGCGCACGCGCAATGACGGGGGCGGTGCGGGGGTCCGCGCGGCGCATGCAGGCTAGCAGAGCCGTTTCAAGCCCGGAAAGAACGAGCCCCGGGAGCGCACCGCTGTCACCCGGGCGGGCAGGAGGGCGGGCGCCCGGCAACACCAACAGTGTGCGTCCCTTTTCCACCGCCCCTCCCGGGGTGGTAGACCCGGCGGGTCATGGATCCCATCGTCATCCTCGGAGCGGGCCTGGCGGGCCTGTCCACCGCGCACTTCCTCAAGCGCCCCTGGCGCCTCATCGAGAAGTCCGACCGGGTCGGAGGCCTCATCAAGACCGAGGTCATTGACGGGTGTTACTTCGACCCCACCGGCCACTGGCTGCACCTGCGCGACCCGGAGATCCAGGAGCTGGTCAACACGCTCTGGCTTCCGGACCAGCTGGTGCGCATCCAGCGCCGCGCCGCCGTGTTCTCACGCGACACCTTCACCCGCTTCCCCTACCAGGTGAACACCCACGGACTTCCGCCGGAGGTCGTCGCGGAGAACCTGGTCGGCTACGTGGAGGCCATCTACGGGGAGAAGGGCCGCGCCCTGCGCGAGCGCGAGCCCGTGAACTTCGAGGAGTTCATCCTCCGCTACATGGGCGAGGGCTTCGCGAAGAACTTCATGCTGCCCTACAACCAGAAGCTCTGGACCGTACCCCCGCGCGAGATGTCCGCCGCGTGGGTGGGCCGGTTCGTGCCGCGCCCCACCCTCAAGGAGGTCGTGGATGGGGCGCTCGGCGCGGGCAGTGATCAGCTGGGCTACAACGCGTCGTTCCTCTACCCGCGCGAGGGCGGCATCGAGAGCCTGGCGCGCGCGATGAAGCAGCACCTGACGGGCGGCGAGCTGAGCGTGCGCACCGAGCCCGTCTCCATCGACTGGAAGGCGAAGCAGGTCGCGCTCTCCGACGGACGCACCGTGCCTTACTCCGGGCTGGTGTCCTCCATCGCGCTGCCGTTGCTGGTGGACCTCATCGGGAAGGGCGCCTCCGGCGTGCCGGACGAGGTGCGGGCCGCGGCGAAGCGCCTGCGCGCCTTCATCGTCACGTACGTGTGCGTGGGGGCCCGGGGCGCGAACCGCCAGCCGTGGCACTGGATCTACCTCCCGGAGCCGGAGTTCCACTCGTACCGCATCGGAGCGCCGTCGGCGGTGTACGCGCCCCTGGCCCCGCCGGACACGGCCAGCTTCTCCGTGGAGTTCAGCCACCACGGCGACCTGTCCGTGGCGGACGCGGAGAAGTACGCGGTGGAGGACCTGGTGCGCTCGAGGATGATCCACTCGGCGGACGACGTCCTCTTCGCGAAGGGCCGGGAGATTCCCAACGCGTACGTCCTCTACGACGACGCCTATGGCCCCGCGATGGCGGAGGTGAACCGCTTCCTGGAGCACGCCGGCATCCTCACGGCGGGGCGCTACGGGAAGTGGGAATACTCCTCCATGGAGGACGCCATCCTGGGCGGGCGGGCCTGCGCCCGGACGCTGAACGGCTGACGCAGGGAGTCGTCTCCTGTCGACGGTGGTCCGGGGGCGTGCTAGGCCCCAACGCCTTCCCTTCGCATCTCCGGACCCATGGCCCTGCACCTCTCCGTCGTCATCCCCGTCTACAACGAAGAGTCCATCATCCTCCAGGCAGCCGAAGAGCTGCGTCAGGGGCTGGATGCTCGCGGGCTCGACTACGAAATCATCTTCGCGGAGAACGGCTCGCGCGACGCGACGCCCCGGCTCCTGGAAGAGCTGTGCTCCCAGAACCCGCGCCTGCGCTGGTTCCACTCGGAGACGCCCAACTACGGTGTGGCGCTCAAGGCCGGCATCCTCAAGGCCCGGGGCACCTACGTGGTCTGTGATGAAATCGACCTGTGTGACCTGACCTTCTACGACGCGGCGCTGCCCCGGCTGGAGCGTGGCGAGGCGGACATGGTCGTGGGCTCCAAGGCGGCCAAGGGCGCGAGCGACCAGCGTCCCCTCATCCGCCGCGCGGCCACGCGGGTGCACAACAAGCTCTTGCGCGTGGCGCTGGGCTTCCAGGGCACGGACACGCACGGCCTGAAGGCGTTCCGCCGGGAAGCGCTGCTGCCCGTCATCCACAAGTGCGTGGTGGACATGGACGTGTTTGCCAGCGAGTTCGTCATCCGCGCGTGGCGCGAGGGGCTGAACGTCATGGAGATCCCCATCCAGCTCCATGAGAAGCGCCAGCCGTCCATCCACCTCTTCAAGCGCGTGCCCAACGTGCTCAAGAACGTGGGCAAGCTGTTCTACGTCATCCGCGTGCGCGGGACCTGAGCGAGGACTCGCCCCATGACGGCAGCGCGCCTGGCGTCCATCTCCGTCGACCTGGATTCGCTGCCGCACTACTGCCGGATCCACGGGCTGCCTGAGACGCTGCTCGACGAGCGCGCCCGGACGCTGATCCACCGCGTGGCGGTGCCGCGCTTCCTGGAGCTGCTGGCGGAGGTCGGGGTGCCGGGGACGTTCTTCGTCATCGGCGAGGACCTGGAGTCGGACCCCGGCGCGGCGGACGGCATGCGGCGCTCGCACGCGGCGGGCGTGGAGGTGGCCAGCCACAGCCACGCGCATGACTACGCGCTGACCCGGCGCGGGCCGGACGCCATCGCGGAGGACCTGGCTCGCGCGGACGCGGCCATCCTGAAGGCCGTGGGTGTGCGCCCCTCCGGTTTCCGCGCTCCGGGCTACACGCTGAACGCGGACCTGTACGCGGCCACCGTGGCGCAGGGCTACCAGTACGGTTCGTCCGCGTTCCCGGCGGCCCCGTACTACGCGGCGAAGGCGGCGGTGATGGGGGCGCTGGCGGCGCTGGGGCGGCCGTCGCGCTCCGTGCTGGACACGCCGCGTGTGCTGCTGGCACCGCGCGTCCCGTACCGGCCGGACCCCGCGCAGCCCTACCGGCGCGGCTCGGGGCCGGTGCTGGAGCTGCCCATGACGGTGACGCCGGTGGTGCGCTTCCCGTTCATCGGCACGTTCGCGACGACGCTGCCTCGCGGCACGATGCGCGCCGCGTACCGCACGTGCCGGGCGGATGCCTTCTTCAACTTCGAGCTACACGGTGTCGACGTGCTGGACGCCACGGATGGCATCCCTCCAGAGCTGGTGCGCCAGCAGCGGGACCTGCGCACAAGCGCCACGAAGAAGGTGGAGCGGCTGCGCAGCATCTTCCAGTGGCTCAAGGACGACTTCGACGTCGTCACCCTGCGCGACGCGGCGGGGCGGCTGTCCGCCACGCTCTGATCAGCGAGCGGCCTTCAGAGCCTTCCAGTCCGCTTCCGCCTGATCCGCGTAGGCCTGCGCGAAGGCGACCAGCCGCTTCGTGGCCTCCTTCGTGTCCCCGCCCACCCAGTCCTCCAGGCGCGCGGCCTGCGCTTGCGTGTTGCCGTGGGCGCGAGCCAGCACGACGCCGGCCTGCTCGAAGGTGGAGCGCAGGGACTTCTTCTTCCCCAGCACGGCGTCCTCCAGCTTGTCCTTCTCCGGCTCCACCTCGCGCACGAGGAACGCCCGACCGCCCATGTCCACCGCGCCCGTGAGCGGGTTCACCGCGCCGCCCAGCGCCTCTTGCGCCTTCACCACGTCCGCGCCGTTCGCGGGCACGGGCGGCGACGTCACCCCGGAGGCGAGCAGCTCCTTCAGCTCCAGCAGCACGGGCGGGGCCTTTGGATCCGCAGCGCCCACGAGCACGTAGTCGCGCTCCAGGCCGTAGCTGCTGCCCCCCGCGTCCAGCCGTGCGGCCAGGTCCAGCACCTTGAGGGGCACGGCCACGCCCTCCGTGCCGTCCAGCGTCTTCTCGTACGACGCCAGCGCCGTGCGCACCGCCGACTTCTGCTCCGCGTCCAGCGGCTTGAGCGTGTCCGACTTGAGGAAGTGAGGCCCCTTCGCGCCGTCGAGCTTCACGTACCTGGACAGCAGGTCCTTGGCGGACGTGTCACGCGCCTTCCCGATGAGGTCCTTCACCGGGCCGGAGGACTCCTTCTTGTCCAGGAAGGCCCCCGGGTTCGCGTCGCCGTCCGCCAGCAGCTCCAGCGTCTCGAAGTAGTTCTTCGCGAGCGCTTCCACCGCCTGGGTCTGCTCGCTGGAGGACAGGCCCGCGTCGCGCGCGGTGAGGACAGCGCTGGTGGCCAGGCGCGTGAGGTCCGCCTCGGGCGATGCCGTCCCCGTCTGGTCGAAGTCGTTGAGCCCCCACACCGCCTTGCCGTCCGGCCCCCGGAACGTGCCCAGGTTGCCCACGTGCGCGTCGCCCACCACCCGGATGTCCGGCGCGGGCCGGTCCGTCAGCCGCGCCTCCTGCGCGTACGGGCCCCGCAGGTCCGCGTGGAACAGGGCGGGCATGGCGCGGAACATCGCCGAAGGGCTCTCACGCATCTGCGCCAGCTTCTCCTTCAGGCGAGCGGGCGGCAGGTCCAGCCTCGCGTTGAAGTCGCGCACGAAGGACACCGCCTGGGACGGCTCGCGCTCCAGGCCGGACGCGGCGGCCCGCTTGGGTGCGGCCGTGCTCGCCGCCACGGTGTTTCCTGTCCGTGACGTGCTGGTGGCCTGGGGCTGGAAGTCGCTGACGTCGGGGGCCAACCGCCCCGCCGAGGCCCCGGAGGTGGCGAGCGTCAACACCGTGGCGGCGACGGTGGAGCCCGAAGCGGACGCCCGGGAGGGGGAGGAGGGCTTTAAGGGGATGCGCATGGGGGATCCTTCCGGCGGATTATCGTCAGAAGGGGTCCATGGGTTGTTGGCCCACTCCCGGCGTGCGTGCCGGGGTGCTAAGGAGCGGCCCATGCTGGAGCGTTTCAGCGACAAGGTGAAGAAGGGCCTGCGCGAGTGGACCGAGCGCATGGCCGGTGAGCAGCAGTCCGACCAACTCCAGGCCCTGGCCCGGACGGAGAACGAGTACGGGGTGGACCCGTTCGGGTTCAACCTGGACTACAGCCTGGCCGCCATTGCCCCGTTCATGTGGCTCTACCGCCACTACTTCCGCGTGGAGGCCTACGGCGCGGACCGCATTCCCTCGGGACGGGTGCTGCTGGTGTCCAACCACTCCGGCCAGCTGCCCCTGGACGGCGCGATGATTGGCATCGCCCTGATGGTGGAGGGCAACCCGCCGCGCGCCATCCGCAGCATGGTGGAGAAGTGGGTGCCGTCCCTGCCGTACGTCTCCACGTTCATGGCGCGCGTGGGCCAGATTGTCGGCACGCCGGAGAACTGCCGGCGGCTCCTGGAGGCGGACGAGGCCATCCTCGTGTTCCCGGAAGGGACGCGCGGGCTCAACAAGCTGTGGCCCCAGCGCTACCAGCTCCAGGAGTTCGGCCTGGGCTTCATGCGGCTGGCGCTGGAGACGAACACGCCCATCGTGCCCATCGCCGTGGTGGGCGCGGAGGAGCAGGCCCCCGCGCTGATGAACCTGAAGCCCGTGGCGAAGCTGCTGGGCTTCCCGTCCTTCCCCATCACCCCCACGGGCACGCCCTTCCCGCTGCCCACGAAGTACCGCATCTACTTCGGAGACGCGCTCCACTTCACCGGCCGCGCGGACGACGAGGACAGCGAACTGGACAAGAAGGTGCGCACCGTGAAGGCCTCCATCCAGGCGATGCTCCACCAGGGTCTCAAGGAACGCCGGGGCGTGTTCTGGTGAGCGCCCCCAACGAGGAGAAGGACGCCGTCGCCGCGGACAAGCGCCCGGCCGTCGTCGTCACCGGCATCAGCGGCAACCTGGGCCGCACGCTGGCGAAGATGCTGCACAAGCGCGAGCGCATCATCGGCATCGACCGGCGCCCCTTCCTGGGCAAGCCGAAGGACGTCGAGATGCACCAGATGGATCTCCGGAAGAAGAAGGCGGAGGACGTCTTCCGCAAGAACGAGATCCGCGCCGTCATCCACATGGGCATCATGCATGACCCGCGCATGAGCGAGGAGGAGCACCACTCGTTCAACGTCGTGGGGACCACGCGCCTGTTGGAGTACTGCGCGAAGTACGGCGTGAAGAAGGTCGTGGTGCTGTCCTCGGCGAACGTCTACGGCCCCAGCCCGGACAACTCCAACTTCCTCACGGAGGACGCGCCGCTGATGGCCGCGAGCCGCTTCTCCGGCGTGCGCGACCTCATCGAAGTGGACATGCTGGCGCACAGCTTCTTCTGGAAGCACCCCGACATCGAGACGGTCATCCTGCGGCCCGTCCACATCGTCGGGCCCACCATCAAGAACGCGCCGTCCCACTACCTGCGGCTGCGCTACCCGTGGACCATGGCGGGCTTCGACCCGATGGTGCAGCTCATCCACGTGGAGGACGTCGCCCGCGCCATGATGGAGGCCCTGCGGCCGGAGCCCAAGGGCGTCTACAACGTCGTGGGCCCCGGCCAGGTGCCCCTGTCCGCGGTGCTGCGCGAGCTGGGGAACACCCCCATCCCCGTGCCGCACCCGGTGGCCCGGCCGCTGTTGGGCCTGATGTTCCGCTACCGGCTGGCCAACTTCCCGCCGCCGGAGCTGGACCACATCCAGTTCCTCTGCGCCGTGGACGGCAACCGCTGGGTCCAGGACGTGGGCTGGAAGGCCCAGCACTCCATGCGCGACACCATCCGCTCCGTCATCGGGGAGTAGCGGGGGCGTAGCGGCTTTTCGTGGTGCCCCGCCGGGGGGCCCTGACAGGCATGTCAGGGGGAACGTGGCGGCATGGCAGGGAGGGCCTGACAGCACTGTCAGGCACGGGAGGGTGGCCACGGGGGCAAGGG
>NZ_RAWK01000373.1 GCF_003612165.1 Corallococcus aberystwythensis | reverse complement strand
CGCATGTCTCGTGGGCGCGGAGATGTGTAGAAGAGACAGGGAGGAGGGGGCGGCGGCGGCTCCTCCACCACCGGCTCTCCCGGCGGCTTCTCCGGGTCCTTCTTACACGCAGTGGCGCTCAGCACTGCGAGCATCAGGAGCATTGCGCCCCTTCGGCTCCAGCTTCGAAATGAAGACGGCCCTCCACGCATGTCGACTTCCCCTTCTGGGTCGATGTAACCGGTTGCGATTAGGAGGGGAGCTTCTGATCCAGGCGGAAACTTGTGTCAAGCGTACCCACCCGAGCGTCTCTGCCTGACTGCGTCATGTTGTTTCCGCTGCCTTGTGTTTAATGAAAACGGGCTGGAGACCTCGCTGTCCCCAGCCCGTCGTCATTTCAGGCGTTGCTCAATGCCCTGGGGCTCAGCAGAGGGGGGTGCTCATCCTGCTCGCATTCCGCCGCGCACACCGGGTCGCCATTACAGTTGTAGAACGAGCACGTCTCAGCCCAGTCCTCACACAACGAGCAGCAGGGAGCGAGGAGGTCCGCGTGCACACCAGACAGCCGGCCGTCTGGTGTTGGCCTCCGCACCCAACCCTGGCACCTACCGCCGTGGCAACTCGACTTCCTCATCCGTCGGTCCGAGCACCCGCGGTCCTTCCGGCGTCCACACGATGGGGTCGATGCACATCCGCCGTGCCGTCTGGCCCACATCCCACGCGTGGTACACCATCACGTCCTGACCGTCGGGCCCGACGACGACGCTGTTGTGCCCGGGCCCGATGATGCTGCCGGGAACCGTCCGCAGCAGCGGCGGCACGCCCTTCGGCTCGGTCCACGGGCCGAGCGGGTGGTCGGCGACGGCATATGCGACGCCGTACGACGGCGTGAGCCATGAGCCTCCGGAGTAGAAGCACCAGTACCGACCGTGCCGCTTCACGACGGACGGCCCCTCCAGCGTGTGCCAGTCGTAGACCTGGCCGTACATCTGCCGCTGACGCTGGTAGATCTGCCAGTCATCCGACGGCGTGAGCATCGTGCGCGGTCCCCCGCGCAGGGCCGTCATCCCGTCGAGCACGTCCACCGCGAGCATCGTTCCGACCCGTGCTCCCTCCAGCACGTCCCGGGCGTGGAAGAGGTACCAGGTCCCGTCGTCATCCCGGAACGGCGAGGCGTCGATGGCGAACCGCTCGTCCGGGCTCAGGTTGACGCCCAGGTCCCGGAACGGGCCCGTGGGCGCGTCCGCGACCGCGACGCGCAGGTGGTGGCCCCGGTCCTCGAACCCCACCGAGTAATACATCCACCAGCGCCCCTCGTGCTCCGCGACCTCCGGCGCCCAGTAGTCCGTGCCTGTCTCGGGAGGCAGCAGCTCCAGCGCGCCCCCCACCGAGGTCCAGTGCACGAGGTCGGGGGAGGTGAGCACCTCGAACGAGCGTCCGTCGACGACCTTCCCGGTGCCATAGGCGACGTAGCCACTTCCCGTGCGCAGCACGAACGGGTCCGCGAAGTAGGTGGGATGAACAGGGTTGCGATAACGGATCGGCATGGGACGGTTGGATATCACGGCGTCGCTCCACGACCGTGGTGACGCCTGATAACCTCCAGGCCAACAACGTCCATCCCCGGCCCGGGTGAGGGCGTCAGGAGAGCTCCCTTGTCCGGCATCAGCAGCACATTGTTCCGCGGCCTCTTCGCCGCGGCCCTGGTCCTGAATGGCTGTGCCTCGAAGAGCGGGACTCCCCCCCGGGCCGATGTGTCCTATCCGCCCGTGTTCCGGGCCAACTTCCCGGATCCGTTCATCCTCGAGCACGAAGGGCGCTATCTCGCCTATGCGACGAATGACGGCGCCAACGTGCAGATGGCGGCCTCCACCGACCTGACGACCTGGCAGCTCCTCACGGATGACGCGGCGTCAGGGCGCAAGCACGACGCGATGCCGGTCCTGCCGCCCTGGGTGAAGGAAGGTTTCACCTGGGCACCCGAGGTGCTCCGGACTGAAGCCGGCTACGTGCTCTATTTCACCGCGCGTCACGCGGCCAACGGCCTGCAGTGCATTGGCGTCGCGACCAGCCGGGATCCGCTCGGGCCCTTCACGTCGGACGCGGCCGCGCCCCTCGTCTGCCAGGAGGCGCTCGGCGGCACCATCGACGCGAGCCCCTTCCGGGCTCCGGACGGGCAGCTCTACCTCTACTTCAAGAACGACGGGAACCACTCCGCCTTCAACAAGCCGACGGAGCTCTTCGCCCAGCGGCTCTCCCCCGACGGACTCCAGCTCGTCGGCGAGCCCGTCTCGCTCGTCCGCAATGACAAACCCTGGGAGCGACACGTGGTGGAGGCGCCCACCATGGTGGAGCGGGGTGGCGCCTACTTCCTGTTCTTCTCCGCCGGGGACTATGGCTGGCAGGACTCGGAGCGCGTGTCGAGCTACGCCATCGGCTACGCCACCTGCGAGGGGCCGCTGGGGCCGTGCGTGGATGCTCCCACCAACCCGTTCCTCGCCAGCGCGTCCCAGCCCTGCCTCAGTGGTCCCGGTCACCAGACCGTGTTCCAGGCTGGAGGCAGGGACCTGATGGCCTTCCACTCCTGGTCGGCGACCCAGGCCTGCGGGCCCTTGAAGCAGGGCCGCTTCATGCACATCGCCCAGCTGTCCTGGGAGAACGGCGTGCCCCGCATCGCCCCGCGCTGAAGCTCCCGGCTCCGGAGCCCCAGCGCGGACCGGTCAGCGCTAGATGCGGAAGCGCAGGCCGAGCGCGAAGATGCTCTCCTCGTAGCGCACGTCGCGAGGGTAGGTGTCACCCTCGGGCGTGAACTGCCGGAAGCTCCGGTAGGGATTGCCGAGGATGTTGGACGCGTCGAACGTGAAGGAGAGGCCATCCAGCGGCTTCGACTTCCAGGGCGCGTAGCTCGCGGAGAAGTCGAGCCGCGCGACGCCGTCCACGTACTCCCCCGTGAAGCCGTCGCCGTCGGGGTTCTGGACGTAGCTGGTGATCCACCGCGAGCGGCGGTTGTACGCCAGCCGCGCGGACAGTCCGTCGCGCTCGTACATGGCGACGAGGTTGTAGGACCACTTGGACACGCCGGGGATGCGGCCCACCTCGCCCAGCGCCAGGTTGAAGCCCGTGGGGAAGGCCTGCTCGTCGTCCAGGTACGTGATGTTGCCGTAAACGCCGAAGCCCCTCGCGAAGCCCTCCGGGAGGAAGTCGAAGAAGGTCCCGAGCGACGCCTCGAAGCCCTGGATGCTGCCCTCTCCGCCGTTCACCGGGATGTTCACGCGCACCCGGTCCGCCCCGTAGGTGGGGTCGTCCCGCGTCACATCCAGGTTCGTGATGAAGCCCTGGATGTCACGGTGGAACAGGGCGAGTGACGCCATGCCGGTCTGCAGGAAGTAGTACTCCAGCGAGGCGTCGTAGTTGTTCGAGCGCACGGGCTCCAGGTCCGGGTTACCGCCACTGCCGGTGATCTGGCAGCCCGGCGGCGGGTTCGGATCATTCAGACAGGGCGGAGGCGAGCCGAGGGTGACCGGGCGCATCTGGTCGAAGCCCGGCCGCGTGCGCGTCTGGTTGGCGGTGAGCCGCAGGTGCAGGTCGGGGATGAAGCGGATGCGCGTGGTGGCGCTGGGGAGCAGGTCGGTGTAGCTCCCGCTGCCCTTCTGCACGGCACCGCCCACCGCCGTGGTGGAGACCTCCGTGTGCGTGCCCACCACTCGGGCGCCGACGACGCCGTCCACCCGCACGCTGCCGACCTTGAAGTCATAGCGGCCCTGCCCGTACCCGGCGTAGGTCTGCTCGCTCGCATCGAAGATGCGCAGCCGCTCGGGGTCGCCCGGGTTGAAGCCCTGGATGGCGCGCAGCTGCTCCACGTTGTTGCGGATGCTGTCGTACGTCGGCACCACCCACGTGCGCGTCCCCTGGATGTCGCCGCCGCCGCGGAAGCCGCCGCGGAACACATGGAGGTCCACCGGCAGCTCGGAGAGCGGCGTCCCGGCCGCCAGGCCGCAGGGCGCGCCGGGGTTGCCGCCGTCATCGTCGGCGCAGTAGCGCTGACCGTTCTCCTGGTAGGCGTCGCGCGTCGTGGCCCGGAGCCCGAACTCAATCTTCGGGATGAAGGACACGCCCGTCCTCAGGTCGGCGTCCGCGCGGGCCTGCCAGTCGTCACCCCCCGCGACATAGGAGCGGTCGAAGAAGCCGACGTAGCGGTAGTTGGCGGGGTCCGTCAGGTCGTAGTTCTGCAGCATGAACTCCATGCCGCCGGGCCCCCGAGGCACGTCGAAGTTGACGTCGAAAGTGGGGGAGGTGGCCAGCTCCTGGTCGAAGCTGTAGAGCGACAGGTCGAACTTGCTGTTCGTCCTCGCGACGTCGGCCGTGACGCGCAGCGGCCCCACGTCGTACGCGCCGCCGACGGCGAGCTGGAGGGTGTCCGTCTCGCGCCGGGTGGCGCCCTGGAACATGAACGGCCGGGCGGCGTTCTCCACCGTCATGCTCTGCGCCTGGTCGTCCGTGCCCGGACGCAGCGTCACGTTGGTGTACCGGGCGCCATTGCCCCACAGCCGCATCTCCAGCTGCCGGTCGGAGACGCTGTCGCGGTAGCCCTGCCAGAGTCCGTCGACATAGAACTCGAGCGCGTCATTCGGCTTCCACTGCACCGAGGCGTTGACGGACGGCCGCTCGCGCTGGCCCCCGCCGTAGAAGATGCCGACCACGTCCGGGGCGACGAACTGCTGTCCCGTGTCAGCGGCCGTGCCGGGATTGATGAAGCCGGTGTTCCAGCGCGCGGAGTCCAGGTAGTTGAGGCGCGTATAGGAGAGGTTGACCAGCGCGCCCAGCTCGCCCGCCCCGGTCTTCCAGCGGTCGGTGATGAGCAGGTTGGCGTTCGGGTCGTACCGGCCGGACTGGTTGGCGTAGGCGCCCCGCACGGAGCCGGAGACCTCGAAGCCGTCGAAGTCGAACGGCCGGCGCGAGCGCACGTCGATGAGGCCCGCGAGGCCACCCTCGACCTGCTCGGCCGTCGTGGACTTGTAGACCTCGAGCGCCGCGATGCCGCCCGCCGGGAAGTCGGCGAGGGCGACGCTGCGCGTCTCGGCGGTGAAGATTTCACGGCCGTTGTAGGTCGTCGTGAGGTCGGGCAGGCCGCGCACCAGCACCTGGCCGTTCGCCTCGCCGCGGGCGCGGTCCACCTGGACGCCCGGGATGCGCGCCGCCGTCTCGGAGACCGTCACGTCCGGCAACTTGCCGATGTCCTGCGCCACCACCGTGTCGACGATCTGGTCGGACTCGCGCTTGATGGTCTGCGCCTGCTGCATGCTGCGCTGCAGGCCGACGACGACGACCTCCTCGTAGAACTCGTCAGCGCCGACGTCGTAGGGCTCGGTGGCTTCGGCGTACGTGCCCGCGTCCGCCTGCGGCGGGGGGGCCTGCACCACCGTCCCGGCGTCCGGCGCCGTCCCGGCATCAGGGGCGTCCGGCGTGTTCTCCGCGGTCCGCAGGGGCGCGTCCGCCTGGGCCGCCCGGGCTCCAGACGGGGCGGTGGAGAGCATCAGCAGCGCGAGGGTGGTCGGGCAAAGAAGAAGTGTCTTCAAACGCATCCAGGGCTCTCCAAAAAATTCATGCATTCCAGCTTTGTTCGGGTGGCATCTGCCTTAGGGGCTGGAGGGTGTCAAGGCGAGTTATCAGTGTCTCCCGGCGCTTCTGGCCCTGAGGGGGAGAGATAAGACTCCCTGCGTCAAGGACGGTCCCTGCACGAGGTGGTAGGTGTTGCAACGGGGCTGCTATTGGACCCAGGCCCACTTGTCTGTGATTCGTGGCTCTGGGGCCGTGCGCGGGTTCACTCAGAGCGGGTTTTCCAGCTCTTCCTTCCAGCGCGATCCCGCCCGTGGCAGGCTCGCGCGCCCATCTTCATTCCAGGAGACACCGTGGAGCGGAGTTCCTTCGGTACGGCCCCGGGCGGACAGCCCGTGGAGGTCTACACCCTCACCAACCGGCAGGGGATGGAGGCGCGCGTCACCAACTACGGCGGCATCCTCCTGAGCCTGCGCGTGCCGGACCGGGACGGCCGCTTCGACGACGTGGTGCTGGGCTACGACGCGCTGGCGGACTACGTGGCGGACTCCCCCTACTTCGGCGCGCTCGTCGGCCGCTATGGCAACCGCATCGCCCGGGGTCGCTTCACGCTCGACGGCCGGCAGTACACGCTGGCGACGAACAACGGGGTGAACCACCTGCACGGCGGGCTCAAGGGCTTCGACAAGGTGGTGTGGACGGCGGCGCCCTTCGAGAACGACCAGGGCATGGGCCTGGTCCTCACCTACGTCAGCCCCGACGGCGAGGAGGGCTATCCGGGGACGCTGACGGCGCGGGTGACGTACACGCTGACCGCCGACAACGCGCTCGTCTTCGACTACCACTCCACCACGGACAGTCCCACGCCGGTCAACCTCACGCAGCACAGCTACTTCAACCTCGCGGGCGACGGGCAGCGCGACATCCTGGACCATGTCGTCACGTTCAACGCGGACCGCTTCGTCCCGATTGACGCCACGTCCATCCCGCTGGGGCCGCTGCGCGACGTGACGGGCACGCCGTTCGACTTCCGGCGGCCCACGGCCATTGGCGCGCGCATCCAGCAGGACGACGAGCAGCTGCGCAACGGGATTGGCTATGACCACAGCCTCGTGCTCGACAAGGGGGGCCAGCCCGGCGCGCTGACGCTGGCCGCGCACGTCCTGGAGCCCACCACCGGCCGGGTGATGGAGGTCCACACCACCGAGCCGGGCATGCAGTTCTATTCCGGCAACTTCCTCGACGGCACGCTGAAGGGGAAGCGGGGCGCCGTCTACCACCACCGCTTCGGCTTCGCGCTGGAGACCCAGCACCTGCCAGACTCGCCGAACCAGCCGGCCTTCCCCTCCACCATCCTGCGCCCTGGCGAAGAGTACCGCTCGCGCACCCTCTACCGCTTCTCCGTCTCAGGAGCGTGAGCTCCACTCGCGTCCCCACCCTGGTGAACACTTCGATGACGCTTCGCGAACAGGTCGAGCAGGACTTCCACCGGCGCTTCGGCGCGGCACCCACCGCCGTCGTGCGGGCCCCGGGCCGCGTCAACCTCATCGGTGAGCACACCGACTACAACGACGGCTTCGTGCTCCCCATCGCCATCGACCGCGAGGTGTGGATCGCCTTGCGTCCGCGCGAGGACCGCCGCGTCGTCGTCCACTCGCTCGACTACAGCGCGTCCCTGTCCTTCGAAATCGGGCCGCTGTCGCGCGCCGGCACGGAGTGGGGCGAATACCTCAAGGGTGTCGCCTGGGCGCTGCGGGAGGCCGGCCACACGCTGAAGGGCTGGGAGG
>NZ_RAWK01000372.1 GCF_003612165.1 Corallococcus aberystwythensis | reverse complement strand
CCCCACGCCTCCGCCGCTCGCGCCGCCCCCCCTGGTGTCGGAGCCGCAGGCCCACGTGCTGGACGCCGCGCTGCCCCCACAGGTGGAGGGGGCGCACACGCCCGTCGTGGTGGAGGACGACCGCGAGCTCATCCGCGAGGGTGACCGCACCCTGCTCATCATCGAGGACGACCTGAAGTTCGCCCGCATCATGGTGCAGATGGCGCGCGAGAAGGGCTTCAAGGCCCTGGTCGCCACGCGCGGCGACAGCGGCCTGTCCATGGCGCACGAGTACCAGCCGGACGCCATCACCCTGGACATCCAGCTGCCCGTGGTGGACGGCTGGAGCGTGCTGGACCGCCTCAAGCGCAACCCGCGCACGCGCCACATCCCCGTCCACATCATCAGCGTGATGGACAAGCACCTGGGCAACACCCAGGGCGCGTTCGGCTACCTCACCAAGCCCGTGAGCAAGGAGGGCCTGGAGCGCGTCTTCGGCCAGCTGTCGCGCTTCCTGGAGCGCCGTGAGCGCCGGCTGCTCGTCATTGAAGACGACGACGTGCAGCGCAGCAGCCTCACCCAGCTGCTCAGCGACGGCGGCGACGTCGCCGTCACCGCGGTGGCGTCCGGCCAGGAGGCCCTCCAGAAGCTGGAGGAGAACGAGTACGACTGCCTCGTCATCGACCTCCTGTTGCCCGACATGGACGGCATCAAGCTGGTGGAGGAGGTGAAGACGCAGCAGCGCTTCCGCGACCTGCCCATCGTCGTCTACACCGGCCGTGAATTGACGCCCAAGGACGAGGCCCGGCTGCGGCGCTACACCGGCAGCGTCATCCTGAAGAGCGGCGCGAAGAGCCCGGACCAGCTGCTCAGCGACACCGCGCTCTTCCTGCACCGCCTGGACGAGAACCTCCCGGCGCGCGCCCGCGCGGCCCTGGCGCAGCGCAACGACCAGGACGCACCGCTGGCGAGCAGGAAGGTGCTCCTGGTGGATGACGACATGCGCAACATCTTCGCGCTCACCAGCGTGCTGGAAAATCACAGCATGCAGGTCGTCTTCGCGGAGAACGGGCGGGCCGCCATTGAAATGCTCGGCCAGCACCCCGACGTGGACGTCGTGTTGATGGACGTGATGATGCCGGAGATGGACGGCTACGAGACCATGCGTGCCATCCGCAAGGACCCCAAGTACGCCAGCCTCCCCATCATCGCCGTCACCGCGAAGGCGCTGAAGGACGACCGCGAGAAGTGCATGGCGGCCGGTGCGAGCGACTACCTGCCCAAGCCGGTGGACACCGACAAGCTCCTGGAACTCGTGCGGCTCTGGGTGAGTGCTTGATACTCAACGAGGACGATCCACCTTGTGGCCCCCTTTGCACTTCCGTCTGGAAGGGGGCGGCCCTAGCCTTGTCCGCCGTGTCTCGGGTCCCCTGACCCACGCGCTCCCCCACCGCGCACATGAACTCCACTGAGCACACCCCGGAACGTCCCCAGGAAGCCGCCGCGGCCACCCCGCGCGCGGCCATCCTGATGGTGGACGACCACCCGGCCAACCTGCTGGCGCTGGAAGCCATCCTCGAGCCGTTGGGCCAGGACCTGGTGAAGGCGACCAGTGGCGAGGAGGCGCTCAAGCAGCTGTTGCAGCGCGACTTCGCGGTCATCCTGATGGACGTGCAGATGCCGGGCCTGGACGGGTTCCAGACGGCGGCGCTCATCAAGCAGCGCGAGCGCACGCGCACCATCCCCATCATCTTCCTCACCGCGCTCAGCCGTGACGCGGCGCATGTCTTCAAGGGCTACGCGCACGGCGCGGTGGACTACCTGCTCAAGCCCTTCGACCCGGAAATCCTCCGCTCGAAGGTCAGCGTCTTCGTGGACCTGTTCCTCAAGGAGCAGCAGCTCCAGCGCCAGGCGGCCCTCCTGCGCCAGCGCGACCGCGAAGCCCTGGAGCGCCAGAGCGCGCTGCGCTACCGGCGGCTCACCGAGTCCCTGCCGGAGCCCATGTGGGCGGCCCGCGCGGACGGGGCGCTGACGTACGCCAACCGGGCCTGGCGTGACTACACCGGCCACCATGAGGGGTATGAGCTGTCGCTCTCCTCCTTCCTCCAGGACGTGCACCCGGCGGACCGCGAGCGGATGCGCGCCGTGTGGAGCGACGGGGTGGTGCAGGTGCAGAGCAGCACGCAGGAGTTCCGGCTGCGGCGCAGGGACGGCGTCTTCCGCTGGCACCTGGCGCGCGCGGTGCCGGAGCACGACGAGCACGGGGCGCTGGTGGGCTGGCTGGCCATCGCCACGGACATCGACGACAAGCGGCGCGCGGAGGAGGCGCTGGGGCGCTTCAAGACGACGCTGGACGCCACGCTGGACTGCGTCCTGATGTTCGCCCCGGACACGCTCACGCTCGCGTACGCGAACGCGGGCGCGGCCAAGCAGCTGTCCTCCACGGTGGAGGAGCTGGTGGGCCTGCCGGTGCTGGAGGTGGAGAGCGCCTTCGACGAGACGGGCTTCCGCAAGCTGCTGGCACCGCTGATGTCCGGCACGCTGCCGTCGCAGACGTACTCCACCAACCACCGCCGCCGGGATGGCACGGAGGTGCCGGTGGAGGTGGTGCTCCAGTACGTGGCGGAGAAGGAGGGCCCCGGCCGCTTCATCTCCGTGGCGCGCGACATCACCGAGCGCCAGCGCGCGGAGACGGCGCTGCGGCTGGCGAGCGAGGCGAAGGACGCGTTCCTCGCCGCCGCGAGCCATGAGCTGCGCACGCCGCTGGCCGCGGCGAAGGGCCACGCGCACCTGGCGCTGCTCAAGCTGGGCGGGCAGACAGAGGCCGGCCCGGGCAAGTCGCTGCAGATCATCAACCGGCAGATCGACCGCATGGCGAAGCTGGTGGAGGACCTGCTGGACATCAGCCGGCTGCAGGCCGGAAGGCTGTCGCTGGAGCTGGAGCCGTTCGACTTGTCGCAGCTGGTGCTGGAGACGCGGGACCGCATGGCGGTGCTGTCGCAGACGCACGAGCTGCAGGTGGAGGTCCCCGAGCGGCTGGAGGGCACGTGGGACCGGGGGCGGTTGGACCAGGTGCTGACGAACCTGCTGTCCAACGCCATCCGTTATTCGCCCGAGGGCGGCCAGGTGCTGGTGCGCGTGGCGGCGGAGGGCGACACGGGCGTGCACCTGTCCGTGAAGGACCAGGGCGTGGGCATCCCCAGCGAGAAGCAGCGCCTCATCTTCGAGCGCTTCGGCCGCGCGCACGGCAGCAAGTACGGCGGGCTGGGGCTGGGGCTCACCATCAGCCAGGGCATCGTGGAGCAGCACGGCGGCCGCATCTGGGCCGAGTCCACGGGCACCGTGGGCCAGGGCTCCACCTTCAACGTCTGGCTGCCCCGGCGCACCGAGGCCCAGGCGGCGTCGCCGGCGGAGTCCTCGCGCACCCCGAGCTGAGCCTCGAGGTGGAGAAGCTGTCGCCCTGTCCGCGGGGTTAGAGGAAGCGGCGGATCCACCGGTTGGTGTCGTGCTGGAACGGGAGGAGCTCTTCGCCTGTGTATTGGAAGAGGAAGGGCTCCATCAGGCGGGCCAGCGCGCGGTACTGCGGGGGAATGGCTTTCGCCTGCGTGTCGATAGGGTCTGGCCATTCATCCAGGGTGACGAGCACGCGGTCTCCGTCCATGGGGAGCAGCGAGACCTCCGGGAAGGGAAGCGCGTTCCTGAGCGCGTCGATGCCGCCCATCTGGCTTAGCAAGGGCTGGCCCAGGAACGTGAGCCAGTGGGGGCCCAGCGCGCGGGTGCCAAGGACGGAACTGAGTTCCCTGTTGTTGTAGGCATCCAGTCCCGGATACCGGGCGAGGAGCGCCTCGGTGATGTTCCAGTCGGCTGAGCTGAACAAACCTTGTGGTGAGACGATAGCGAAGCTGACATAGCCAAAATTGAATGGCAGCTCACTGCCCAACTGGAGCGCAAGCGCACGCAGGTGTGAAGCCCCGTGCTCCAGGAGGTACTCCGTTGGAAACGTGAAGGACACAGAGCTGATGGGATCCTCGTGGATGGGATCCCCGAGCCGCCGCGCGTAATACTCGAAGTGGTAGCTGCCGGCCTCGCTCGGGCTCTCCATCAGCTGAATGGGCCAGACGCCCTTCCAGGGTGGATCCAGCAGATACTTTCGGATGTGTTCCCAGCCCTGCTCGTCGAGCGGTTCCAGTTCTCCTTCCCCAGGGGGATACCAGCCCAGCGCCCCAGGAGGGATGGCCTGAAGATAGGTCTGAAGGGCGCGCCAGACAGCGTGAGCGAAGGCCTCGGGATGTTCGTGGGAAAAGAAGGAGATGACGATTCCATCGCGTCCCGCGAGCCAGCCGCCTCTGCCTTGAAGCCGGATTGCGGGAAAGGCGTCTCTCATGGCGTCCTCACTCCAAACTTTGGCGAGATGAGTAGGGCCTGTCCGTCCAGGGCCGCCTTGTAGACTTTCCCCTGGTCCTGGCCGAAGTACGGACTGCTCGGCCCATATGCCGTCCACTGGGGCTGGTTGCTGTCCGGACACGGGAACTTGAAGTCCAGGGTGAGCGCGGCCTTCAGCAGGTTGCGGCCTTCATGGAGGACGAGATCCGGCTTGATGGTGCCTCGGAGCTCCTCGGTGCATCCCTCTGCGATGAGCCGCGCTTCCTTCTCCGGGCTGATGGTCTCTACCATCCGGGCATTCGGGTAGTAGCGGTAGCGCTGCTCGATGCTGAAGGGTGCGGGCCATCGCTCCTTCAGTACTTGTTCCGCACACTCCAGCGCGAGCACGTGCTTCTGCTTCCCCAACTGCATCGCCCGGGTGACGGGGTTTCCACAGCGGTCCTTCTCCACGACCTCGCTGCACTCCTGACGGGTCGGTGGGCGCCCTTCAAAGAACCGGGCGTTGCCCACCTGCTCCGCCTGGACCGCGCAGTCCGCCAGCCGCTTCTCCAGCTCATCCGCCGCGTGCTCACGCTGCATCAGCGCAAGCACGGCCGGCGGAATGGCCCGGAGCAGGGGAGATGCCACGGCCCGGGTGGCGGATGCGGCGGCCTGCTCCGCCACATAGGCGGCGTACCGTGCCTTTCCAGCGGTCTCCGTGTCCACGAACCCCAGTTCCCCATGCCGGGAATGCCGTGAGCCGCCGGCACACGCCGTCAGCAGGGCACAGGCCACCCAGAAGTTCATCGCGGCACGCATGTGCCGGACTCTATCCGGCACCGCGTCGAATCAGGCGACCCGCGAGAACCACTCCCTCGTGGAGAACTGGGCCTCCAGCACCGCCGCCAGATGCAGCACGATGACTCCGCGCACGTGGGACTCGTCCGGGTGGAGGAAGCGGCGCGCGCGACGCATGCGTTGCTGGAGCGGTACGAAGTGGAGAAGCTGTCGCCCTGGCCGCGGGGTTAGAGGAAGCGGCGAAGCCACCGGTTGGTGTCGTGCTGGAACGGGAGGAGCGCTTCGCCTGTGTATTGGAAGAGGAAGGGTTCCATCAGGCGGGCCAGCGCGCGGTACTGCGGGGGAATGGCTTTCGCCTGCGTGTCGATGGGGTCCGGCCATGCGTCCAGGGTGACGAGCACGCGGTCGCCGTCCATGGGGAGCAGTGAGACCTCCGGGAAGGGAAGCGCGTCCCGGAGCGCGTCGATGCCGCCCATCCGTGTCAGCAGGGGTTGCCCCAGGAACGTGAGCCAATAGGGGCCCAGGGCCCGGGTTCCGAGCTTGGAGCTGAATCTGCTGGCATGAGGCGCATCCAGTCCGGAATAGCGGGCGAGGAGCGCTTCGATGCTGTCCCAATTGCGTGTAATCCAGGGGTCCTGTGTTGAAACAAGGGCGAAGCTGGCGTAGCCGAAGTTGAAAGGCAGCTCACGGGCCAGCTCAAGTGCCAGGGACTGAAGACGGGCCACACCCTGCACCACGAGGTACTCCGTGGGAAATGTGAACGCCAACGTGGTGACGGGAGCATCGTGGAAGGGGCTGTCGAGCCGTCGCCCGTAGTATTCGACCTGATAGCCACCGGTCTCGCTTGGGCTTTCTCTCAGTTCAACGGTCCTTCCGCCGCCTTCAAGGCAGTCAATCACTTCCCTGCGGTTGTGCTCCCATCCTGCGGCATCGAGCGGCACCATGTCGCCATCATCGGAGGTGTACCAGCTCAAGGCGCTGTGTGGGATGGCGAGCCGGTAAGCCTCGATAGCGCGCCAGATCGCGGGCGCGACCTCTGTATGGTCACGATGGATGAAGAAGGACACAACAACGCCATCGCGTCCTTCGAGCCAGCCGCCTTGGCCGCGAAGCCGGATGAGGGGGAATCCTTCTTTCATTGCCCTGATGCCCTCATGCCTTTCCGTGGAGAAATGAGAATCGCTTTTCCACCCAACGCTTGTTCATAGATGTCCTGCTGGGTCTGGTTGTCGTATGGGCTGCTCCTCCCATAGCGAGTCCATTGCGGCTCATTGCTATCAGGGCACGGGAACTTGAAGTCCAGGGTGAGCGCGGCCTTCAGCAGGTTGCGGCCTTCATGGAGGACGAGATCCGGCTTGATGGTGCCTCGGAGCTCCTCGGTGCATCCCTCTGCGATGAGCCGCGCTTCCTTCTCCGGGCTGATGGTCTCTACCATCCGGGCATTCGGGTAGTAGCGGTAGCGCTGCTCGATGCTGAAGGGTGCGGGCCATCGCTCCTTCAGTACTTGTTCCGCACACTCCAGCGCGAGCACGTGCTTCTGCTTCCCCAACTGCATCGCCCGGGTGACGGGGTTTCCACAGCGGTCCTTCTCCACGACCTCGCTGCACTCCTGACGGGTCGGTGGGCGCCCTTCAAAGAACCGGGCGTTGCCCACCTGCTCCGCCTGGACCGCGCAGTCCGCCAGCCGCTTCTCCAGCTCATCCGCCGCGTGCTCACGCTGCATCAGCGCAAGCACGGCCGGCGGAATGGCCCGGAGCAGGGGAGACGCCACGGCCCTTGTGGCCGACTGCTCCGCCACATAGGCCGCATACCGCGCCCGGGCGGCCGTCTCCGTATCCACGTACCCCAGCTCTCCATGCCGGGAATGCCGCGCGCCCCCGGCACACGCGGTGAGCAGGGCACACGCCACCAGGACCGCGAACCTCTTCACCGCTTCCCGCGGGCCAACAGCATCACCGCGAGCAGGATGGCGCCCATCGCTCCCACGGTCAGCGGCCCCAGCGTCTCTCCCGCGAACACCACGCCCAGCAGCACCGCCACCGCCGGGTTCACGTACGCGTAGCTCGTCGCGAGCGCCGGCCTCGCGTGCCGGAGCAGATACGCATACGCGCTGAACGCCACCAGCGAACCGAACACCACCAGATACACGAACGACACCATCGCGCGCAGGGGCACCCCGTCCCCCATCCGCTCTCCCAGCGCGAAGCTCACCCCCAGCATCATCACGCCCGCGCTCAACATCTGCGTCGCCGGCGTCATCAACCCCGAGGGCATCGGCAAGCGCCGGCTCCACACCGAACCAAAGGCCCACGCCGCCGGTGCCACCAGCAGCGCCAGCGCCGCCATGCCCCCGCCGCCCGTGTCC
>NZ_RAWK01000371.1 GCF_003612165.1 Corallococcus aberystwythensis | reverse complement strand
GAGGGGGAGGGCATGGGCCTTGAGCCTAACAGAGCCTCCCGGCGCGGGTGAACAGGGGTTGCTTCGTCCGGCGCAGGGCGTTAGGCGCGCGGGATGCTCCGCCTTCCCTTCCTCTTCCTGGCGAACCTCCTCCTGGGGCTGCGGCTGCTCCTGGGCCTGCCCTTTCGTCTGATGGCGGCGCGCAAAAGGCCCACGTGGATCCGCTTCCGGCTCGCGGGCGACCTCCCGTACCGCCCGCGCCCGGTGCAACGTTTCCGTATCGGCGGCACCCAGGTGGAACCCGCCACCGTGACGTCACTGGAGGTGCTGGGTAGAGCACTCAAGGTGCTGGCCGCGGATCCGAAGGTGGAGGGCGTCCTCCTGGAGCTGGAGGGCCTGGGCATCCCGGACGCCAAGCGGGAGGCCCTGCGCGCCCTGCTGACGGACTTCCAGGCCGCCGGCAAGCGGGTGGTGTCCTGGGCGGTGATGGTGGACACGGACGCCTACCCCGTGCTGGGCGCGGCGGACGAGGTGCTGCTCGCCCCCATGGGCCGGGTGGAGCTGGTGGGCTACGCCGCCGAGGCCACGGTGCTGGGCGAGGCCTTCGGCCGGGTGGGCATCCACGCGCACTTCGCCCGGCGTGGTGACTACAAGACGGCGCCGGAGCTCTTCACGGACGGCAAGGTGTCCGACATCCAGCGCCAGACGCTGGAGTCCTTCCTGGACGAACGCTATGCCGCGCTGGTGGAGGCCATCTCCCGCGACCGGAGCAAGACCCCGGAGGAGGCGAAGGCGCTCATCGACTCCGGGCCCTACAGCGCGAAGCGGGCGCTGGAGGCGGGGCTGGTGGACGGGCTGGTCCACGAGGCGGACCTGGGCGCGCACCTGGGCCTGGAGGCGAAGAAGGACGAGGAGCCGCCGGTGCCCACGTATGACGCATACCTGGCGACGCTCGCGTTCCCGCCGGTGAAGTGGCGAAGGCTGCGCCGCAAGCCCCGGCTGGCGGTGGTGGACGTGGCGGGCATCATCATCCCGGGCAGCGGCGGCGCGGGCCGGTTCGCGGCGGCGGACTCGGTGGTGAAGGCGCTGCGACGCGCGGCGAGGGACACGCGCGCGAAGGCGGTGGTGCTGGCGATTGGCAGCCCCGGCGGCTCCGCGCTCGCGTCCGAGCAGATTCTGGAAGCAGTGAAGCGCGTGGCGAAGCAGAAGCCCGTCATCGCGTACGTGGATCAGGTCTGCGCGAGCGGTGGCTACATGGCGGCCATTGGCGCGAAGGAGATCTGGTCCGCGCCGCATGCCGTCGTGGGCTCCATCGGCATCTTCGTGGGCAAGTTCGAGTACGGTGAGCTGCTGGAGAAGCTGGGCATCCGCCGCACCACGCTGGCGCGGGGCGAGAACGCGGCCTTCTTCTCCTCCTCGCGAGGCTTCACGCCCCACGAGCGCGCCGCGCTGGAGCGCGAGGTGGAGGAGGGCTACCAGTCCTTCCTGGAGCTGGTGGCGCAGGCGCGAGGCCGGACGAAGGAGGAGATCCACCAGCGCGCGGAGGGGCGCGTCTATTCAGGGCTGCGCGCGAAGGAGGCGGGGCTGGTGGACCGCATCGGCGGCTTCGAGGACGTCTGCCGTCACGCGCTGGAAGAGGCGCGCGTGCCGTCGGACGACTTCGAGCTGGTGCGCTACGGCGGCGCCCGCGCGAAGCTGTCGCTGCTCAAGCTGCTGATGGGCGCGTCGCACCCGGCCACGTATGCCTTCTGCACCGCGGCCTGGAGCCTTCAGGGCTTCGGGACGCCGGGGCGCATCGACTAGCATGCGCGGCATGGTCCGCTCCTGCCCGGTCTGCCCCAGCCAGCCGTTGAACGCCGTCCAGGCCTCCGACGTGGAGGTGGACCTCTGTCCGCGCTGCAACGGCCTGTACTTCGACCGGGGGGAGCTGGAGCGCTTTCCGGACCGGCCGTCGCTCAAGCCCCTCCTGAACGCGGCGAAGCAGGCCGCTTCACGGTGCCGCAAGGGGGGACATCTCATCCCTCGCGCCCTGGCCGTCTGCGCCACCTGTAACGGTCAGCCCGTGGGCTGTCCCGGCTGTGGCGCCCGGCTGGCGCTGGTCAACGCGCGCGTGTGCAACGTGGACCTGTGCACGCACTGCGGAGGCACCTGGCTGGACGCGGGCAAGTTCGAGGCCCTGGAGAACGCCTCCGTGACGGCCCCCAAGGCCGCGCCCGCGTCCAACAAGGGATGGGAGGTCGCTCCCGCGACGGATGGGGGCGCGGACCCCTGGATGGCCCCGGGCGCCACGGCCGCGCTGCCGCCGTCGGACTCGCCCACGGGCGGCCTGGGCGTGCGCTCCCCGCTGTCCTGCGTCCAGTGTGGCATCCAGGTCTCCGTGGTCCATGCCCATGCGTTCAACGGCGACATCTACTGCCGGGAGCACCGCCCGAAGGGCGCCGTGGCGGGAGACAGCCTGCCCAAGCACCGTGACGCGAGCACCATGCCCACCCTGGACGCGTCGGACGGCATCGACCTGGCGGACATCGTGGTCTGGCTCTTCCGGCTGCTGCGCCGCTAGACCCTCGCGTGACGCCCGCCTGCCAGGAGCCCGGAGCACCGACGGGACATTGCCCACCCTGGAGCAGGGGTCTACCCTGCCGCGCCAGTGATGACCCGCCTTGCTCCCCTGAGCCTCCTGTTGTTGGGCACCGCCTGCGCCACCGCGTCCCGTGAACCGGCCTCGGTGGCGGAGGCGTACGCGAAGGCGCTGGAGGAGAACCGCCTGTCGGACGCCTACCGCCTGACGACCGGCGGCCCGGAGGGCGAGGGTGCCTTCCTGGACGAGTACTCCGACGCAGCCGCCCGGAAGGAGCGCGCCACCGCCGTCCGCGCGGGCACGGGCGTGCTGGAGGCCCGGGCCCCGTCCGTCACGCTGGCCCGCCAGGGCGAGGACTGGCGCGTGGTGGAGTCCCGCCCCGCGGACGTGCCCCGGGCGGCGCTGAAGAAGTTCCTGGATGAGGTGGAGTCCCGCGACTGGAAGGGCGCGTGGGGCCTGCTCGCCTCGCCGCTGCGGGCCCGCTACACGCCGGAGCGCCTGCGGGACGACTTCGAGCGCGAGCCCCTGGCGAAGGAGCGCCTGCGCCGCGCCCGGCTGGCGCTCAACACCCACGTGCGCGTGGCGGCGGGCGAGGCCCTGTTCCCCCTGGGCGGCGAGCGCGCGGTGCGCCTGGTGCTGGAGGACGGCGAGTACCGGGTGGCCGCTATCGAATGAAGGCCAGAAGCCGCGCGCGCTCCGGGCCCGGTGGATGGCCGGGCGGCCTGCGGAGATGTGCGTTAAACGACGTTGACAGCCCCCGGAGTGCTGGCAATCTCCGCCCCCCTTCAAGCGTGCAAACGCCCGTTTTCAAAAGGTTTCAGGTGTCCCGATGAGCGTCTCCCAGGCCGATGTGATGACGGCCATGTCGAAGGTGATCGACCCCGAGCTGCACGTCGACCTGGTGAAGGCCGGGATGGTGAAGGACGTGCGCGTCACCGGCGACACGGTGAAGTTGAAGATCGAGCTGACCACGCCCGCGTGCCCCATGAAGGGGAAGATCCAGGCGGACGCGGAGGCGGCGCTCAAGGCGGTGCCGGGCCTGAAGTCCTTCGACATCGAGTGGGGCGCCCAGGTGCGCGGCGTCGCTGGCGGCTCCGGTGGCGGGGCCCTGCTGCCGGGCGTGAAGAACATCCTGCTCGTGGGCGCCGGCAAGGGCGGCGTGGGCAAGAGCACGGTGGCGGTGAACCTGGCCACGTCGCTGGCGCAGCACGGCGCGAAGGTGGGCCTGCTGGACGCGGACTTCTACGGCCCCTCCGTGCCGCTGATGACGGGCACCGCGGACAAGCGCCCGGTGAGCCCCAACGGCAAGACGCTGGATCCGCTCATTGCCCACGGCATGAAGGTCATGTCCATTGGCTTCCTGGTGGAGGCGGATCAGGCGCTCATCTGGCGCGGCCCCATGCTCCACGGCGCCCTGATGCAGCTGGTGCGCGACGTGAACTGGGGGGAGCTGGACTACCTCATCCTGGACCTGCCCCCGGGCACGGGTGACGTGGCGCTGACGCTGTCGCAGTCCGTGCGGGCCGCGGGCGCGGTGCTGGTGACGACGCCGCAGGACGTGGCGCTGGCGGACGTGGTGCGCGCCAAGCAGATGTTCGACAAGGTCCACATCCCCGTGCTGGGCATCGTGGAGAACATGAGCCAGTTCATCTGCCCGCACTGCTCCAAGAGCACGCCCATCTTCAACCACGGCGGCGGGCGCAAGGCGGCGGAGATGTTCGGCATTCCATTCCTGGGGGAGATCCCGCTCGACCTCAAGGTGCGCGAGGCAGGAGACTTGGGCGTGCCGGTGGTGGTGGGGCACAAGGACAGCCCGGAGGCACAGGCCTTCCAGGACGTCGCCCGGGCAATCGCGGGCCGCGTGTCCGCGCAGTCCATGAAGAGCGTGCCCCTGCCGGTGATGCAGGCCCGGTAGGGCTCAACTGAAGTGAAGGAGACCCCGCATGGCCCCGGCCGGCAACGACGACCTCCCGCCTGATCCGCTGTTCGACGACGACTCGGAGCAGCAGTCCGGCCGGGAGGCCCGCACGGGCGGCTTCGTGCCGGACTTCGTGCGGCGCATGGCGGTGGCCGGCATGGGCGCGGTCTTCATGGGCGAGGAGGGCATCCGTGCCCTCGCCGGCCAGCTGAAGCTCCCCAAGGAGGCGCTGGGCTTCATCCTCTCCCAGGCGGAGAAGACCAAGGACGACATCAGCCGCGTCGTCACGGAGGAACTGCGCCGCTTCATGCAGTCGGAGAAGCTGCGCGACGAGTTCCTCAAGCTGCTCTCCGGCATGACGGTGGAGGTGAAGGCGCAGATCCGCCTGGTGCCGTCGGAGAAGTCCGAAGAGGCGCCCGCGCCGGAGCCGGAGCCGCACCCCACCAAGGCCTCCAAGAAGGCCGCGGAGGCGCCCACCGCGCGCGTGGTCATCACCGACGTGAACGCGCGCCGGCCCGCCTCCAAGCGCTCGAAGCGGGAGTAGGGACGTGGCGGAGGAAGCACCGCGCCGCACCTGGCGCACCCATCCCCTGATCAAGCGGCTGGCGCTCATCGCCATCGTCGCGGTGGGGCTGTGGCTGTGGAAGGCCACGGACCTGCCGGAGCGGCAGATCATCCTCCAGCTCACCGGAGACGGCTGGAGCAGCGCGCGCGCCCTGGACCTCCAGGTGCTGGACGACGAGGAGCACATCCTCAAGCGCGAGGAGCTTTTCTTCGCCAACGGGCCGCCCCCGGAGGTGACGTTCAAGATGCGCCTGCCGGAGGGCACCTTCCGCGCGCTCCTGTTCGTGAAGGTGGAGGGCCGCGAGCCGCGCGTGCGCGTGGAGGAGCGGCTCACGGTGGGCGAAGGTGAGGCCATCGTCCGCCAGCCGAGGCTGCCCGCCGCCAGTCGTTGACCCTCCTGGGGGCGTGCGTTATGGCCGCCGGCACAGGAGAGAAGACGCCATGGCTACGGAACACATCGTCGTCGTCGGAGCAGGGCAGATGGGCGCGGGCATCGCGCAGGTGGCGCTCCAGGCGGGCTTGCGCGTGTCGCTGGTGGACGTCAACAAGGACGGGCTCGCCAAGGGCGCGGACCGCATCAAGGCCGGCCTGAAGAAGCTGGTGGAGAAGGGCAAGCTGGACGCGGCGAAGCAGCAGGCCGCCGAAGGAAACCTCGCCACCTTCACCAGCGCGCGCGACGCGAAGGACGTGGACGTCGCCATCGAGGCCGTCACGGAGAACGAGGACCTCAAGCGCCGCATCTTCCTGGAGCTGGACGAGGTCGTCCGCCCCGGCGGCATCCTCGCCACCAACACGTCGTCCATCCCCATCACGCGCATCGCCGCGGCCACGAAGCGCCCGGAAGCCGTCATCGGGATGCACTTCATGAACCCCGTGCCCGTGATGCAGCTGGTGGAGCTGATCCGCGGCGCGGCCACCAGCGATGAGACCTACGCCACCATCCGCACGATGGCCGAGCGCATGGGCAAGACGACGGTGGTCTCCAAGGACTACCCGGGCTTCATCGTCAACCGCATCCTCATCCCCATGCTCAACGAGGCCTGCTTCGCGCTGATGGAGGGCCTGGGCACCGCGGAGGACATCGACACCGCGATGAAGCTGGGCACCAACCAGCCCATGGGCCCGCTGCAGCTGGCGGACTTCATCGGCCTGGACACGGTGCTCTACATCGCCGAGGTGCTCCACAAGGGCCTGGGCGACTCCAAGTACCGCCCGTGCCCGCTGCTGCGTCAGTACGTGGACGCCGGCTGGTACGGCAAGAAGTCCGGCCGCGGCTTCTACAAGTACTAGGCCTTCCGGAGACACCACATGGACTACCAGAACATCAAGTTCGAGAAGGACGGCGCCATCGCCATCCTCACCGTGGACCGCCCCAAGGCGCGCAACGCGCTCAACAGCGCCACGTTCCACGAGATGGACCACGCGCTGCGCTCGCTGAAGGACGACACGCGCGCGCTCATCGTCACCGGCGGCGGGGACAAGTCCTTCGTCGCGGGCGCGGACATCGCGGAGATGTCCACCATCAGCGCCGCGCAGGCCCGTGAGTTCTCCGCGCTGGGGCACCACGTCTTCGCGTCCCTGGAGAACCTGCCCATCCCCACCATCGCGGCCGTGAACGGCTTCGCGCTGGGCGGCGGCCTGGAGCTGGCCCTGGGCTGCGACCTCATCTACGCGTCGGAGAATGCGCAGCTGGGCGTGCCGGAAGTCGCCCTGGGCGTCATCCCGGGCTTCGGCGGCACGCAGCGCCTCACGCGCCTCCTGGGCCGCGCCCGCGCCAAGGAGCTGCTCTTCACCGCGGACCGCATCGACGCGGCGAAGGCGAAGGAGATCGGCCTCGTGTTGGAGGTGCTGCCTCCGGATCAGCTCATGGCCCACTGCAAGGCCGTGGCCGCCAAGATCCTCAAGAACGGCCCGCTCGCGGTGGCCCAGGCCAAGCGCGTGGTGGAGTACGGCGCGGACCAGGACCTGCGCGCCGCCAACGAGCTGGAGCGCCAGGGCTTCGCGGTCCTCTTCGGTTCGGAGGATCAGCGCGAGGGCATGGCCGCGTTCCTCGCCAAGCGTCCGGCCAACTTCCAGGGCAAGTGACGTGAAGCACGCGGTCGCGGCCGGGAGCCTGCTGTGCTTCCTGGCCGCGCCGCCGGCCCAGGCGGAGGAGCGTGAGCCCCGCGCCCCGGCCCTGGTGTCCTGGAAGCGCACGCTGTGTCTCTACACGCTGTGCTTCCTGGAGCCCGCCATCCCGGACCTCCGCCGCGAATGGGGGGACGGCGCCCACTGGGTGCTCTCCTGGCCCATCCACCCGTGGGCCACGCCACCCCTGGACGTACCCGGCGTGTTGGGTCCCACGCTCATCCTGTCACCCTTCGTGGAACCCCAGCTGCGGCTGCGGCCGTCCACCTTCCGCCTGCTCGCCGGGGCCCGCGCGTACGCCTTCCCGGACGCATCCCGCTTCGGCGTGCTGGCCGAGGGCTGTCTCTTATAC
>NZ_RAWK01000370.1 GCF_003612165.1 Corallococcus aberystwythensis | reverse complement strand
CTGCATCACCACAGATACACACCGACACTCCGCTTGTGTTGTGCTACCTTTTTTTTTTTTCAAGCAGAAGACGGCATACGAGAGCTGCGCATGTCTCGTGGGCTCGGAGATGTGTATAAGAGACAGCCACCTGGGAGGACCTGCTCGCGCTGCGCGCCCTGCACCCGGAGGCGATGCTCGTGGCCGGCGCCACCGAGCTGGGCGTGGACATCACCAAGAAGTCCCGCCGCTACCCGTTCCTCATCTCCACGGAGGGCGTGGAGTCCCTGCGCGCCATCCGCCGCGAGGAGGACGGCTGGTACGTGGGCGGCGCCGCGTCGCTGGTGGACGTGGAGGACGCGCTGGGCCACGAGGTGCCGGAGCTGGCGAAGATGCTCAACGTCTTCGCCTCGCGGCAGATCCGCCACCGCGCGACCCTGGCGGGCAACCTGGTGACGGCCTCGCCCATCGGGGACACGGCGCCGGTGCTGCTCGCGCTGGACGCGCGGCTGGTGCTCGCTTCCGTGCGCGGGGAGCGGACCGTGGCGCTGCCGGACTTCTTCCTCGCGTACCGCAAGACGGCGCTCCAGCCGGACGAGGTCGTCCGCTTCGTGGTCATCCCCCACGCCCCGGCGAAGGACAGCGGGCTCACGCGCCACTCGGACAGCTTCAAGGTGTCCAAGCGCCGCGAGCTGGACATCAGCATCGTCGCCGCGGGCTTCTGCATCGAGACGGACGCGCTGGGGCTCGTGCGCACCGCGCGGCTGGGCTACGGCGGCGTCGCGGCCACGCCGGCGCGGGCGAAGCAGACGGAAGGACTGCTCCTGGGCCACCCGTGGAACACGGAGGCCGTGGCCCGCGTGCGCGCCACGCTGGAGCGCGAGTTCACGCCCCTCACGGACCTGCGCGGCAGCGCGGACTACCGGCGCGGGCTGGTGGTGTCGCTCCTGGAGAAGTTCGCGTCCGGTGAGCGCAGCCCCGTGCTGGATGGACGTCCGAGCTTCGCCCCGGGCGCGCCCTCCGCCACGGCGGACGCGGGCCGCGAACTGCGCCATGAGAGCGCGCTGGGCCACGTGACGGGCAGCGCGCAGTACGTGGACGACCTCGCGCAGCGCCGCCCCATGCTGACGGTCTGGCCGGTGCTGTCGCCGCACGCGCACGCGCGCATCCTCCGCCGCGACGCCAGCGCCGCGCTGAAGGTGCCCGGCGTGGTGAAGGTGCTGCTCGCGGAGGACATCCCGGGCATGAACGACACGGGCCCCATCCGCCACGACGAGCCGCTGCTCGCGAAGGACGAGGTCCTCTTCCACGCGCAGGTGGTGGCGCTCGTCGTCGGCGAGACGCCCGAGGCCTGCCGCGAGGGCGCCCGCCAGGTGGTGGTGGACTACGAGCCCCTGCCCGCGGTGCTCACGCTGGGCGAAGCCCTCCAGCAGGGCAGCTTCCACACCGACCCGCACGTCATCCGCCGGGGCGACGTGGACAGCGCGCTCGCCTCCAGCCCGAACCGGCTGGCCGGGGAGCTGACGATGGGCGGCCAGGAACACTTCTACCTGGAGACGCAAGCGGCCTTCGCGGAGGTGGGCGAGGACGGCGACGTCACCGTGACGTCCTCCACGCAGCACCCGTCGGAGGTGCAGGCCATCATCTCGCACGTGCTGCACCTGCCGCGAAGCCGCGTGGTGGTGAAGGCGCCGCGCATGGGTGGCGGCTTCGGCGGCAAGGAGACGCAGGGCAACGCGCCCGCGGCGCTGGTGGCGCTGGCGGCGGTGCACACGGGCCGGCCGGTGAAGTGGATGCTGGACCGGGACGTGGACATGGTCGTCACCGGCAAGCGCCACCCGTTCCACGCCGCCTGGGAGGTGGGCTTCGACGCCACGGGGCGGCTGCTCGCGCTCAAGGCGGACCTCACGTCCAACGGCGGCTGGTCCCTGGACCTGTCCGAGTCCATCACCGACCGCGCCCTCTTCCACCTGGACAACGGCTACTACGTGCCGTCGGTGCGCTACACCGGCCGCGTGGCGAGGACGCACCTGGTCTCCAACACCGCCTTCCGCGGCTTCGGCGGGCCGCAGGGCATGCTGGTGATGGAGGACATCCTGGCGCGCATCGCGAGCACCCTGGGCCTGACGCCGGAGTCCGTACGCCAGCGCAACCTCTATGACGGCGTGGGAGAGACGAACACCACGCACTACGGCCAGGAGCTGGAGGACAACCGGCTGCCGAAGCTGTGGAACGACCTGCTGGAGTCGTCCGACTTCGCGAAGCGCCGCGCGCAGGTGGAGGCCTTCAACGCGTCCAGCCCCCGCATCAAGCGCGGGCTCGCCATCACGCCCATGAAGTTCGGCATCTCCTTCACCGCCACCTTCCTCAACCAGGCGGGCGCGCTGGTGCACGTGTACCGCGACGGCTCCGTGCTGCTGTCGCACGGCGGCACGGAGATGGGCCAGGGCCTGCACACCAAGATCCAGGGCGTGGCCATGCGCGAACTGGGCCTGCCCGCGGACCTGGTGCGCGTGGCGCAGACGGCCACGGACAAGGTGCCCAACACGTCCGCGACGGCGGCCTCCAGCGGCTCGGACCTCAACGGCGCGGCGGTGCGCGAGGCGTGCATCCAGGTGCGCGAGCGGCTGGCCCCGGTGGCCGCGCGCATGCTGGTGCAGCTGCACGGACAGGCGGTGTCGCCGGACGCGCTGGTGTTCCAGGACGGGCGCATCGCGGCGGCGTCGCGGCCGGACCAGGGGCTGTCCTTCGCGGCCGTGGTGGAGGAGGCCTACCGCGACCGCGTGGGCCTGTCCGTCACGGGCTACTACCGCACGCCGGGCATCGGCTACGACCGGGCCCTGGGCCGGGGCAAGCCGTTCCTCTACTTCGCCTACGGCGCGGCGGTGAGCGAGGTGGAGGTGGACGGCGACACGGGCATGAAGCGCGTGCTGCGCTCGGACCTGCTGGAGGACGTGGGCGACTCGCTCAACCCGGGCGTGGACCGGGGACAGGTGGAGGGCGGCTTCGTGCAGGGCCTGGGGTGGCTCACCGGCGAGGAGCTGAAGTGGGACGCGAACGGGCGGCTGCTCACGCACTCCGCCAGCACCTACGCGGTGCCCGCGTTCAGCGACGCGCCCATCGACCTGCGCGTGACGCTCATGGAGCGGGCGGAGCAGAAGGGCGTCATCCACGGCAGCAAGGCCGTGGGCGAGCCGCCGCTGATGCTGGCCCTGTCCGTGCGGGAGGCGCTGCGCGACGCGGTGGCCGCCTTCGGAGCGCCGGGGGGCGACGTGGGGCTGCCCTCGCCCGCCACGCACGAGGCCCTGTTCCTCGCCATCCAGCGGCGCAAGGCACGGAGCGCGGCGGTTCCCGTTCCGGTTCCGGACGAAGCGCGCGAGGTGGCGTGAGGAGGGGAGCGGGTGCGGCAACATGCCACGGCATGCTTTCGCGCCTGGTGCGTTAGACGGGGACACCTTCCAAGGATGATTCCCATGACCTCCGTGCTCCGCTCCCGCCTCCTCCTTCCGCTGGCCCTCGTGGGCGCGCTCGGCTGTGGGGATGACGAACCCAAGACGCCCGAGGTGCTGACGGTGGACCTCCCCGTCGTCGCGCGCGTGGGCGCCGAGCCCTTCGCGTGCGGCAAGACCTATACGAACGTCGGGACGACGAAGACGACGTACGAGCCCATGGACTTCCGCGTGTACGTGCACGACGTGCGGCTGGTGACGCGCACGGGCCAGGAGGTTCCCGTCACGCTGACCGAGGATGGCAGGTGGCAGCGCGCGGGCGTGGTGCTCCTGGACTTCGCGAACAAGGACGGCCTGTGCACGCAGGGCACGGAGGGCATGAACGCGTCCATCAAGGGCACCGTGCCCCAGGGGGACTACACAGGCCTGCGCTTCACGGTGGGCGTGCCGGAGGACCTGAACCACGGCGACGTGGACACCGCGGGTGCGCCGCTGGGGGACACCGGCCTCTTCTGGAGCTGGCGCTTCGGCTACATCTTCCTCCGCATCGACGGCCACACGCCGGGCCTGCCCGAGCACGTCATGCACCTGGGCAGCACCGACTGCGCTCCCCCGCCCGCGGGCCAGACGCAGGGCACGGCGGGCTGCGCGAACATCAACCGCCCGGAGATCGCCCTGGACGGCTTCGACGTCACGAAGAACAAGGTGGTGATGGACGTGGGCGCGCTCTTCGCGGGCTCCGACCTGGACCAGAACCTCAGCGGCCCCAACACGGCCGTGGGGTGCATGTCCTCGCCCACCGACGTGGACTGCGCGCCCACCTTCGAGCGGCTGGGGCTCGGCTTCAGTGGCAAGGCCGCGAACCCCGCCGCGCAGTCTTTCATCCGCGCTGAATAGGAGCACCCCCGCCGTGGCACGACGACAAGGCAAGACGTGGAGGTTTCTGGCGACGGCGGCGCTGCTGACCGTGGGCTGCTCGGATTCCGGCCCCCCCGGAGAGGAGCCCGCGCCGTACGACTGGAAGCTGCCCGCGGGCTTTCCCGTGCCACGCGTGCCCGAGGACAACCCGATGTCGGAGGCGAAGGTGCAGCTGGGCCGGAGCCTCTTCTACGACAAGCGCCTGTCCTTCAACGGCACGCAGTCCTGCGGCACCTGTCACGAGCAGGCCCGGGCCTTCACCGACGGGCGCGTGCACGCGGTGGGCAGCACCGGCCAGACGCACCGCCGCAACGGGCAGGGGCTGGCCAATGTGGCGTACTCCACGAGCCTCACCTGGGCGAACCCGGCGCTCACCACGCTGGAGTCGCAGGTGCTGACGCCGCTGTTCGGCAAGGAGCCCGTGGAGCTGGGGTTCGCGGACAAACAGGAGGTGCTGCTCGAAAGGCTGCGCGCGGATCCGGACCTGGTGGGGCGCTTCCAGGAGGCGTTCCCTGGCGAGGCCACGCCCGTGTCGCTGGCCACGCTGACGCGGGCCCTGTCCGCGTTCCAGCGTTCAATCATCTCCGGCACGTCGCCGTATGACCGCTATCTCTACGGCAACGACGTGGCCGCGCTGAGTCCGGCGGCGAAGCGGGGCCTGCAGCTGTTCCTGTCCGAACGCATGGAGTGCGACCACTGCCACTCCGGCTTCAACTTCCAGGACGCCACGGCGCACGAAGCCACGCCAGAGCCCATCCTCCCGTTCCACAACACGGGCCTCTACAACGAGGACGGCCAGGGCGCGTACCCGGCCGGGGACACAGGCGTCATCGAGCTGACCGGCCGGCCGGCCGACATGGGGCGCTTCCGCGCACCGTCCCTGCGCAACGTCGCCGTCACCGGCCCGTACATGCACGACGGCAGCATGGAGACGCTCTCCGAAGTGTTGGACCACTACGCGGCGGGAGGCCGCGCGAGGGCCGCGAACGGAGGACAGGCCAGTCCCCTGCAGAGCGCCTTCGTGCGAGGCTTCGAGCTGACGCCCGACGAAAAGGCGGACGTCATCGCGTTCCTGGAGTCGCTCACGGACACCGCTTTCCTGAACGACCCGCGCTTCGCGGATCCCGCCACCGTGCCGTAACGGGGTCCACCCGCGCTGGCAGTAACCAGACACCCTGGCATCCAGCAAGCCGCGAACTTTGCACCAAGGCGTCGAATAGCGATTGGCCTCGCATTGATTGCCATTGGCTCCATCGCTAGCCTCTCGGTTCCCTTCACAGGAGAGGTGCCATGCGCCGTCTGCTTGCAGGAGTCACCGCCGTCGCCGCGATGTCGCTGTCATCCGTTGCATGGGCCGAGGAGTCCCGGCCGTCCGAGCCTGAAGGCATCCAGTCCCTGGGGGCGGGCGATGCGGTCGCGGCCTGCTACGTGGACACGTTCGCCTGGGATGTCCTTTCGGCCGGTTCCTGCTTTGCCATGGGCAGTCCCTACACGACGCAGGTTGTCTTTGGGGTCCAGGGGATTGATCAATCCGGGGGCCGCTATGTCGTGCAGTACCTGGATGGAACCTGCGAGTCGACCGGGTACACCCTGGATGAGGGCAACATCTGCCTTCGCACCATCTCCCGCTACCAGACGCTGAGCCAGCGGGTGCAGGTCTACGACACGTGGACGGCACAGTGGTCGGGCATCCTCACCGCGTATGCATCCTACGAGGGGCTCGACTGAGCCACGGCGTTCGTAGCGCGTGGAAGGAGCTTGGGGGATCGTCATCGGCCCTGACACGGCCATGGCGATTCCTCGTGCAGCGGTGGGCGGTGCTGGCGTGCATGGCCCTGCTCATCGCGGGCTGTGCTTCGTCTCCATCCCACGGGGGTGCATGGGCCTACGGCACCCCGGCGGCGCGCTCCGCCTGGAGTCCCTGGGGTGGAGCTGCCCGGAAGCGCCCTGCTGAGCCCCAGGCGGACAGGGGACGGGGCTGCGGCGGTCGGGTCCTGCCGCCGGGTTGGCCCGAACTGGACCGAAGCGAGCAGCGCCTCGCGCCCTTCCTGGCCTGTGCTTCACCGGCGGCCTTCGTGGCCATGCAGCGAGGGGTGGACATGCCCCGGCTGGTGGAGTCCCTCGATGCTTGGGATGCCGTCCGGCTGGGAGCACTGGGCCCGCTGGACGCGAAGGCCTCCGCCATCCTTCAGGGTAAGCGCGCGGCCTTCCTCGTCAGCGCGGTCGAGCAGTACGGCCCGCACCGCGCAGAGGTGTTCGCCCTCTTCATCCTTCACACCACCTTCGATGACGAGCTGCGCGAGCTGCTTCAGCGTCTGGCCCGGGACAAGCAGTTCGGGGAGACGCTGGGAGGAATGCCCGCGGCGCGCGAAGAACTGCTGCGCAGGGGCTTGAAGGTCACGGCGTATCCGGAGCGGGAGGAGCGGGCCGGTGACGTCCTGCGGGGCCTGGGACGAGCGGGGCGGGACGCGCTCTCCAGCACGGACGTGAGCGCGGGCGCCCGCTACGTGGAGTTCTCAGCGAAGCGTGCGCAGTTGCCACCGCCGTACCAGGACGCGCTCGACAGTGTGGAGCGGGCGGTAATGGCCGGGCACCTCTCACCGGGCAACGTGGTGCTGGGTGGCTTCGATCACCTGACGTTCGGTGTCCCGATGGGCTTCTTCCACCTGGTCGCGGGGACCGCGCAGGGCGCGTCGTCCCTGGCGGAAGGCCGGTACGAACAGGCCACGCGGGAGCTGGCACCCGCCGCGCTCATGGTGGCGCTGTACGCGGGAGGCAAAGGCGCGCGGGCGCTGCGAGAAGGCCGGCCCGCTCTCGACATCGAGGCGCTCAAGGCCGCGGTGGAGCGTCTTGAAGACGAGCTCGGAGTGAACGCCACGCGGGAGCTGTTGCGTCAGCTCCGAGCAAGCCGGGAAGGCGCCCTCCTCGCGGCCGAGTGGGGAGAAGCGGGAGTACTGGCGCTGAACGAAGCCCGTGGCAACCCGGCGAAGGCCCAGGCGCTATTGGCGGAGGCAAGCCGTGAACGCCCGGGCACAGCACAGAAGGGCACCGGAAGAAGTGGGGAGGCCGCCGCGCTGTCGAAGGACTTCGAGGGAGTACCCCCCTGTGTCAGGGAAGTTGTCGCCTCGGCTGAATAGCCGGGATGACCACGCCTTGGGGGCGAGAGCAGGCAGGACGCAGTGCCGTACACGGATGCATTCAAGTCTCAGATGGTGAAGCGGATGGT
>NZ_RAWK01000036.1 GCF_003612165.1 Corallococcus aberystwythensis | reverse complement strand
CCTGGAAACCCCTTCCCCCGCGAACGCCCCCCGGGCGCCGTAGCGTTCAGCCGCTGTACCGGAGTCCCCATGTTCAACAATCTGAGCATCACGGCGAAGCTGACGCTCGCCTTCGGCGCGATGGTCGCCATCATCATCAGCGTGGTGACGATGGTGTACACCACCCTGGACAGGACCGCGAAGATCGCCGAGGGCGACACCGAGAGCCAGCGGGTGCTGATCGCCCTGCGCACCCTGGAGGGTGACATGGCCGACCTGGAGACAGGGCAGCGCGGCTTCATCATCACCGGCGACGACAAGTTCCTGGAGCCCTACAGCCTGGCCCGGCTGAGCGTGTCTCAGAACCTGGACAGCCTCCGCCAGCTCACCCAGAGCGACCACCGCCAGCAGGAGCGCCAGCAGGAGATCCGCGACCTGCTGCAGCAGTGGATCAACCAGCACCTGGAGCCCCTCATCGCCCAGCGCCGCGAGGTCAATGCGGGCCGGGGGGAGCTGGCCCAGCTGGTGGCGGTGGAGCAGTCCGCGCGCGGCAAGCAGACCGCGGACCGCATCCGGATGCTGCTCACCAAGCTCGCGGACGACGAGACGGCGCTCCTGCTGGAGCGCAACGCCCGGACCGGGGCCATGGTGAAGGACCTGTACAACGTGATCATCACCGGTGGCGTCATGGGCGCGTTGATCGCGGCCCTGCTGTCCTTCTTCCTCACCCGCAGCATCGTGCAGCCGCTCACGGAGGCCGTGCAGGTGACGGCGCAGGTGACGGCGGGTGACCTCACCGCGAACATCCAGGCGCGCGGCAGCGACGAGACGGGCCGGATGATGGGCAGCATGCGGGACATGATCCAGCGGCTGTCGGGCGTCATCAGCGAGGTGCGCGGCGCGGCGGGCTCGCTGTCGTCCGCGTCCCTCCAGGTGGCGTCCGCCGCGCAGGGGCTGTCGCAGGGCACCAGCTCCCAGGCGGCCTCCGTGGAGGAGACCACCGCCAGCCTGGAGCAGCTCAACGTCAGCATCCGCCAGAACTCGGAGAACAGCCGGGAGATGGAGCAGACGGCCCTCAAGGGCGCCCGCGACGCGGAGGAGAGCGGCCGCGCGGTGAAGGAGACCGTGGAGGCGATGAACGCCATCGCGGAGCGCATCTCCATCGTGGAGGAGATTGCCTACCAGACGAACCTGCTCGCGCTGAACGCCGCCGTGGAGGCGGCGCGCGCCGGTGAGCACGGCCGGGGCTTCTCCGTCGTCGCCACGGAGGTGCGCAAGCTGGCGGAGCGCAGCCAGAAGGCCGCGAAGGAGATTGGCGGCCTGGCCACCTCCAGCGTGAAGGTCGCGGAGCGCAGCGGCCAGCTGCTGTCGGAGCTGGTGCCCGCCATCCGCCGCACGTCGGAGCTGGTGCAGCAGGTGACCAACGCCTCGCGCGAGCAGTCCGTCGGCGTGTCGCAGATGAACCGCGCCATGACGCAGGTGGATCAAGTCACGCAGCGCAACGCATCCGCCGCGGAGGAGCTGTCCTCCACCGCGGAGGAGATGGCCACCCAGGCGGAGTCGCTGCTCCAGATGATGACCTTCTTCCGGCTGGTGGAGGGCTTCAGCTTCAACACCCACTCCGCGCAGCAGCATCGTCCCATGGCCCAGCGGCTGCCGGCCTCGCCCGCCCGGGGGCTCCATGCGGCGGCGCAGGGGCCGCTCGCCGCGTCCACGCCCGCGTCGCTGGCCCGGCTCCAGAACGGCGCGGAAGCGCCGGCCCCCCATGACTTCCAGCGGTTCTAGGGAGGCGCGCGCACCATGAGTCAATCCATCGAACCGGGTGGCGGCAGGTCCAGCTACCTGAGCTTCATGCTCGCGGGCGAGGAGTACGCCGTGGGCCTCCTGCGGGTGCGGGAGATCATCGAACACCGCCCCGTCACGCGCGTGCCGGGGATGCCCGCGGCCGTGCAGGGCGTCATCAACCTGCGCGGCAGCGTGGTGCCCGTCGTGGACCTGGCGGTGAAGTTCGGGCTGCCGCCCCGGCCCATCACGCGCTGGTCCTGCTTCGTCATCGTGGAGGTGGCGCTCGACGGCCAGCAGACGGTGCTGGGGCTGCTCACGGACACCGTGCGCGAGGTGCTGGAGCTGGGGCCCGCGGACATCGAACCGCCCCCGGCCTTCGGCACGCGCGTGCGGCTGGAGTTCCTCCGGGGCATGGGCCGCCACAACGACACCTTCATCCTGCTCTTGGACCTGGACCGGCTCCTGTCGCTGGAGGAATTGCTCCGGCTGACGGCCGCCACCGACGAGTCCCTGGCTCCCGTGCCGTCCCAGGCCCTGGCGGCGCCGCCGGCCCCGGAAGTGTCAGGCAACGGGTGAGGGGATGAGTGGCGGGGAGGACCTCTGGCCGTCGGTGCTGCCTCCGGCGTTGTCGCACTCGGAGCTGGCGCTGTTCCAGCACCTGGTGGAGGCGGAGGCCGGCATCCACCTGTCCTCCGCGAAGAACGCGCTGGTGGCGAACCGGCTGTCGCGGCGGCTGCGGGAGCTGGGGCTGCCGTCCTTCGCCGCCTACCACGCGTACGTCACCGCGCGGGGGAACGAGGCGGAGAAGGTGCGGATGCTGGACAGCCTCTGCACCCACGAGACGTCCTTCTTCCGCGAGCCCCGCCACTTCGACCTCCTGCGCGAGCATGTCTTCCCGGAGTGGGCGGCCCAGGCGGCGCAGGGCCGGAGGCCCCGGAGCATCCGCGTCTGGAGCGCCGGTTGCTCCACGGGCGAGGAGCCGTACTCGCTGGCGATGGAACTCCTGGAGGCGTTCCCCAAGGGCTCTGGCTGGAGCCTGGAGGTCGTCGCCACGGACCTGTCCACCTGGGCGGTGAAGCGCGCGGAGGAGGGGCTCTGGAGCATGGAGCGGGCCCGGAGCATTCCGCCGGTGCTGCTGCGCAAGTACATGCTGAAGGGCGTGCGCACGCAGGAGGGCCTGATGACGGCGGGCCCGGAGCTGCGCCACTTCATGCGCTTCGCCCGCGCGAACCTGCACGCGCCGGCCACGTGGCCCATGGGGCCGTTCGACATCATCTTCTGCCGCAACGTGCTCATCTACTTCGGCCCGGAGGCCCGGGCGCGCGTCATCCAGGGGCTGCTCTCGCGGCTGCCGGAGACGGGCTACTTCTTCCTGGGGCACGCGGAGAGCCTGATTGGCATCACCACGGCGGCGCGCTCCGTGAGCGCCAACGTGTACACGCCGCGCCCGGGGCCCGCGCTGCCCTCGCGCGAGTAGCGCCGCTTCGGGCCCCGTCGCGATTGAGGAGGCCACGCCTCCGGATGCGCTAGCGTGGGCGCACGATGATGAAACGAACGGGGATGTGGACGTGATGCCCGCCATGGCGGTGCCTGCGTTCGACAGGGTCGTGATGCCCAGGCTGGTGTTGCGGCGGCTGGTGCCTGAGGACCTGGAGCCCCTGGTGGCCTACCGGAACGACCCGGAGGTGGCGCGGTACCAGAGCTGGACGGACTACGACGCTCAGCGGGGGCGCCAGCTCATCGAGTTCATGCAGGCACGTCAGCCTGGCGAGCCCGGCTGGTTCCAGTTCGCCATCGCGCTGAAGGACACGAACGCCCTGATCGGGGACTGCGCCCTGCGGGTGGACGTCGACGACCCGCGGCTGGGCGAAATTGGCTTCACGCTGTCGAGGCCTCACCAGGGGCAGGGGCTGGGCACCGAGGCCGTGAAGGCCCTGCTCGGCTACGTCTTTGGCACCCTGTCCCTGCATCGCGTCTTCGCCGTGACGGACGCGAAGAACACCGGGGCCGCGGCCCTGTTGGCGCGTCTGGGCATGCGCCGTGAGGGGCACTTCATCGAGAACATCTTCTTCAAGGGCGCCTGGGGCGACGAATTCCAGTACGCGATGCTTGCCAGGGAATGGGCAGCCCGCTGAGGGCGTGAGCGCCTATCCGTGCAGCGCTGGAGCCTCGTCGGGGCGCGGCATTGCCCGCGGCTCCGGCGCGGCCGACCCCTTCCAGCGCGTCAGGGCGATGAGCGCCACGCTCAGGACGACGACGCAGAAGATGGACGCTTCCAATCCATAGGCGCCGCCCGTGAGCCATTCCGGGCGGCCGTGGAAGACAGGCGTCCACCAGCCGTGGGACTCCTTGCCGCTCACGCCGAAGCCCATCAGGCCCAGGAACCAGTTCCACCCCATGTGCACGCCGACCGGGAGCGCGAGGTGCCGCGTGCGCAGGTAGCACAGGCCCAGCATCCAGCCCGCGAGGAAGGTGGTGAGCATCGCCACGACGCGCGTGGGGACTTCCATCTGGGTGTTGAAGGGGTGGGCGAGGCAGAAGAGGAGGGAGATGACGACCTGCGCCCAGAAGGTGCCAAGGCCCCGGATGGCGCGCTGGAAGAGGTAGCCGTGGAACAGCGCCTCCTCGAAGAGCCCGACGCCCAGCATCAGCCAGGCCGCCTTCACGACCGCGGCCACCTGGGCGTTCGCGGCGTGCTCCAGGTGGAACCCACCCGCCACCCAGCCGCAGATGGCCACGACCCCCACCAGGACCACGCCGGCCAGGGCACCCGCGCCGAAGTCGCGCCCAGTGCCCCGCCCCACGGACATGCCGAGCGACGCCAGCGGCTGGCGTTCGAGCCGCAGGGCTCCAAGGGTCCCGAGCAGCACCCCCAGGAACGCGAGGAAGGAGTGGGGCACGAAAGGCTTCACGGACGCGGGCAACAGCGTCCAGAGCCACAGCAGCAGGCCCACCAGGGCGACGGTCGGCAAGAGAAAGCCCAGCCCCTTCCAGCCGTTGCGCAAGTGCCCTTCGCCATCCCGGAACACGGACCGCATGGTGATTCCCCTTGGAGCTTGATCGCGAACCCTGCCTACAACCAACGCGCGACCAGGGGAAGGATTGCCCCCCTTCGGCGCCGCGTGGGACAACCCGGCACATGAGCACGGGCCCGAAGACGATCCGCCGAGGCGACCTCTTCTGGTGCGAGCCAGACGAGGCGCGGGGCTCCGTCCCGCCCATTGCCCACCCCTACGTGGTCCTCCAGGAAGACGTCTTCAACCGCTCCCGCATCCACACTGTCATCGTCTGCGCGCTGACCTCCAACCTGAAGAAGGCGAGCGAGCCCGGAAACGTGCTGCTCGAAGTGGGGGAGGGCGACCTGGCGAAACAGAGCGTCGTGGTCGTGTCGCAGGTGTCCTCGGTAGAGAAGGTCCGGCTGGGTGAGCGTATCGGGGCGCTCTCCAACGCGCGCGTCGAACAGATCCTCGCGGGCCTCCGCTTCCAGCAGGCGTCCTACTTCCGCGACTGATTCAGTTGCCAGAAGCGCGCCAATCCATCCTGGGAACCGAAGCCCTCCGCGAGGATGCACTTGGGAGAAGCGCAGCGGTGTGCCGAGGCGGTGTGCTCGAGCGGATGCCAAGGCGGAGCCATGGGCCGAGTCCCCCTGCCGGAAGCGACGTCGCCCAACTGGTCCGACTGTCGGACCAGTTCGCGCCGTCCGGGCCCCGGGCGCGCTGTCCCAGCAGGCTTGCCCCGCGCGTCCATGTCAGACCCGTCTGGTTGGATGGGCGAAGCATCGGGCGAGGAGGGCGGCGGGAATGGTGAGGGTGGGGCTGGTGGAGTACGTGGAGGAGCAGATTGAGCGGGACATTGCGCAGAGGAGGCTGCCGAGGAATGGGGGGTTGGCCTCGGAGCGGAAGATGGCGCGCCGCTTTGGGGTATGCCGGGGCACGGTGCGCGAGGCCTTGCGGCGGCTGGCGGCGCGGGGCCTGGTGGTGCTGCGTCCCGGGCGACAGGCGCGCGCGGTGGCGCTGGACGAGTCCCTGACGCTGGAGAACCTGGGGCTGGCGCTGCATGACACGCGCACCCAGGAGTCCCGGCGGCTGCTGGAGGGCTTCTTCAGCCTCAAGCGGCAGGTGCTGGTGGAGCTGCTTTCCGACTGCTGCGCGAATGCCTCCGCCGTGGCCCTGGGGCCGCTGGAGAGCACCTGCTACGCGCTCCAGGACGCGGCGCGCTGGTACCACCCCAAGGAGCGCTGCGCGCAGCTGGAATTCGAGTTGCTGCGGCTTTGTGCCCAGGTGGCTTCACGGCCCGGGCACCTGCTCCTCATCCAGTCGCTGCAGCGGGCCTTCCGGGGCATCGCGGACCGGCTGCTGCCCTTCATGGGCGGCGATGCGATGCGCCAGTGGGTCATCTGCGCGTTGGATGCGCTGTATGCGCGCGACGTGCAGGCGCTTCAGCACCAGCTGCCGGCGCTGATGAAGACGTACGATGAGCTTGTGCTCGACCAACTCGCTCCTGTCCCTCGGGAGCAGGCGGCCCCCGAGGCCCACCACGCTCAGGAGGGCAGCGTCGACGCCCCAGCGACAGACTCCGCGCAGGACGATGCGCACGAGACACACCCCTGCGGTGAGACGCGCGGCCCCGGTGCCCCCGTGTCAGTCACCAAGCAGGACGAGGCGTTAGAGGCATGCCACTGCGGTGAGACGCGTGGCCTCGGCGGCCCTGTGTCAGTCAACGAGCAGGACGAAGCGTTAGAGGCATGCCACTGCGGTGAGACGCGTGGCCTCGGTGTCCCCGTGTCAGTCAACGAGCAGGACGAAGCGTTAGAGGCACACCCCTGCGGTGAGACGCGTGGCTTCGGCGGCCCCGTGTCAGTCACCGAGCAGGATGAGGCATATGTGGCACAGCCCTGCGTTGAGACGTGTGGCCTCGGTGTCCCCGTGTCAGTCCCCGGGCAGGATGGGGCATATGAAGCACAACCCCGCGTTGAGACGGTTGGCCTTGGCGCCCTCGTGTCAGTCACCGAGCAGGACGAAGCGCTGGAGGCACGCCCCTGCGGTGAGACGCGTGGCCTCTGCGTTCCTACGTCAACCTGCGAGCAGGATGAGGCGTTTGATGCAGGTCTCCGCGCTGGGGAGCAGGGCCTTGGTCGTCTCGCGTCAGCCGCCAGGGAGGGCGATGCTCATGCGGCCCACCCCCAGAGTGGAGTGCATGACTGCGGCGTTACCGCGCCAGCCACAGCGCAGGACGATGCTCCTAAGGCACTCCCATGCGTTGAGGAGCGGGGCCTCCACCACCTCGCCGCGGTGGCCACGCAAGGCGATGCTCCCGAGGCACGTTCTTGTGTTGCGGAGAGGGGCCTCTTCGCGCCAATTGCCACACCGGATGATGCGTCTGAGACATGGCGCGCTTTGAGGTTGGCGACCCCGGCCGTCTCGCGCCCGCTACCGAGGACAACCGAGGCGCTTGGAGGGGCGTCCCCCTCCCATGGCGGGGACATTCCTGTGGCGCCGGACTGCGGGACGCCGCGGTTGCCTGCCGCCTCGGGGCTTACCCCCTGCGGACCTGCGGGTGAGGGCACCGGGAGAGACTTGCCGGGCGCGGTCTTGGGAAACCTGTCCGACTGACGGACAGGTCCGGACGCTTCGTCTCCGGAGGCAGGCCTCCCGCCCGAGCCTCCACCCTCCAATTCCCTCGGGGTGATGGCCAAGGAGGGCGGGCCGCCTCAGGGCTCCCACCCACCCGCGGGACAAGGGGCCCATGGGCTGTGCCCGTCTGACTCTTTCATCGCTCACTCCCAGAACAACCTGATTGAAGCTTTGATTGCCATCGCCTTGGGTGGAGCGCCTCCCGGATGCATCCGCCCGCGCGGTGCTTTCGCTCCGGACGTGTTCGCCTCCTTCTGGCGCGGCCTGCTCGGGCCTGAGCCACCTTCAACGCGGAACTTCCGCTCGCGGCCCGGGGTTCAGGGGATGCTGGATGTGGGGCGCGGTTCCCCGCCTTCGGAGGGCTCTCGCACGCATGGACACGCTGGCCGTTCCACCTCTTTCCTGGGAGGCCTTGCAGGCGATGCTGTCCGAGGGCCTGGGCCCGGACGTGGTGCTGGAGGAGGTTCGCGAATTGACGGGTGGGGTCGTCCACGTGGCGCTCCTGCTCATCACCACGGATGGCCGGCGCGCGGTGGCCAAGGTGTCGCGCACGGCGTGTGACGTGGACCTCGCCCGCGAGGCCCTGCATCTGGAGGCCCTGCGCCAGCGGGGACTGCCCGCGCCCCGTGTGTACGCCCACCTCGTGGGCACGGCGGACGCGCCTCGAAGTTGGCTGCTCATGGCCTTCCACGAAGGCGTGAGCCTGCTGGAGGCCCGCCAGCGCTGTGCGCCAGAGGCGTGGGACGGCCTCATGGCCCACCTGGGCGAGTTGCTCGCCACGCTCCACACCGTGCAGGGCACGGACTGGGGACCTGTGTCCGGTTCAGCGGGGCCCGGTGGCTTCGCTTCGTGGCCGGCCTTCTTCCGCTCCCTCTACTCGCCCGCCTGGGATGACGTGCGCGGCACCTCGCTGCTGCCTCCGGAGGCGAATGTTCGCATTGCCGCCGTGCATGCACGGCTGGATGCGCTGCTCGCGGATGCGGGCCCGCCGTGCCTCACGCACGGTGACCCGTTTGGCACCAACCTGCTCGCGTGTCCGGATGCGGACGGACGCTGGCGCATCAGCGCGATGCTCGACCCCTACCTGCGCTGGGGCTCGCCGGAGGCGGAGCTCGTGCGCCTGGAGGTCGCGGGCATCGCGTCCCCTTCGCTGCGGGAGACCTACGCGCGACTGCGCCCGGAGTCGGATGCACGCATGCGGGCCCACGCGCCGCTGTACCGCCTCTACAACGCGCTGGAGCAACTCGCGTTCCTCGTGGCCCGCCGGCGACAGGACGTCCTCGCCGCCCTGGATGTGCTCCCTCCGGTGGAGTCAGGGTAGGCTGGGTTTCCATGTTCCGACACTCCCTCGTCCTCCCGCGTGTCGCGCGGTGGCTGGCCTCGGCAGCCGCGCTGTCGGTCGCCGCCGCGTGCGCCACCACCCCTTCGTCTCCGGAAGCCGCCATGCAGACTCCTGCCGCGACGCCGTCCGCCGCCACGCCCGGGGCCCGGCCGCCCATCGAGGTGGCGGTGACATTCGACGACCTGCCGGCCCATGGCCCCGCCATCCCCGGCATGTCGCGCATGGCCGTCATCGAGTCGCTCAACGCGACGCTGCGCAAGCACCAGATGCCGCCCGCGGTGGGCTACGTGAACGGCCACCACGTGGAGTCCCGGCCGGACGAGCGCGAGGTGCTGAAGGCGTGGCTCGCGGCGGGCAACCAGCTGGGCAGCCACACCTGGTCGCACGCGAACCTGCGCGAGGTGGGACTGGATGCGTACCTGAAGGACATCGACCGCAACGAGCCGCTGCTGGCGGAGCTGGCCGGCACCGCGGACGACGGCCGCGCGTGGAAGACGTTCCGCTACCCCTACCTCCAGGAGGGCACGGACCTGCCCTCGCGAGACACCATCCGCAAGCACCTCTTCGCCAGGGGCTATCGCGTGGCGCAGGTGACCATCGACTTCGGGGACTGGGCCTGGAACGACGCCTACGCGCGCTGCGTGGCCGCGGGCAACACGAAGGCCCAGGAGTCGCTGCGCGAGGGCTTCCGCAAGACGGCGGTGAACTTCCTGCGCTGGGCGGACGCCGCGGGGCAGCAGGCCACCGGCCACCGCATGCGCCACGTGCTGCTGCTGCACGCGGGCGCCTTCCAGGCCCAGACGCTGGACGCGCTCCTGACGTCCTATGAGAAGGCCGGCGTGCGCTTCATCACCCTGGACGAGGCCCTGCAGGACCCCGCCTACGCGGTGGACCCCGGCGTGGGGGACACCTGGGGCTCCAGCTTCCTGGAGCAGCTCATCGAGGGGAAGCGGGTCCCCCATCCGCCGTTCCCGCTCCAGCCGCTGGACGTGCTGGACGCCGTCTGCCGGTAGCGCCCCGCCGTCAGCGCAGCTGGGCCGCGACCAGCTGCGCGTAGCGCCCTCCGTTGGCGAGCAACTCGTCGTGGCGGCCCGCCTCCACCAGCCGGCCGCCGTCCAGCGTGAGGATGAGGTCCGCGTCCATGATGGTGCTCAGCCGGTGGGCGATGACGATGCGCGTGCAGGACAGGTCCGCGAGCGCGCGCTGTACCTGGGCCTCGGTGATGGCGTCCAGCGCGCTCGTGGCCTCGTCCAGCAGCAGGACGGACGGCTTGCGCACCAGCGCCCTCGCCAGGGCCAGCCGCTGCCGCTGGCCGCCGGACAGGGACGAGCCCTGGTCCACCAGCGGGGACTCGTAGGCCATGGGCATGGCCATGATTTCGTCGTGCAGCTGCGCCTGCTTCGCGGCCTCCACCACGGCGTCCAGCGGCAGGCTGGGGTCCGTGAGCGCGATGTTGGCGCGCACGCTGTCGCCGAACACGTAGGGGCTCTGCATGACGATGCCCAGCTGGCGGCGCACGTCGCGCAGGTCCATCTCGAACAGCTCCTGCCCGTCGTAGAGGATGCGGCCGGAGTCCGGCCGGTACATGCCCAGGAGCAGCTTCGCCAGCGTGGACTTGCCGGAGCCGGAGCGCCCCACCAGCGCCACCAGCTGCCCGGGGCGGATGTCCACGGAGATGTCCTCCAGCGTGGTGGGCCCCTGGCGCGTGTAGCGGAACGACACCTTCTCCAGCGTGATGCCGCCCTTCAGGCGCGGGGTGGGGCGCACCTGGCGCACGGCCTGTTCACGCGGCGTGTCCAGCACGTCGTTGATGCGCGCCAGGTACGTGCCCAGCAGCTGGAACTGGATGACCGTGGCCACCAGGTTGGACAGCGGGCCCAACAGGCCCAGCGCCAGCGAGTTGAGCGCCAGCATCGCGCCCAGGCTCAGGTTGCCGTCCAGCACCTGCGCCGCGCCGAAGCAGAGGATGAACAGGGGCGAGCCCAGGCGCAGCACGCCCAGGAGGGACTCGGTCATCAGCGTCAGCCGGCCGCGCTCCAGCGACACGTTGAGCACGTCCACGAAGAGGCTGGACCAGTGCTCCAGCGCGCGCGGCTCGCAGCCCGTCGCCTTGAGCGTCTCCATGCCCGCCAGCACTTCAATCTGGTACGCCTGCGAGCGCGCCTCCGTCTCCAGGTTGCGCGACATGAGCTCGCGCTGGCGCTTCTTCGCGCCCAGGAAGATGGCGATTTGAAGCAGGCCCAGCACCACCACCAGCGCGCACAGCGCGGGGCTCGCCACGAGCAGCACCGCCAGGTACGCCAGCACCATGGAGCCGTCCAGGATGCCCGACAGCGCGCCTGACGTCAGGAGCTCGCGCACGATGGAGTTGCTGTTGAGGCGGTTGCTCAGGTCGCCCGCGGTGCGCTGCTGGAAGAAGACGTACGGCAGCTCCATCAGGTGTTCCAGGAAGCCCAGCGTCACCCGCACGTCGAACTCCGTGCGCAGGTGCAACAGCAGGTGCGAGCGCACGAGCGACGTGAGGAACTGGAAGAGCAGGAGCCCCACGGAGCCCGCGCCCATCACCCACAAGAGCGCCCGGTCCCCCCGGGGGATGACGCGGTCGGTGACGAGCCCGACGAGCAGGGGCGGCCCCAGCGCGAACACCTGCACCATCACGGACGTGGCGAGGATGCGGAAGAGCAGCGCACGCTGGGTCAGCAGGTGGTGCGCATAGCGCCAGACGGTGCGCGGCGGGCGTTTGGCGGGCTCGAAGGTGTCGGACGGCTCCAGCAGCACCGCCACGCCGGTGAAGTGCCGCCGGAACTGCTCCAGGGGCAGCGAGCGCCGGCCCATGGCCGGATCCACGATGTCCACCCAGCCCGCGCGCAGCCGCTCGAAGACGACGAAGTGGCGGAAGTCCCAGTGCAGGATGCTGCCGGTGGGCAGGAACTCCAGCTCCTCCAGTTCCAGGCGCGTGCCCCGGCCCCGCAGGCCGTAGCGGTGCGCGGTGTCCAGGATGTCCAGGGCGCTGACGCCGTTGATGCTCACGCCCATCACGTCGCGCACCTCCTCCAGCGGCACCTCGCGGCCGTACCAGGCCAGCACCATGGAGAGGCAGGCGGCGCCGCACTCCGACACGCTCACCTGCTGCACGAAGGGCACGCGGCGCTGGGTGGGACGCGGGCCCAGCCGGCGCAGCACCGGGAAGCGGTCCAGCAGGGAGGGCTCTCCGGATGGACCGGGCGGCGGCTTCGGTGCCGGCCCGGCGGACGGATTCAGGGGTGGCTCGGGCGACGGCTCGGGCGCGGAGGGCTCGGGGGCGGACATGGGGAGATTTCAGGGCCAGAGCGCGCGCAGGCCGGGGACGAGCAGGAGGAGGATGGGCCGCGAGCGCACGCGCGCATCCGCCTGGCCGAGCATCCCGTCGAAGTACTGGATGTTCGCGCCATCCGCCTCGAAGGCGCGCGAGGCCAGCCGCGCGCGCACCATCACCACCGCGCCGCTCACCTCCACGCTGGAGGACAGGGTGGGGCCCAGGGCGCGCTGCACCTCGTGCGGGCCCACCACCTCGCCGCCCACCTCGTCGATGGTGAGCTCCTGGTACTGGTGGGGAAAGCCGCGCAGCTCCAGGCGCAAGGGGCCGCCGGGGACGAGCAGGGGCCGGTACTCGCCGGGCAGCAGCGCCGTCACCAGCGTGGCGGCGTCCGCGCTGACGAGCGATGCGACGACCTCGCCTTCCGCCAGGTGCTGGCCCCGGTGGATGCGCACGTCGTTGACGATGCCCGCCTCCGGGGCGCGCACGGTCCACTGGTCCAGCCGCACGCGGGCCAGCTCCAGCTGCGCGCGCAGGGACGAAAGCGACTGGCGGGCGCCCTCATCGGACGGGTCGCGCAGGCGGCGGCGCAGGAGCAGCTCGAACTCGCGCTCGTAGCGCTCCAGCTCCGCCAGCTCCTGCGGCGCGCCCAGCCGCGCCAGCACCTGGCCCGCGGCGACGCGCTGGCCGCTGCGGACCTCCACGGAGGCCACGGTGCCCCGCACGGGCGAGGGCAGGTCGACGCGGCCCTCCAGTCGGATGACGGCGGGGCCTTCCGCGTACTCGGAGACGTGGACGACCGCGCTGAAGAGCAGGGCGAAGACGCACGCGCCCAGGAGCACCCAGAAGACGGGCGTCGTCCACGCGGGCGCCAGGCGCAGCAGTCCGCCACGCTCCCAGCCTTGCGTGTAGTGCTCGAGGGCCTCCGTGCGGAACAGTCTGGCCCGGTCGTCCTCTGCCACGGCGGTCGCGTCTCCTCGGGGCAAAGCGTAGTCCGCCCCCGAGGGGGGCGCCAGCTAGCGGGCCTGCACGGGGCGGGGGACGACGCGCGCGGCCGTGCCCACGATGACGGAGGTCACGTCACCGGGGGCGTCGAAGGTGGCCAGCGCGAACACCATCCGCGAGGCGGCGTCCACTTCCGGTGCGATGCGCTCCACATGACCTGGCAGGGTGCGGCCGGACGAGGACAGCTCCAGCCCCACCGGGGCGCCCGCGCGCACCTCGCCCAGCTGTTCTTCCGGGATGGCGAAGCGCACCTGCACCGGCCCCGTGCGCAACAGCCGCACCAGGGGGGCGCCCCCGTGGACGCGACCGCCGGCGTCCACGAAGCGCTCCACCACGCGGCCCGCGAAGGGGGCGCGCAGGGTGGTATCCGCCAGCCGCTTCCGGGCCTGGGCGAGCGCGGCCTGCCGCTCGCGGACGCCGGCCAGCGCGGCGGAGTGGCGGACCTGGGCGGCCTTCTGCTGGTAGCGCGTCTGGGACAGCTCCGTCTCGGAGAAGGTCTCCGTGGGGGAGCGCAGGTAGCGCTCCAGCAGCTCACTGGCGGCCTGGGCCTCCAGCGAGGCGCGGTCGGCTTCCGCCTGGGCGGCGGCCAGCCGGGCCTCGGCCATGGCGGCCTCCTGCTGGAGGGGCGTCGGGTCCAGGCGGCCCAGCTCCGTGCCCGCCTCCACCGCGTCGTCCAGGCGCACCGTGAGCCGCTCCAAGACGCCGTCGAACGGAGCGCTGACGTCCGCGCTCTCGCTGATGACGACGCCCACGAAGCCCAGGCGGCCGGAGGGCAGGGGCGCGGTTACGGCCTCCGGCTCCGTCCGTTCCCGGGGCAGGGGCGCGGGACGGGAGGCGCGGGAGCCCGCCCAGAGGGCCACGGCGAGCACGCCGGCCAGCGCGGTGCCTCCCAGGATGCGTGTGCGCGTGCTGCTCTTCACCGGATGGGTGCTCCTCGCTGGGGCGGCGGATGATAGCGCGAGGATAGGATGGGGGCATGAAGCGGCATATCCCCGCCATTGAACGCAACCGCGGACTGCTCAGCGACGTCCTCCGGGAGGTGCTGCCCTCGGAGGGCACGCTGCTGGAGGTGGACAGCATCCCAGGCAAGCTCTCGACCTTCAGCGGCCTCCGCTATTTCTTCCCGGGGCTGACCCTCCAGTTCGCGAGTGCGGACCCGGAGGTGCTGGCGGACATCGAAACGAGGCGCGTGCAGGAGGGGCATGCCAACATCCTGCCCTCCCCCCTGCTGGATCCGAGTTCGGACACGTGGCCGGTCACGCACGCGGACGCCATTCTCTGTGTGTACATGATCGACAGAGCTCCGTGGGAGGCCTGCCAGGGATTGATGCGGGGCGCGGGGCGGGTGCTGCGCCCAGGCGGACCACTGGTGCTGTACGGGCCCTTCCTCGTGGAGGGAGTCGAGACGCCGCGCAACCGTACCCTCGACGAATCGCTCCGCTCGCGCGACCTGTCCCACGGCGTGCGCGAGTTGGAGGCGGTGATCGAGGAGGCCGCCCGCCACGGGCTCCAGTGCGAGCGTGTGGCGGAGAATCCCATGGAAAACTTCACGGTGGTGTTCCGCCGGGAGGGCCTTCCCCCGGGGCGGCGGGGATGATGGCGCGAGGATAGGGTGGGGGCATGAAGCGTCACGCCCCCGCCACCGACCGCAACCGCGAACCGCTCCTCGCCGTCCTCCAGGAGGTGCTGCCCCCGGAGGGCACGCTGCTGGAGGTGGCGAGCGGCACGGGCCAGCATGCGGCCTTCTTCGCCCGGGCCTTCCCGGGGCTGACCTGGCAGCCGACGGATGGGGACCCGGCGGCGCTGGAGAGCATTGACGCGTGGTGCACCGAGGAGGGGCTGACCAACGTGCTGCCCGCCCGCGTGCTGGATGCGAGCTCGGACACGTGGCCGGTGGCGCACGCGGACGCCCTGCTCTGCGTGAACATGATCCACATCGCGCCGTGGGAGGCCTGTCAGGGATTGATGCGGGGCGCGGCGCGGGTGCTGCGGCCGGGCGGGCGGCTGGTGCTGTACGGGCCCTACTTCGTGGAAGGGAAGCAGACCGCGCCGGGCAACCTCGCCTTCGATGAATCGCTCCGCTCGCGCGACCCGGCCTGGGGCGTGCGCGAGCTGGGCGCGGTGACGGCGGAGGCCGAACGCCACGGGCTCCAACGCGAGCGCGTGGTGGAGATGCCGAGCAACAACCTCACCGTGGTGTTCCGCCGGTAGGGCCTTCCACCGGGACGGCGTTCTCCCCGCCGTCCCGGCGTGTGGCTACATGCCGGGGCAGTGGCCGCCCTTCAGCTGACGGGCGGTCTCGTGGACCTCGTCGATGAGCTGGCGCTTCTGCATCTCATTCTGGGCGGAGTAGGTGATGGTGATGCCCTCCGGCGTGTCCGTCGCCACCGCCTTGGAGAGAACGGAGGGGGCCCCGGCCATGCCCTGGGTGCCGCCGCCGCCGGTGCCGCTATCGTCAAGGCCGTCCTGGATTTCCGTGGGGCTGTCGCCCAGGTCCTCCTCCTGCGCCAGGTCCATGGGCGTCTGCGCGTTGGTGCGCTGGGACTGCTCGTTCAACATCCGCCGGGCACGCGTCTGGAGGTCCGCCACCTGCGACGGGTCGGACGTGGTGAACATGAGCGACACGCCGTCGGAGGTGTCCTGCGTCTGGACCTGCGTGCCCGGCACCGACATGGGGCAGCGTTGATCCGCCGAGGCCGACATCGCGGTGGACGAGGACATCGGCTGCTTCGACTCCTCCTTGTGCATTCCCTTCTTGGAACAACCGGCGGAGAAACAAAGCGCCGCGGCCGCGGCGAGCGTCAATGGAAGTCGGAACATGGGCATGCTGTGCCTCCTCTGTCGTGGGTTCGTCGTGCGGCAAGGTGGAGAGGCGGCTCCACCCTCGCAACACGTCCCCCGACGCCGCTGTGCCTGAAGGCCCCACCCCCGGGATGGACCCCTCCATCCCGGAGCGGACAGGCGGGTCTCAGCCTCGCTTCGTCATGTCGAACAGCGCGCGGGCCTGCGGCCCCAGGAACCCGTCGAACCCTCCCGAGCGCTCGGCAATCTCAAAATACGCATACGGCCATGCGCGCGTGCCACCGCCCCGGAGCGTCAGGGGCAGCGGAGCCGCGTGCGTGGCCGTCTGCCGGAGCGACGTGCCGGGCGCGCCCTCGATGTCTGTCTTCATGGGCACGCCCGCTTCCCGCATGCGCCGCTGCCACGCCTCCACGTCATCCACCGCGCCGGTGAAGTGATTCACCTTGCGGCCGAAGGCCAGCAGCCACGCGCCGTACTGCGTCTCCTTCTCCAGCTCCAGCAGCGAGCCTTCATCCGGAGGCGGCGGCGCCGTGAACCACGCCGCCAGCGCCTCCACATCCTCCGGCGGGGGCGGATCCACCGGCAGCGCCGCAAGCAGCTCGCGGGCACGCGGCGACAGCTCCTCCGACTTCAATTCGGACAGGAAGACGCGCGGCAGTCCTTCCGGGTGCGACAGGTAGATGGCGGACAGGTGCGCGTCCGGGAACGTGTACGTGCCGGCCGGCCGCCACCCGAACCGCTCGAACACGCGGGAGAACAGGGCGATGCCTCCCTCCGGCCGCGCGAGCGTGCGGAACGCGACGTGGTCGTTGCGGAAGCGTCCCCCGGACAGCGCCACGAAGGTGCGCGCGAAGGGGACTTCGGAGGCATAGCGCTCCCACAGCAGGTCCAAGAGCCGCGAGGCGTCGGAAGCGGAGGTCGTCATGCCCGGCAGTCTACGCCGCGCTCTCCGGGGCTTTGAGCGTCATCCGCCTTCCGTATTAACAAGCGAAGGCCCGCTTAGGGCGGAAGCGTTGAATACAAGGACACGGACCATGAACGGAATGAAGATGGGGCTCCTGGCCCTGGTGTCGGGCCTGCTGCTGGCGTGCGGAGGGACGGTGGACACGGAGACCGCCGCGCCCGAGCTGGCGCGGCAGGAGAAGGCCCTGTGCGGTACCTGCGGCGACTTCATCTGCGACCCCGGCACGGAGAACCCCTTCAACTGCCCGCAGGACTGTGGCAGCGGGCCCATCTGTGGCGACTCCGTGTGTTGTGACGGCGAGACGCCGTCCAGCTGCGCCCAGGACTGCCCCTTCCTGTCGGACTTCTGCTACGTGACGCCCCTGGGGTTCGCGTCCGCGTCCGCCGCCGGCCTTTGCGCCGTCTGCGGTGACAGCTATTGCGACCCCAGCGCGGAGAACAGCTACAACTGCCCGCAGGACTGCGGCAGCCCCGGCGGCTACTGCGGCGACAGCGTGTGCAATCCCAACACGGAGAACAGCTACAACTGCCCGCAGGACTGCGGCAGCCCCGGCGGCTACTGCGGCGACAGCGTGTGCAATCCCAACACGGAGAACACCTACAACTGCCCGCAGGACTGCCGGTTCGGACCCATCTGTGGTGACTCCGTGTGCTGCGACGGCGAGACGCCTTCCAGCTGCGCCCAGGACTGCCCCTTCCTGTCTGACTTCTGCTACGTGACGCCCATCAATTGAAGTGCATTCCGGGCGCCCCGCTCCAGCCGGGCGCCCGGGCGGCCTTCAGCGCAGCTCCACGCCGAGCCCGCCGAAGGTCATGGCCTCCTGGTGACCGCCATCTCCGGAGTGCGTCATCGGCGCCTCCGCGAGCCCCACCGCCACCAGCGAGTCCCCGTCCGCGTCCACCCCCAGCAGGTGGAAGTGGCGGCCCTGTCCCTCGGGGCCGGGCCGCTGCGTGCGCACCGTCTGGCCATCACTGGACGCCAGCGCGAGCAGGGGCCCGGCGCCGCGCGAGATGCTCATCCCGCCGTACCACCGGTCCCATCCGGAGGCGCCCACGGCGACAAGCCCCGCGTCCGTCCAGCGCAGCGCGGAGAAGTGGTCCGCGCGGCCCGTGTCCACGCGGTGCTCGAAGCGCAGTGCGCCCGAGTCGAGCGACAGCACGCCCAGGTAGCCGTCGTAGGGCGTCATCCGGTCCTGCGCCCCCGGAGCGGACGGGTAGTAGGCGAGGGTGCCATCCGCGCCCTCCGTCACCACGGTGCCCGCGAGCGCTACGTCCCCCTCCCGCACCGCCATGTCGAAGACGACGAACTCCGCCGCCCGGGCGGGGACGAAGACGTGCGTCCCGATGCGTGTCCCCACCGGAGTGAAGGCCGTCACGGCGAAGGGCTGGCGCTCGGTGTCCACCGGCGTGGTGACGTCGTCACCGGAGCGGCAGTGCACGGAGGTGAAGTCATTGAACGTGCGGCTGGAGGCCAGGCAGCGCGAGCTGTTCCAGGTGCGGCCCACCACCAGCCGTCCGTCCACGTCCACCGCGAGCAGCGGACGGAGCGGGGCCTCGCGCCAGCGGAACTCGTCGTAGGCCCAGGCGGCTGGCTGCGTGGAGTGGCTTCCGTCCACGACGCGGGTCCACTGCTCGGTGTAGCGCCCGTCCGTCCACTGGAGCGTCATCAGGCCTGACGCCAGCTCCTGCGTCGTGGGCCCGCCCTCCGGAATGGCCACGAGCGACAGGAAGGCCACGGCCACGTCCTCGCCGCGCGCCTCCGTGCGCAGCCAGCCGTCCGTGAGGGCATGCACCCAGGGCGACTTCATGCGGAACACTGGAGAGGGCAGGGTGCCTCCCAGGTCGGAGCCGGGCACCGTCGCGGGGGCGGGCAGCGGCTGCCGCGACAGCACCTGCCCGTCTATGGACAGGCGCACCAGGTCGAAGGCCTCCGCCGTCGCGTCCGTGCGCTCGACGCCCAGGGTGGTCTCCCCGGAGGGGTGCACGGTGAAGTCGCTCAGGTGTTCGCCGGCCCCGGCGTCGAACCGCCACGACTGCGTGCCGTCCTGCGCGGACACGGTGAGCCGGCGGGTGTCCCGTCCTTCCGCGTCCCGCGTCGTCTCCAGCACGAAGGTGCGTCCGGAGACCCGCCGCACCTTGAGCCCACCGAAGCCCGCGCGCGGCTGCACCCGCGAGGACGGCGTGCCCTGGTCGAACGCCCGGGCGAGCCCGGACGCCGCGCAGTCCGCGCCCTCGCACGGCGACGCGGGCCCGTCCGTCCCGGTGCAGGCGGAGGCGCCCCACGACAGCAGGGCGCCCAGCAGATACCGCGTCCGACGGAGGGTCATGGCTCGCATGCCCTCTCATACGGAGGCACGCGGCCCGGCGGGTCGTGCGTGCTCCTCCGGGGCCATGGCTCCGGCGGCTAGGATACGGGCCATGGCCCTCTCTCCGCGCACCGTGCTGCCGCTGCTGGCCTGTGGCTTCTGCGTCTCGTCCTGCTACTGGCTGGACAACCTGCCCAGGGCCTCGGGCGAGTGCACGGGCACGCATCAGGGGCGGCGGGTGCACTGGCCCATCGAGGAGCGCTCCTCGCTGGTGCACCGCTCCGGGCCGGGCGAGCTGCCGGACACCTTCATCGCCCTGAGCTACACGCCGGAGGACGAGCCGGTCCTGGAGGGCTTTGGCGTGGACATCCACCTGGTGGACGGCGCGCGCGTGGAGGAGGACCGCACCGTGAGCCTCCGCCCTCGTGAAGGGCAGCTGGTGCCCGTGGAGCCGTCACTGGTGTCGCGGTGGGTGGGCAACATCGGCGCGGCGTCCGGCTATCTCTCCGTGCCCGGGGTTCCGGTGGAGGGCTCGGTGACGCTGGACGAGGTGACGGCGGTGGCCGCGGAGGGGCGCTTCGACTACCGCTATGCGGACGGCGCCCAGCTGACGTGCACCTTCGAGGTCCTCGAAGCCTCCGGTGAATGACGCGGCGGGACTGACGAGAGGGGTGGGGACCCTGGTTAGGATGGACGGATGCTTCGACTCCTGTCCCGCACCGCGCTGCCGCTGCTGGCGTGCGCCCTGTCCGCCGGTTGTGATTCCGTTCCCAAGCCCGAAGGCGAATGCCGGGGGGCGTATGGCGCCCAGAGCGTGGTGTGGCCCATCAGCGAGAACGCCCTGATGACCCCGTCCTTCCACTTCGATGGGGCCCAGGGCACGCAGCTCTACCTGGCCTACGTGCCGGAAGGCGCCACCGGCCTCCAGGACTTCGGGGTGACCATCCAGATGCCGGGAGAGCCCACGGTGGCCGGCGAGCCGTGGACCGTGAAGCTCCTGCGCCAGGGAGACGCGCTGGTGGCCGAGGACACGTCCCGGATCCGCGAGTGGGGCGCGTTCATCGGCCTGGGGCAGGCGGGCTTTCCCTCCGTCACCGGCGTCCCGGTGGAGGGAACGCTGACGTTGGACCGGCTGGTCCACGGAGATGGCCAGGCCCAGGGCCGGTTCGTCTATCGCTATGAGACCGGGGGCGAGCTGACGTGCACCTTCAACATCACGGACCGGCTCTACTTCAGCGAACCCGACTTGAGTGACGGCGGCGGCGGCGGTGGTGACGATGACGACGACTGAGCGGCACGGCGGGGATTGATAGGCTCAAGCCATGGGTGTCCACGACTACCGATGCAGCGTCTGCGGTCCTCCCTCGTCGTTCGAGTGCGGTGAGAAGACCGGCAAGGAGTGCGAGGAGGAGGGCATCGGCAACGATGAGGCCATCCTGGACCTGTTCTTCTTCGCCGCCGACGAGGCGCCCGAAGACGTCGAGTCCTTCGAGGAGGCCCGGGGCCGCGCCCGGCGCACGCGGACGCAGCCCTTCGGCTACGACTGGGGTGAATGGGAGTTCGTCCCCAGCCTCAACTACCGCGAGCTGCTCATGGACGACGACGACGCCACGGGCGTCTGGTGCATCGAGCCGTTCGACGAGGACGCGAGCGACGGCAGCCCCGTGTCGCTGGAGATTCCGGAGGGCGAGCGCGTCTGGGTGGTCAACTACTGCCCCATCTGTCACCCGCTGTTCGCGGAGGGCAAGACGCCCGCGGACGAGCCCTGTCTGGAATACCTCCGGGCCATCGCGGAGAACCTGGACCTGGACTTCGACGGCGTGAAGGGGAGCGCGGACAAGCCCCGCTTCATCGCCACCGTGCGGGAGCGCGTCGCGCGGCGGCGGCCCGTGACCCGCTGACGGGGGCCTGCCGTCCTCGTGGCGGCGGCCAGGGCGGTCAGCCGGTGGAGCTCCGCGTGCTGGTGACGCGGATGTCGTCCGGAAGGTTGGCGACCCATTCGGTGACCTCCTCCAGGTGGAGCGTCTCTTCGCGCAGGACCTCGCGGAAGGCATCCACCAGGTCGGGCGGTCCCAGCTCCTGGGCCAGGTCCACGAGCAGCGCCCAGCCCGCGTTGTTGAGGATCTCCGAGATGAGCACCGCCCGCAGCGCGTCCTGGAGCGTGGCGCACGGGTCGTCCACGGCCCGGAGCAACCCATGGGTCCTCGGATCCGCGCTGTCTCCCTGCGCCATCATCCGGGGGGCGTCCACCCCGAGCCGGTAGATGCACTCGCGGATGAGGTTGAGGTGGTCCAGCTCCTGGTTGTGCAGCTCCACCAGCCGCTCCGGCGTGGGGCCACCGGGGTAGCTGCCCAGGACATGGGTCTTCATCAGCAGGCCCGCGTAGAGCCGCGAGCTGGTCCGCTCGAACGCGAGCCGCTCCCGCAGCTGGGCGACGAAGAGCAGGGGCGTGGGGCCCTCCGCGGCCTGGAGCGCGTTTCCCACCACCTCCTGGAAGTCCGGCAGGTGCAGCTCGCCCAGGTGCCCCGCGATGCGCATGAGGTGCACGCGCAGGAACCGCACGGCGCTGCCCGTGGGAGGCAGGGCGGAGTCCCGGAACCGCTCCTCGTGGGCCACCTGCTCCAGCTCCTCCACGGTGAGCTGTTCCGCCGCGTGCTTCAGCCCCCAATCACTCCCTTCTCCAGATGACATCGCGACCCTCCCCTGGGGCATGCATTCCGGCGCGATGGCCCCGGAAGGGGGCACAACGTGGAAACGATGCGCTGGGACCGCCATCGGCCCTGGGGGGTTAGCGCACCGCCGCCGGGGAGGAGCCCAGGGACTCCCGCAGCCTCGCGATGTCACGGGAGGGTGGTGCACCAAACATCCGGCTGTACTCGCGGCTGAACTGGGACGGGCTCTCGTAGCCCACGGAGTGGCCCGCCATCGCCGCGTCCATGGCCTGGGCCAGCATCAGACGGCGGGCCTCCTGGAGCCGCAGCTGCTTCTGGTACTGCAGCGGGCTCATCGCGGTGACGGACTTGAAGTGGTGGTGGAGCGCGGACGGGCTCATGTGGACCGCGCGCGCCAGCCGTTCAATGCGCAGCGGCGCGGCGTAGTGTTCCTTGAGCCAGTGGATGGCGCGGGTGACGGACTCCCGGCGGCTGTCCGCCACGGCGATGCGCCGCAGCCGTTCGGAGTTCTCCCCGGACAGCAGGCGGTAGAGGATTTCGCGGATGATGAGCGGCGCGAGCACCGGGATGTCGCGCGGCGTGTCCAACAGCCGCACCAGCCGCGACGTCGCGTCCAGGAGCGGCGCGCCCACCGGCCCCAGCGCCAGGCCCCGGACCATGTCCGTGGGTCCGGGCGCGTCCAGCTCCGCCTCCATCATCAGGCTGCCCAGCTGCCCGGGCTCCAGGTCCAGCCGGAAGCAGAGGTAGGGCGCGGCGGGCGAGGCCTCCACCACCTGCCCCGTGACGGGCAGGCCCACCGACGCGACCAGGCACTGGTCCGGGCCATAGACATACAGCTCCTCGCCCAGCATCACCTGCTTGCGGCCCCGCGCCACGATGCACAGCGCGGGTTCGTGCAGCGCGTGCAACGGCGTGGTGGGCTGGGAGGCGCGGATGAGCACCACGCGGGGGATGGCGGTGGGGTGGATGCCATCCGTGGGCGTGTGGCGCTCCAGGAGGGCCGCCAGCTCGGACAGGTGCGGGCTTGGGGCGGAGGCGGGACGGGCGGTCGGCATGCACTCCCGTCTTAACCCCTGCCGGGAACGGGCGCTCGTGCAGGAATGGGCAAGAGTCCGCGAGCATCCGGATACCGCCGTTCCCACGGTCCTTGAGAGGGTGCGTTCATCCCCGGCGCCCTTCCCGCGCCGGGCCTTCAAAGGACACAAAGCGATGACGACGAACATCCAGGGCAAGGTCGTGGCGATCACGGGCGCGAGCAGCGGCATTGGCGAGGCGACGGCCCGCCTGCTCGCCGCACAGGGCGCGAAGGTGGTGCTGGGCGCGCGCCGGACGGACCGGCTGGAGACGCTGACGGGCGAACTGCGGACGAAGGGCGGTGAGGCGCGCTACCGGGCGCTGGACGTGACGAAGCGCGAGGACGTGCAGGGCTTCGTGGACTTCACGCTGAAGGAGTTCGGGCGGCTGGACGTGCTCATCAACAACGCGGGGGTGATGCCGCTGTCCAAGCTGGAGGAGCTGAAGGTGGAGGAGTGGGACCGGATGGTGGACGTGAACATCCGGGGCGTGCTGCACGGCATCGCGGCGGGGCTGCCGGTGATGAAGCGTCAGAAGTCGGGGCAGTTCATCAACCTGTCTTCCATTGGCGGGCACTCGGTGGTACCGACGGCGGCGGTCTACTGCGCCACGAAGTACGCGGTGATTGCCATCTCGGAAGGCCTGCGTCAGGAGGTGGGCGCGGACATCCGCGTGACGGTGATTTCCCCGGGCGTCACCACGTCGGAGCTGGCGGAGAGCATCAGCGACCCCGCGTCGCGTGAGTACATGCGCGAGTTCCGCAAGGGCGCGATCCCCGCGGAGGCCATCGCCCGGTCCATCGCGTATGCCATCAGCCAGCCCGCGGACGTGGACGTGAGCGAAATCATCATCCGCCCCACTTCCAGCGCGTACTGATAGTGCATTGGCCGGGTGTCAGACGTGGCATAGGGTGGGCGTCCTGCTGAGGGGGAGCCCATCCAATGCCCGTGTTGAAACGCCCGCTGTCTGCCTTCATGCTCGGCGCCTGTCTGTTCGCGCTGAGCGCCTGTGATTCCAAGGACGACCCCACGCCCGACGCGGGACCCGGCGTGGACGCCGGGACCGATGCCGGTTCGGACGCGGGTTCCACCGAGCAACCGCCGCCCGTCATCCCTGAGGGCCACACGCTGCTGACGCCCTCGCCGGAGCGCCAGACCCTGGCCTGGGACGGGGCGGTGAAGCCGCCGCGGCTCGCCTTCGTGGCCCGGTCCGGGCGGCACTATGACTTCGCCGCGGAGGCGCGGCAGCAGGGCTACGTCCTGACCCTGCGTGACGCGGCGGGCGTCACGCTGGACCAGTTCGACCCGCGGCCAGGCTTTCCCTTCACCTGGCACTGGTCGGGGCTCACCGAGGGGGCCGTCTACACCGTGGAGCTCTCGCAGGGGCCCTCCGCGGCCGGGGAAGCGTGGGTCTTCCGCTTCCTGGACCAGGGCCTGGATGACCACGGGGACCTGCCCCTCACCGCGTCCCCGTGGGGCGCCCTGGAGCAGCCCCTGACGGGCCTGGGCGAGCATTCCGGTGAACGGGACGTGCTGTCCTTCGCCACCGTGGCGGACCATGTCTACGCCATCGACTGCACCTTCCCGGCCCAGGACTGGCAGCTGTACTTCTTCAACCTCGAGGGGGCGAATTACAGCGTCGTGAACAGCGACGCGTTCGCGCAGACGCAGGCCGCCACGGCCTTCAAGTCCCAGGGCGGGCTGCACCTCGTCTCCATCCAGGACCTGCGCCCGGCTCCGTCGTCAGAGACGTACAGCTGCGTGTTGAGGGACAAGGGCCTGGAGGACCACGGAAACCTGTTCAACACCGGGACCCAGCTGCCCCAGGGCACGACGTCCGCGCAGGGGAAGCTCGACTACATCGAGGACGTCGACGTCTTCGACCTGGGCGTCCTGCCCGGGCACTTCTACCGGGCGTCGTGCACCCTGGAGGGCCCGACGCCCTGCAACGTCCACGCGGAGCACGGCTCCGACCAGACAGACCCGCATCCGAGTGTGACCTTCAAGGCGGAGCAGTCCCGGCACTTCGTGTGGGCGCAGGGGGACCGCGTCGTTCCGGCACGGTGGACGGCGCTCCCCTATACCCTCCAGTTCGAGGACCTGGGCACGGATGACCACGGTGACTCCACGTACACGGCGACGCCGCTCAAGGGACTGTCGCAAACCGTCCAGGCCCGCTTCTTCGTCCTCAACGACCACGACGTCTTCTCCTTCCAGACCGTCGAGGGACAGCGCTACCAGTTCAGCTCGCCGTGGCGGGAGGGACAGGAGCAGGTGTTCTCCTTCATCACCACTGAGCAGGGCAGCGCCCAGGTGGCGCCCCGCACGCACGTCGGTTCGAACTGGGTCCAGACCTTCACGGCCCCGGCAACGGGGACCTACTTCGTCGAGTTCCGCGCGGGCATCGAAGCGAACCTGGGCGACTACACCTTCCAATTCGAAGCGCTGACCCCCTGAGCGCCACCCATGAACATGATGAAACAATCCCTGTCTGCCTTCCTGCTCGGCGCCTGTCTGTTCACGCTGGGCGCCTGTGATTCCAAGGATGACCCCACGCCCGACGCGGGCACCGCCGTCGATGCCGGCTCGGATGCGGGGACCGACGCCGGGACGGAACAACCGCCGCCTGTCATCCCGGAGGGCCACACGCTGCTGACGCCGTCCGCGACGGAGCTCCACGCCGTTCCCTGGGAGGACGCGGGGACCCCGCTCCGGTTCGCCTTCGTGGCCCAGGCCGGGCACCACTACGACTTCGTCGTCGAGGCGGGCAATGAGGGCTACGTCCTGGACCTGCGGGACGGTGCAGGGAATTCGCTCGAGTACAAAGTCCTGTCCCACTCCGTCAGCGCCACCCCCGATGTGTGGCATTGGTCCGGGTTCACGGAGGGCGCCGTCCAGGCGCTGGAGTTGACGTGGTTCTCCGAGTACTCGGAGGCCCCCCGGTTGCCCTTCACCTTTCGCCTCGTGGACATGGGCCCGGACGACCACGGGGACCTCTATGCCACGGCGACGCCCTGGACGCCCTCGGAGCAGGTCCTGACGGGGAGCGGTGAGCACTGGGGAGAGCGGGACCTGCTCTCCTTCCAGAGCGTGGCGGACAATGTCTACGCACTCGAGTGCACCTTCCCCACGCCGTACTGGGACCTCTCCATCCTCAACTTTCGCGGACAGCGCTACGGCGTCACCGACAACACCACCTTCGAGGAGACCCAGGCGGCCACGGCCTTCAAGTCCCCAGGGGGTGTGTTCTATGCCTCCATCAAGGACCAGAAGGACAACACCTCCACCCAGCCGTACACCTGCGTCTTGAAGGACATGGGGAAGGAGGACCACGGGGACTCCATGCAGACCGCCACCGCGCTCGCGGCGGGCACTGCGTCCGTGCAGGCGAAGTTTGAAACCTTCACGGATACGGATGTCTTCTCCCTGGGCGTCGTGTCCGGTCACCACTACCGGGCGTCGTGCACCCTCGACGGCAACAGGCCATGCGAGGTCCGGACCGCCGCACCGGGCGGCGAGTTCGTCAGTCCGCAGGGTGACCGCACGAGGGCCGCCTTCAAGGCTTCGCAGTCCACGCACTTCGTGAGCGTGAACACCTCCCCGGTCGTGCCGACACGTTGGGTGGAAGGGCGCTACACCCTCCAATTCGAGGACCTGGGCGCGGATGACCACGGGGACACGCTGGCCACGGCGACACCGCTGACGGGCCCGACGCAGGCGGTGTCCGCCCGCATCCTGGACCCGGTCGACCACGACTTCTTCTCCTTCCAGGCCACCGCCGGTCAGCGCTACCAGTTCGCCTGTGATTGGAAGGACAGCCCGGGCCAGGTGCAGTTCTACGCGGACTTCCGCGACGCGCAGGGCAACTGGGTGTCGTACTCGCGCGAGCACGTGGGCGCGCGCTGGGTGCAGACCTTCACGGCGCAGGGCTCCGGCACCTACGGCATCGACCTGCGGACGGACCCCACGTTCACCGTCCTGGGGGACTCCACCTGCCAGTTCGACGTGCTGGCCCCCTGATGAACCGGCGCCGCGGTCCCGGGACACCTGCCCGGGACCGTGGCGCTCGCATCACATGTTGCGCCGGTACTGGCCGCCCACTTCGTACAACGCGCGGGACAGCTGGCCCAGCGTGCACACCTTGCAGGCGTCCATCAGCGCGCCGAACACGTTGCCGTTGTCCAGGGCCGCGCGGCGCACCGCCTCCAGCGCCTCGGGCGCCGTCTTCGCGTTGCGCTTCCAGAAGGCGTCGCGGGACGTGATGGCGTAGTCCTTCTCATCCTTCGTCGCGCGGATGACTTCCGGCGGCGTCACGGTGGGGGAGCCCTTCGGATCCAGGAAGGTGTTCACGCCGATGATGGGCAGCGTCCCGTCGTGCTTCTGCATCTCGTAGTAGAGCGACTCTTCCTGGATCTTGGAGCGCTGGTACATGCGCTCCATGGCGCCCAGCACGCCGCCGCGCTCGGAGATGGCGCGGAACTCGTTGAGCACCGCCGCCTCCACCAGGTCCGTCAGCTCCTCGATGATGAACGAGCCCTGGTTGGGGTTCTCGTTCTTCGACAGGCCGAACTCCTTGTTGATGACCAGCTGGATGGCCAGCGCGCGCCGGACGCTCTCCTCCGTGGGCGTGGTGATGGCCTCGTCGTAGGCGTTCGTGTGCAACGAGTTGCAGTTGTCGTTGAGCGCCAGCAACGCCTGCAGCGTGGTGCGGATGTCGTTGAAGGCAATCTCCTGCGCGTGCAGGGACCGGCCGGACGTCTGGATGTGATACTTCAGCTTCTGCGACCGGTCGTTGCCGCCGTACTTGTCCCGGATGGCCTTGGCCCAGATGCGGCGGGCCACGCGCCCCAGCACCGCGTATTCCGGGTCCATGCCGTTGGAGAAGAAGAACGACAGGTTGGGCGCGAAGTCGTCGATGTGCATCCCGCGCGACAGGTAGTACTCGACGAAGGTGAAGCCGTTCGCCAGCGTGAAGGCCAGCTGGGAGATGGGGTTCGCCCCGGCCTCAGCGATGTGGTAGCCGCTGATGGACACCGAGTAGAAGTTCCGCACCTTCTGGTCGATGAAGTACTGCTGGATGTCGCCCATCACGCGCAGGGCGAACTCGGTGGAGAAGATGCAGGTGTTCTGCGCCTGGTCCTCCTTGAGGATGTCCGCCTGCACCGTGCCGCGCACCGCCTGGAGCGTGGACGCGCGAATCTTCGCGTAGACGTCCGCGGGCAGCACTTCATCCCCGGACACGCCCAGCAGCAGCAGCCCCAGCCCGTCGTTGCCCTGGGGCAGTTCGCCCTGGTAGCGCGGACGCGGCAGGCCGCGCTCCTTGTAGAGGGCGTCAATCTTCTTCTCGACCTCGTCCACCTTGCCGTTGGCGCGGATCCACTTCTCGCACTGCTGATCCACCGCGGCGTTGAGGAAGAAGCCCAGCAGCATGGGGGCCGGGCCGTTGATGGTCATGGACACGGACGTGGACGGGTCCGCCAGGTCGAAGCCGGAGTAGAGCTTCTTCGCGTCGTCCACGTTCGCGATGGACACGCCCGAGTTGCCCACCTTGCCGTAGATGTCCGGCCGGTGGTCCGGGTCCTCGCCGTACAGCGTCACCGAGTCGAACGCCGTGGACAGGCGCTTCGCCGGCAGGCCGCGCGACACGTAGTGGAAGCGCTTGTTGGTGCGCTCCGGGCCGCCCTCGCCCGCGAACATGCGCGCGGGGTCCTCGCCCTCGCGCTTGAGCGGGAAGACGCCCGCGGTGAACGGGAAGGCGCCCGGCGCGTTCTCCCGCAGCAGCCACGTCAGGATGTCGCCCCAGTCCTCATACTTGGGCAACGCAATCTTGGGCACGCGCAGGTGCGACAGCGTCTCGCTGATGAGGTCCAGCTCGATGACCTTGTCGCGCACCTGGAACTGGTACTTGGACGCGGCGTAGCGCTTCTTCGTCGCGGGCCACTCGGCCAGCAGGCGCCGGCAGTCCGCATGCAGGCGGCTCTCCAGGTCCTGGTACAGCGCCACCAGGTCGCCCAGGTACGCGGGTTCGCCCTCCACGCGCTCTGTCACCTGCACCACGTCGGTGGCGTCCTTCGGCTCGACGATTTCGAGCTTCTTCTTGCCCACGTTCTGGCGCAGGGCCTGGATGGTGCCGTGCAGCTGGTACATGCGCCGGGCGATGGCGGCCTGGGCGCGCACGAAGCCGTCGTAGGACTCGCAGGCTTCGACGATCTCCGCCAGGTAGCGCGTGCGCTCCGGGGGGATGATCCACTTCTTCTCGCTCATGCCGGGCGTGAGGGAGAAGCGGCTGTCCAGCGTGGCGCCCGTCTTCTTCACCAGCGCGTCGATGAGGGCCCGGTAGAGCGTGTTCATGCCCGGGTCGTTGAACTGCGACGCGATGGTGCCGTACACGGGCACCGCGTCCTCGGCCAGGGTGAAGGCGTTGTGGTTGCGCTTCCACTGCTTGCGCACGTCGCGCAGCGCGTCCAGCGACCCGCGCTTGTCGAACTTGTTGATGGCGATGACGTCCGCGAAGTCGAGCATGTCGATCTTCTCGAGCTGCGTCGCCGCGCCGTACTCGGCCGTCATCACGTAGAGCGCCACGTCCGAGTGCTCGGTGATCTCCGTGTCCGACTGCCCGATGCCGGAGGTCTCCACCACGATGAGGTCGAAGCCCGCCGCCTTGCAGACTTCAATGGAGTGAGCGACGTGCCGGGACAGGGCCAGGTTGCTCTGACGGGTGGCCATCGAGCGCATGTAGACGCGCGGGTTGTCGATGGCGTTCATGCGGATGCGGTCGCCCAGCAGCGCGCCGCCGGACTTGCGCTTGGACGGATCCACGGAGAGCACGGCGAGCGTCTTGTCCGGGAAGTCCGCCAGGAAGCGGCGCACCAGCTCGTCCACGAGGCTGGACTTGCCGGCGCCACCGGTGCCGGTGATGCCCAGCACGGGCACGCGCGGCGCCTCCACGCTGGCGGCCTGGAGCGCGGTGCGCAGCTCCTCTCCGGCCTCCGCGAAGTTCTCCGCGATGGTGATGAGCGACGCGATGCGCTCCGGCTCGCGCGGCAGGGGCTGCTTCAACAGGCCCTTGTAGTCCGCCGGGCGCTTCTCGAAGTCACATTGGGAGATGAGGTCGTCAATCATCCCCTGGAGGCCCATGGCGCGGCCGTCGTCCGGGGAATAGATGCGAGCGACACCGTACTGGTGCAGCTCCTCGATCTCCGTGGGGAGGATGGTGCCGCCGCCGCCGCCGAACACCTTGATGTTCGCGCCGCGCTCGCGCAGCAAATCAATCATGTACTTGAAGTACTCGACGTGGCCGCCCTGGTAGGACGTGAGGGCGATGCCCTGGGCGTCCTCCTGGATGGCGCAGTCGACGATCTCCGCCACGGACCGGTTGTGGCCCAGGTGGATGATCTCCGCGCCGGAGGACTGCATCAGGCGGCGCATCACGTTGATGGCCGCGTCGTGTCCGTCAAAGAGGCTGGCGGCCGTGACGATGCGGACGTGGTGGCGGGGCCGGTACGGCTGGGGAGCGGTGGTCGGTTGGGGGTGTCGCACGGGCGTACACTAGGAGTGCGGTGCAGGCCCGGCAAGCGATTGAGACAGACGTTGCCCGTTGGACGACGCGGCCTGTCAGGCCTGCGATTGGGGCAGGAACGCGCCCAACACACGCAGTGCGGCGGAGGTGGGCGTCGCGCGTCCTTCGCGTACGGCCTGCTCCAGCACCGGCACCAGGGCGGCCACCTCGGGGTGCGCCCGCAAGGCCGCTCGCAGACCGTCGTGCACCATGGCCCACATCCAGCCCACCTGCTGCTGGGTGCGCCGGTGCAGCAGCTCCCCGGAGGCCTCGCGCTTGGCGACGACGTCCTCCACGGAGGCCCACAGCGTGTCGATGCCGGTGCCCTCCATGGCGCTGCACGTGGTGACCACCGGCTCCGCGCCGGGGCGCATCAGGTGCAGGGCGGCGCGGTACTCCGCGCGGGCCCGGGTGGCACGCGGCAGGTTGTCGCCGTCCGCCTTGTTGATGGCCACCATGTCCGCGACTTCGAGGATGCCGCGCTTGATGCCCTGCAGTTCGTCCCCGGCGCCCGCGAGCATCAGCACCAGGTAGAAGTCCACCAGGTCCGCGACCACCGTCTCGGACTGGCCCACGCCCACCGTCTCCACCAGCACCACGTCGAAGCCCGCGGCCTCGCAGAGCAGCAGCGTCTCCCGCGTCTTGCGCGCGACACCGCCCAGCGTGCCGCTGGAGGGGCTGGGCCGGATGTACGCGGACGTCTCGCGCGCCAGCCGGTACATGCGCGTCTTGTCGCCCAGGATGCTGCCGCCCGTGATGCTGCTGGACGGGTCGATGGCGAGCACCGCCACCTTGTGGCCGCTTCCCACCAGGTGCATGCCCAGCGCGTCGATGAAGGTGCTCTTGCCCACGCCCGGCACGCCGCTGATGCCCACGCGGCGGCTCCTGCCGGTGTGGGGCAGCAGCTTCGTCAGCACCTCCTGCGCGAGTCCGGCGTGGCGCGGGTGCTCGCTCTCCACCAGCGTGATGGCGCGCGCGAGCACCGCCCTGTCGCCCGCGCGCACGCCGTCCACGTAGGTGTCCGCGGGCAGCAGCTTCACGCCGCCTCCTGCTCGGCGGCCAGCTTGTCGAGCAGCTCGATGGCGGCCTTCGCGATGACGGTGCCCGGGCCGAAGATGGCGGAGGCGCCAGCGGCGCGGAGCGCGTCGTAGTCCTGGGGCGGGATGACGCCGCCCACCACGACCATGATGTCCTCGCGGCCCAGGGCCTTGAGGGCGTGCTTGAGCTGCGGCACCAGCGTGAGGTGGCCCGCGGCCAGGGAGGACGCGCCCACCACGTGCACGTCGTTCTCCACCGCCTGGCGCGCGGACTCCTCCGGCGTCTGGAACAGCGGCCCGATGTCCACGTCGAAGCCCAGGTCCGCGAACGCGGTGGCGATGACCTTCTGCCCGCGGTCGTGGCCGTCCTGGCCCATCTTCGCGATGAGGATGCGCGGCCGGCGGCCGAAGCGCGCCAGGAAGTCATCCGCCTTCGCCCGCGCCTCCATGATGCCCTGCGCCTGTCCCGCTTCCGCTGAGTACACGCCCGTCACCCCGCGCACCGTGGCCTCGTAGCGCCCGTAGACCTTCTCCAGTGCGTCGCTGATCTCGCCCACGGTGGCCTTCGCCCGCGCCGCGTCGATGGCCAGCGCCAGCAGGTTGCCCTCGTTGCGCCGGCCCGCCTCGGTGAGCGCGTCCAGGCGGCGGCGGACCTCTTCCCCGTTGCGCTCCGCGCGCAGCTCGCGCAGGCGGGCAATCTGCGACTCGCGCACGGCGGAGTTGTCCACCTTGAGGATTTCAATGTTGTCCGCGCGCTCCGGTGGGTACTTGTTCACGCCGATGATGGCCTGGCGTCCGGAGTCGATGCGCGCCTGCGTCCGCGCGGCGGCCTCTTCGATGCGCAGCTTGGGCAGGCCCGCTTCAATGGCCTTGGTCATGCCGCCCAGCGCCTCCACCTCCTGGATGTGGCCCCAGGCCTTCTGCGCCAGCTCGTGGGTGAGGCGCTCCACGTAGTAGCTGCCGCCCCACGGGTCGATGACGCGCGTGGTGCCGCTCTCCAGCTGGAGGTACAGCTGGGTGTTGCGAGCGATGCGCGCGCTGAAGTCCGTGGGCAGCGCGATGGCTTCATCCAGCGAGTTGGTGTGCAGGCTCTGGGTGTGGCCCTGCGTCGCGGCCATGGCCTCCACGCAGGTGCGCACGACGTTGTTGTAGACGTCCTGCGCGGTGAGGCTCCAGCCGGACGTCTGGCAGTGGGTGCGCAGCGCCAGGCTCTTGTCGCTCTTGGGGTTGAAGCCCTTGATGAGGCGGGCCCACAGGAGGCGGGCCGCGCGCATCTTGGCCACCTCCATGAAGAAGTTCATCCCGATGGCCCAGAAGAACGACAGGCGCGGGGCGAACGCGTCCACGCCCAGGCCGGCGGCGAGGCCCGCGCGCACGTACTCCACGCCGTCCGCGAGCGTGTAGCCCAGCTCCAGGTCCTGCGTCGCGCCGGCCTCCTGCATGTGGTAGCCGCTGATGCTGATGCTGTTGAAGCGCGGCATCCGCTCCGCCGTGAACTTGAAGATGTCCCCGATGATCCGCATCGAGGGGCCGGGCGGATAGATGTACGTGTTGCGGACCATGAACTCCTTGAGGATGTCGTTCTGGATGGTCCCGCTGAGCTGCTCGGGCTTCACGCCCTGTTCCTCGGCCGCGACCACGTAGAGCGCGAGCACGGGGAGGACGGCGCCGTTCATCGTCATCGACACGCTCATCTGGTCGAGCGGGATGCGGTCGAACAGGATGCGCATGTCCTTGATGGAGTCGATGGCGACGCCCGCCATGCCCACGTCACCCGCGACGCGCGGGTGGTCGCTGTCGTAGCCCCGGTGCGTGGCCAGGTCGAACGCGATGGACAGGCCCTTCTGCCCGGCCGCGAGGTTGCGGCGGTAGAAGGCGTTGGACGCCTCGGCCGTGGAGAAGCCTGCGTACTGGCGCACCGTCCACGGCTGCTGCACGTACATGGTGGAGTAGGGGCCGCGCACGAACGGAGGCAGGCCCGGCAGCGAGCCCAGGTGCGCCACGCCCTCCAGGTCCTCGCGGGTGTAGAGCGGCTTCACCGGGATGCCCTCGGGCGTGTCCCAGGCCTCCGCGGCGCGCGTGGCCTGGCTCGCGTTCGCGCGCTGCTTCTCGACAGCCGGCGCGGGCGTCTGGGTTTCGGGGGCGTCGAAGGCGACGCGGGAGAAGTCCGGAACGGTGGGGCGCATCAGGCCACTCCCAGTTGCGTGTGCAGCGTCTTCAGGAGCTGGAACAGGTCCGCCCCCGCGTAGAGGAAGAGGTCCACGCCGGCCGCGCGGAAGGCGGCCTCGTGTTCACCGGGGCGGCCCGCGACGGCGACCGTGCGGGCGCCCTTCGCCTTGAGGGCGGCGACGTAGACAGGCACGGCCTCCGGATAGAGCGCATCCGGGCCGGAGAGGACGGCGAGCGTCGTGCCCGCCTTCGCGAACAGCTCCGCGGCGGCGTTCGCGTCCGCGAAGCCGTGGTGCTCGTCGGGCTCGATGCCGCCCACGGCGAGCACGTTGGAAATCCACGTGGAGCGCGCGGTGTGCTCCGCCACGGTGCCCAGGTTCGCCATGAAGGCGCGGGGACGGACGCCGTGCGCCGCGTGGTGGCGGTCGCTCGCGTCGCGCAGGGACTCGAAGGCCTCCGCCACGCGGACGGGCTGGGGAGGCGTGACGGCACCTTCACCCTGCGCGGACGCGGCCGGACGGGCCTCGCGCTGCACGGGGGCTTCGTGGAGGTGGGGGAACTCGCTGACGCCCACGATGGGGAGCTTGCGCGTGCGCACGGCCTTGTCGCGCGCGGTGCGCGTCTCCGTGAGGACGCGGGCCACGTCGCCCGCCGCGATGGCGCGGGAGAGACCGCCCAGCGCTTCGATGCGCTGGAGCTCCGTCCAGGCCGCGCGGGCGAACTCGCCGGTGAGCTGCTCCAGGTAGTAGCTGCCGCCCGCGGGGTCCGCGACGCGGTTGAGGCTGGACTCGTCGCGCAGGATGAGCTGCGTGTTGCGCGCGAGGCGCCGGCCCAGTTCGTCCGGCGTGCCCAGGGGCTCGTCGAAGGGGGAGGTGCTCACGCTGTCCGCGCCCGCGACGACGGCGGCGAAGGACTCCGCGGTGCCGCGCAGGATGTTCACCCACGGGTCACGCCGCGTCTTGGTGGCGCTGGCGGTGCGCGCGTGCAGCGCCATGGCCTGCGACTCCGGCGCGCCACCCGAAGCGGCGACGACCTTGGACCAGAGCAGCCGCGCCGCGCGCAGCTTGGCGATTTCGGGGAAGAACTGGCCGCCCACGGACAGGGCGAACTGCATGGACCGCGCGGCGTCTCCCGGGGACACGCCCGCGCGCTCCAACTCGCGCAGGTACTCCACGCCGGTGGCGATGCTCCACGCCAGCTCGTGCACGGACGTGGCGCCCGCGTCCGCCCAGGGGCGCGACGACACCAGCAGCGCGCGCAGGCCCGGCGCGTCCTTGAGCAGCGACGTGACGATGGGCGCGGCCTCCGCCAGCGTGCGGGCCACGTCCACCTTCGCGGCGCCATGGCGCGCGAGCGCCGCGATGGGGTCGATGCCCAGGCTGCCGCGCAGGGCCCCCTTCGCGGCGCCGGCCTTCTTCGCCAGCACCTCCAGCAGCAGGGAAGCGGGGCGGAGCACGTCCGCGGCCGGCTCCAGGTGCACCGGCGTGCGGTCCAGGGGCACGTGCGCGAGCAGCCGCGTCAGCGTGGCCTCGTCCTTCACTTCCAGGCCGTGGGGCGCGTCCAGGAGCAGCCAGACGCCCTGCGTGCCGCGCTCCAGGTCCTCGCGGAGCGCGTCGGCGGTCGCGGCCAGGTCCGGGCCCGCGTACTCCTGGCACAGCAGCCAGCCGCCCTCGGTGTGTCCCAGGGGCTGGGTGCCGCGCACGTAGGGCGCGACGCCGGGTGGTTCGGAGGGCGCCGGGGCGTCCTGGGGCGTGTAGAGGGGCTGGAGGGACAGGCCGCCTTCAAGAGGCGACTGGAGCACCGTGAAGGGCTTGCCCTTGAGGTCCTTGTCCACCAGCCGGCGCCACTCCTCGACGGAAGGGGGCGGGAAGTCCGCTGCGGTAAGAGGCACGTCAGCCATGCCCCTCCCATAGGCGCATTGCCCGCCCGGGGCAACGGAAGGGTGAAGCGGCTGTCCAGCGGCCTCCGCCCGGTGCCGTCCCGGGGCGGACGCACCGTGTCATCCGCGGGCGTGCGCTTTCACGGAGCGCGCGCGTTCGCCTGTGGACAGACAATGGGACCGCGGGGTGATGAACCTGCGGGCGGTTCAACACGGCTGGTTGAATGGCTGGAAATTTACAGATAGTACAATTAAATCAAATTAAGCGGTTTTGACGCGTATTCATGGTCTTGGTAGGGATCAGGTGTTCCGGGACTGCATTCCCAACAACCCGGGACATCACCCCTGCGTGGAGGCGATGTGATGAAGCGTCAGAGCCTGTTCCTGGCCTTGTTGGTGTTGCCGCTGCTGGCGTGCGGCGGCGTGGACGTGGCGTCGGAGGATGTGACGCCGGATACGGAGATGGGCAGTGTGGAGTCGCAGCTGCAGCCCAACTGGGCGTCGTGCAGCGGTGACGCGGACTGCGTCTCCAACCGCTGTGGCTGCAACGGGGGTACGAGCCGCGTGTGTCTGCCGGGGCCGTCGTATCCGAAGCAGTGTGGCAACTGGACGGCGTGCACCAGCGATTCCCAGTGCACGTCCAACTGGTGCGGCTGCAACGGCGGACAGGTGAAGACCTGCCTGCCGAACAGCAGCTATCCGAAGACCTGCACCTGAGCCGTCCGCGCCGCCGTCCGCCAGCCGGGCGGCGGCGCGTTTGCCGGAGAGGGTTCGGATTCAACGCCAGACGCTGGCGTGAGCCCGGACGAATGACCCGAAGTCGCGCGGCGCCCGCCCGGTCACCCGGAGCACGGTGTCCGTCACGCGGTCCTCGGCTCCGTCGCGGATGAGCCCGTCGAGCATCGTCAGCAGGCGCGCGTACGTGTCCGGCATGCCCCCATCCCGCAGGTGCCGCCGGGCTTCTTCCGGGCTCGCGTGCACGTGCCGGATGGGGCGGTTCCACACCCGCGACAGGTGGGCCGCGACGTCGTCGTAGCTCAGCGCCTGGGGCCCGGTGATGACGTGCGCGGTGTCATGGGACACGTCATCCGCGAGCGCCCGGACGCCCACCGCGGCGATGTCCGCCGCGTCCACGAACCCCACGCGCCCGTCGCCCGTGGCCGTCGTCAGCGTGCCGTCGCGCTGGAGGCCGGCCGCCCAGTGGTGACGCGGGTCGGTGAAGTTCTGCATGAACCAGGATGGCTGGAGGACGCACCACTCCGGCGCCTGCGTGCGCAGGAGGTGATGCACCTGTCCCAGCCCCGGGCCCCCTTCTGCAACGGCGGAGGCGGAGAGCAGGACGACGCGCCGCACACCCCCGGCGAACGCGCGCTCGAGCACGGGAAGCATGAGGGCGGAAGGGTCCTCCACCAGCGCGGGGGCCAGGACATACATGCGGTCCACGCCTTCCAGCGCGGCCCCATGCGTGGACGGATCCGCCCAGTCGAAGCGGACGTGCTCGGCCGCGCTGACGGGCGGTCGCGTGCCGCGCGTGGCGGTGCGCACCGTGAGGCCCTCCGCCGTGAGCCCCTCCGCGATGGGACGTCCCGTGTTGCCGGCCGCTCCGATGACGAGGACGCGCGTCATGGCTGCTCCCGGGTGAAGGACTCGAAGGTGCCCCGGGGCGCGGCCAGCGGGTTCCAGTATTCGCGGTAGTGCACGATGCGGCCCTCCCGCACCTGCACCCGCATCACGTAGTCCTGTGCGTAGGGGATGCTCCCGGGTTGCAGCGTCGCGGTGCCGTGCACCTCCAGCCAGCCCGTCGTTGGATCCACGCTCGGGTAGCGCTGGACGTTCGTGAACGTGAGCCCCTGGAAGTGCTGGGTGATGGGGGCGAAGTAGGCGCGGATGGCGTCGATGCCCTCCAGCCGCGAGGACGTGCCGAGCGAGGGGGCGTAGGGAAACTCGACGACGGCATCCTCCGCGAACAGGGCGAGCCAGCGTTCGACGTCCGTGGCGATGAGCGCGAGGTGCGCGTCCATCAGCCGGAGCAGGTCAGGGGGAGTGGGGTCCATGTGCGGCCTCCAGCAAGAGGTGATGGACCAGGAATAGGCCTCCCGTTATGGACGCTCCATGTCACTGCGTCCAAAAGAACTGTCTTCGAGTCCAATGCCTCCGGACGAAAAGACCGACGTGGTCTCCGACGTGCTGGAGACGCTGCGGTTCAAGACGCTGCTCTTCGGCCGCTTCGAGCTGGGGGCTCCCTGGGCGCTGCGCCTGCCCCGCAAGGCCAACGCGTCCTTCTACGTGGTGGCGCGCGGAAGCCTGCGCCTCCAGGTGGAGGGCACGGCGAAGCCGGTGTTCCTGTCCGCCGGGGACGTGGTGCTGCTGCCCCGAGCGCCCGCGCACGTGCTGGATGACGGCAGCCGCCGCGCTCCCGCCGCGAGTGACTTCATTCCGTCCCGGTTGTTCCGCCCACCCCACCTGCGATTGGGTGGAACAGGGCCGCTCACCACGCTGGTCACCGGCTGCTTCCAGTTCGGCGTGGACCCCACGCATCCGCTGCTGCGGGCCTTCCCCTCCATCGTCCGGCTGTCCACGCAGGACGGGCAGGGGACGCCCTCGCTCGCGGCCACCGTGCAGCTCATCACCGCGGAGACCGCCACGCCGGGACCGGGCAGCGCGCTGGTGCTGGGGCGGCTGGCGGATGTGCTGCTCGTCCATGCGCTGCGGGCCCAGACGGCGCTGGCGGGAGCGCGGCAGGCGGGATGGAAGGCGCTGGCGGATCCCGCCATCGGGAACGCGCTGTCGCTGATGCACGAACAGCCCGGTACCCCATGGACGGTGGAGCGGCTGGCGCAGTCCGTGGGCGTGTCCCGCTCCGGGTTCGCCGCGCGCTTCCACGCGCTGGTGGGCGAGACGCCGCTGCACTACCTGGCCAACTGGCGGATGATCCGCGCCGCGCGTTGGCTGCGTGAATCCACCGACAGCCTGGACACCATCGCCGAGCGCGCCGGCTACGAAAGCGCGCCCGCCTTCAGCAAGGCCTTCAAGCGCCGCTGGGGCGTGGGACCCGGCGCGTACCGGCGGGCTCCCACGGACAACGAACCGGCCCGGGTCTCCATTGACACGTAAATGGTAATTCCTGGTGATTCGGAAATAGCTTCTTTCCCCCTCCAGGAGCCCGCTCCATGCATTCGCGCCTCAAGCGCCTGTTCGTCTCCGCCTCCGTGGTGTCCACGCTGTGTGCCGGCCTGAGCGCCGCGGCGGATCCGCTGACGGGCGTGTACCGGGGCGAGGTGTACTCACAGCCCAACACGGTGAACGCGTACTCCACCTGGCTGGGCTTCGACGTGAAGATGGGGCAGGGGCATCAGGCGAAGGACTCCTGGGGCAACATCGAGAACCCGGGCTGGCAGCTGGGCTCGTGGCGCACGTGGGTGAAGGCGAAGGCGGGGCGGCGCTTCAACTACTCGGTGGCGATGTTCCCCAGCGGCCAGGGCACCCTCGCGTCGTGCGCGGCGGGTGCGTATGACCAGCGCTTCAAGAACCTGGCGTCCAACCTGGTGGCCTACGAACTCCAGGGCACCATCATCCGGCTGGGCTGGGAGTTCAGCGGCAGCTGGATGCCCTGGTACTCGGGCAACGGCCAGCAGGCGAACTTCGCCGCGTGCTTCCGCCGCATCGTGACGGCCATGCGCACGCAGCAGCCGAACGCGGGCTTCGAGTTCGACTGGAACCCGAACTACGACATCTCCGCCGCGGACCTGAGCGCCACGTACCCGGGCGACGCGTACGTCGACTACATCGGCCTGGACATGTACGACCAGGGCTGGAACGGCGCCTACCCGATTCCCGCGGGCTGCGCGGGTTCGTGCGCGCTCACGCGGTGGCAGTCGGTGTGGAACGCGCAGTTCGGTCCGGCGCTGGCGAAGTTCAAGACCTTCGCCCGGTCCCACAACAAGCGGCTGTCCGTGCCCGAGTGGGGCGTCAACGACGCGGCCACGCACGGCGGCGGGGATGACACGTACTACGTGCAGCAGATGCTGGCGTTCATCTTCGACCCGGCGAACAACGTGGGCTACCACTCGTACTTCGACATCCAGGCGGCGGACGGCCACCACCAGCTGTCCAGCGCGGACAACACCGGCGGCAACACCTTCGTCACCGAGTTCCCCAACGCCGCGGCGGCCTTCAAGAACTTCTACGCGGGCCAGAACCCACAGCTGTCCACCACGAAGGCCTCGGTGAGCCCGGCGACGGTGACGCGCGGCCAGTCCTTCAACGTGACGGGCACCGTGACGTCGCCCACCGCGCGCACGCTGGTGCTGAAGTATGAGATCCGCAACGCGGCCAACTCGGCACTGGTGACGTCCGCGCAGTACGTGAACCAGGCCTTCACGGCGGGCCAGACGCGGAGCTACACGTCCGCGTTCACCCTCCCCACGTCGCTGAGCGCGGGCACCTACCGCGTGGACACGCTGGTCTACACGGCGGACTGGTCCCAGACGCTGCTGTACCGCAACGACACGACGTTCACCGCGAACTGAAGCGAAAGACGGCGCGGCCCGCCGGAGACAGGTTTCCTCCGGCGGGCCGGCGTACTTCAGGAGACGACGGTCGCCAGGGCCTTCTCCAGCGTATCCGCCCACTCCTGCAGACAGGAGGGGTCGACGATGAACGTGACCTCAACGCGGTTCTTCACGCTGGAGTAGTACAGCGTGAAGGCGGGCTTGCCCGGTCCGCAGCGCATGTCTTCGCGCATCCCGACCTCCATCGTGAAGGTGGCTGCATGTCCCTCGGGTTCCAGGTCGACGCTGAAGTCCTCCGGAGCCGTCTGCCAGCGGCGCAGGTGGCCCAGCAGTTCATCCATGCGGTCTCGTGACACGACCACCTGGAACAGCTGGAACGCGTAGTCCTCCATCACCTCGTCAGGAGGGCTGCCATCGCGGTTGAACGCGTCCCCCTTGCTGCGCAGTTCGAGAACCAGGCATGGCTCTTCACGGATGCGCACCGGGCGAAGGAGCGTTCCCTCCAGGCGGTCGTCGCCTTCATTGGAGGGAAGCCGGAACGTCCTCGAAAGCCTATCGTCTTCTCGGCTGTCCATTGCTTCCTTTGGCGACACGGGAATGTTCCTCCTTGGAACTCACGTTGCGTTCACCCGTTTTGTGCCGCTGCCCTCGTGCGGCCTTGGGGTCCACCTTGGGAGTCTCGGCGGCCGGCTTGGTATCAGCCGCTTTCCTCTTATCAGGGTCAAGGTTCGCATTCGGGCCTTCGTAATGCGCGATTGCCGCGCTGATGCGGGTGCTGACCGCTCCGGGACTGTAGGGCGTCCCCGGGACGGCCGGACGGCTGGGAGAGAGGTCCGGCGCAGCTGCCGGCGCTTCCTCGGTGGTCACGGATGCATCGTCGGTGGCGGCGGTTTCCCCGGCTTCCGAAACGGTGGCCGCCGGCTCCTTGGCGGCCTCCGCCATCGCCGTCCCGAGCTTCTCACCCACGTAGATGGCGCCGATGGTCGCGACCGAGGCCACCGCCGCCGCCGCCGCCGCTTCGCACACGCCCGACACGCAGACGCCCACCAGGATGAGGGGGATGATCTCCCCCGTCGGGTCAGTGAATGCGATCGGGTTGGAGTTGCCATAGGCGTAGGCATTGACGCCCAGCCCCTGCTGCGCAGCATTCAGGATGTACAGGGACGAGCCGAGCATGGGGTCCGCGCCCAGGTATCGGCCCAGCTCCGGGTCGTAGAACCGGTTCCAGTTCTCGAAGAGGTCCGTTTCCGAGTCGTGGTACTGCCCGGGGTAGCGCAGGGGCGTCCAGACCGGGGCGGCGCCGGACTGGAATCGCCGGTACTCGTAGCTCGCCGTCAGGCCGGTGGAGTCCTGCCTGGGGAACGGGTTCTGGAAGGAGAGATTCAGGGTCCCTCCCGCCTCGGTGTTCGCCCAGGGCGTGCTGAGCCGTACCCCGCTGCCGGAGGAGAGGGTGGCCGGCACACCGTTGTCATCCGTCGCGACCGTGCCGTCGCTCCGGGTCAATGTCAGCTTGCCGCCGCGCCGCAGATCCAGGAAGGCCCAGCGTGCGCGGACCTGGGTCGTCATCGCCGTGGAGGCCGGAGCCTGCATGGAGGCCATCACGGTGTTCGGCCGCGCCTGATTGGGAATGGCCGCAACGAGCGTGGTGCGATTGACGTGCCCGAAGGGGTCGTAGTCGCCCACCCCCGTCACGCGCCGCTGCGAGTCGAGCGCAAGGACGGGCTTGCGCAGTCCGTCCGAGACCAGGAAGTAGACACCGCAGGGCGCGGACTCCCCGTTGCGGGGGCAGTCCCCGGCGAAGTCCTCCTCACGGTACTGGTGCTCGTAGAAACGGCTCTTGACGAAGGCGACCGGCCGGTTATCCAGCCAGATGTATTCGTCATGGACGCCATCCGCGGTGGCCGGGTCCAGGCTCGTGTTGCCCCAGTCCTCCAGCAGGCGGGTCTCGTCGTAGAAGAACTCATCCTCGACAACCGCCGTCGAGGAACTGAGGGCGTAGCGTTTGAGCCGCCGGCGCCCGAAGGCATCGTAGAAGTACTCGTAGATGCGCCCGTCGCTGTCCGTCACCTGGCGGTAGACCGCCCCGACCGCCGCGTTGGCTCCGGTCGTGGACGCATCCAACGTCAGGGTGTTGAAGGGCGTCCCGGCCGTGTCGCCCAGGTTCTTGTAGGTCGCGACCTGCTGGACCCGGCCATCCGTGTCATGGGCATAGCGCTGGGTGACGGAATAAGGCGGCGCACAGAGTCCGCCCGTGCACTGCTGTCCGTCCAGGACGCGCGATCCCAGCCAGTCCACCCTGCCGTTGAAGTTTCCGTACTCGGTCGAGAACCGCCAACCGTCCTGCACGGCCACGGTCCGGTTGCCGCGTGCGTCGTACTCATAGGCGCGGCTGGTGAAGGAGCCTCCCGACAGGGACGAGGCTGCCGGACGGTGCGCTGCTTTCAGCTGGAGCCGGGCGTCGTAACCCGGCTGGCCGCTGCTCTTCTCCGTGTACCGGATGGAGCTGGGGGCCACATTGCCTGACTCCAGCAGGCAGGTGTCCTCCTGGAGCACCTGGTCCGCCTTCCAGGTGTAGACGCGCTTGAAGATGCCGCCCAGCGCGCTGCCACCTTCCGTCCCGGAGACGGTCAGGGCCGCCAAGCGCCCGGACGTGTCCGTTCCTCCGGTGAACGCGGTGCCGTTGCACAGGGCGAGTGGCTGGTTGGCCCCGCCTGTGTGGAATTCGACGCGGGCCTTGTTGGCTCCCGAGGGGGCCTGGGAGGCGACCATCACGTAGGAACGGATGCCTCCGAACGGCTCCCAGCGGATGTCCTCCAGGAGCGGCTGGGTCTGGTTCCAGCCCGCTCCGTCCCACAGCGTGATGCCCAGCCCGGAGACCTGATGGGGCCTGCCCGTCGCCGGCGCCGGATACTGATAGGAGATGGTCCGGCCGCCCGGGAGGGCTTCCGAAAGCAGCCGCCCCGCGCCGTCGTAGGTGAGGAAGCGATTGGGAGACGTGGGCTCGTGCACCGGGTTGCAGCTCTGGACCCTGGGCGCGGTGCCCGCGCTGGCGCGCGTCCGCCACTGCCCGATGACCCGGCCATGGACGTCGTACTGGTACCAGGTGTCCCCGAACGAGTCGGTCAGCACCTGGGCCCGGCCCATCGACAGGGCCGGATGGCTGGCGCTGCTGCCCGGGCACTGCGACGCGGACGGCGCCTGCTGATCATAGACGTAGGAGAAGAGGGTCTCGCGCTGCTCGGCGCCCTCGATGTACTGGACCGACTCGTTCTGGAGCAGTCGTCCGAGGGCGTCATAGCTGTACTCCAGCCACTGCCCGGTGGCGCTGGCGCGCATGGCGGGCGTCTGCTTGCGCACCACATGCCCCTGCGCGTCGTAGCTGAACTGGTAGAGCCCGCGTCCCGCTGCGTCTGGCGTTCCATCCGCCCAGGGGGCAACGACCTTGACGACGTTGCCGAAGTCGTCGTGCTTGTACTCCAGGACGGGCTGGCTGCAGGACGCGCTCCGGCCGCACCCCTGCTGAATGGTGCGGACGTTGCCCGCCACGTCGTAGGTGATTCGCGTGCTGACCGCGGCTCCGGTGCTGGAGGTGGTGTCCAGGGGCTCGAGGAACTGGTTGAGGCGGTTGAGGCGGTCGTACGCGAAGGCCTTGCAGTGCGGGCTCTTCGGCTGGCGCGGCGCTCCCGGCAGCGTGCTGGCCGGATCAAAGCCGGCGCAGAGCGCGGCCGGGGCCGCGGCGCTGGGCTGATAGGGAAGGCCCAGGCCCACCCGGTTGCCCTGGCTGTCGAACAGCCTGGTCTGGGCGTAGACGGTGTCCTGGCCCGGCGTCGAAGGATTGGCGGCGCCCCAGGATTCGAAGGTCTGCCTCCCCAGCGGATCGCCTTCGTAATAGCGCGTGCTGCGGATCTGCCCCTGCCCGTCGCGGAACGTCTCGCTCCGGAGCTTGCCCAGATAGTACGTGTAGTCAACCCGTTCGCTGGCCACGGCACCGTCCGGCGTGGCGGAGGTGGCCTTCCACTGCAACAGGGCGCTCTTCACGCCTCCACGGCACCCCTGGCCCGGGGTCGTTCCCGTGCGGAAGCAGAGGACCTCGTAGCGACCGTCAGGGTGCTTGACGTAGTCGCCGTGCGCCGCGTCGTCATAGCCGTATTCGATGGTGCTCTGCAGCGCGGTGCCCACGGCGGCGGTGGTCTGGACCAGACGCTCCCCCTCGTAGACATATTCGGTGATGACGCCATTGGGGTCCGTCTGCCGCAACAGCCGGCCTCGCGCGTCGTAGGAGTCGAAGCGCGTTTCGACAGGGGTTGAGCCACAGCCGTTGGGATAGACGCGCTTCGCCTTCATTCGGCCCGCGCGAGCGTCGGGTGTCGTCTCCGCCCAGTAGTCGTAGACGGTGATGGGGACGAGCCCTCCATTGTTGCAGGTGGGAGACCCGACTCCGAGCACGCTGCAAGGCCCCATCACGGTCCGGACGCGGCCCTGGGGGTCCGAGGTGCCCGGGGCACCACAGACGTCCTGGGTGCGGTAGTAGGTGCCCACCGACCGGGGCAGCCGATACCAGGCGCCGCTCGCGAAGTTCCAGGTGAACCCGGAGCGGGTGATGCCCGTGAGCCGGTTCGTCGCCGGATCGTACAGACGCTTCTCGGTGGTCGTCAGCGAAGCCAGCTCGTCACTGAAGGTGGAGGGTGCTGTCTCCGTCTCCAGGAGCTGCTCTCGCGGGTAATAGAGCCCCAGGCCGCCCGCCGAGCCATAGGTATAGGTGTACTCCCGCTGCTGGAGCGCCGCGCCGCCGTCCGGCTGCTCCGCGCCCAACATCACCCGCCGGAGTTCCGCCGGGGGAAGGTAGCCCGCCGCATTCACGACCGGATTGGTCGAGACCTGGGCTTGATAGACGGTGTAGCTGCCATTGGGGTTGAGCGTGTGGGTGGGCAGCTCGATGACTCCCACCCGCTGGGAAAGCGGGATGCTGGTCCAGCCCCAGGCACTGTGCACTCCACCCGGCTCGGTGCCGGGACAGTTGCTCTCGCAATGCACCGACGTCTGGGAGTTCCGCAGCAGCGGGCCCTGGTCGCCGTCCGGCTCCATGCCGGCCAGCAGCATGTTGAAGCTGCGGTCGACGGCCGTGACGGTGGTTCCGCTGCCATCCCCCACCTGGGGGGCGAGGGTGGTGAAGCGCTGCGTCTGGGCCGCGCCGCACGGAGAGGTCTGGCTGAGCGAGAAGTGGCCCGGAGCGCAGCCGTTGCCTCCGACGGAAACGGTATAGGCCTCATAGGGATTGATGCTCTGGGAGACGTAGAGTTCGCCCGGCGCGCCTTGTGAGAGCACCTGCTTGACCAGCGAGACGCCGTCCTCGCGCACCTCCCAGGCCGGGGCTCCGTTGGGCAGCTGATAGAGATAGTCCAGCACCCGGCTCGTGACGGGGCCCCCGGCGCGGTCCGGCCAGAGGGCCTGGGACAGGAGGCCCGCCTTGTTCTCCAGGTACGTGTAGCGGACCGCATCCTGCTCCACGCTGCCATCACGCCCGACGATGTCGACGGAGCGCAGGACGCACTCCTCGGTGAGGCCGTTCAGCTCGGCCGGCGCGCGCGTTGGCAGGGACTGATAATGGAAGACCAGCTGGGAGCCACTGGACGCCAGGGCAGACTTCAGCAGGGGGAGGTTCGCACCCAGGGGCGTGGTGGTGGCGCTGGTGCACTCCGCTCCGGGGAGCGCGTAGGTGAGTCGCGCCGCGCGGCGGTGGCAGGAGAGGACCTGATCCGAGCCCGCGTCCTCCTTGCCCTCCGCCGCGCATGCCTGCTCGTCGTATTGGAGCGGTTCGATGTAGCTGAGATAGTAGGCGCCACTCCAGATGATCTGCTGGGACCGGTAGGGGAGGTCCTGGATGACGTACATCGACCGGAGGTCGCGATAGTGGAAGCGGCCCTGCGGGGTGTGGACGATGAAGCCGTTGCCCTTCTTCTGGAGCTTCAGGACCTGCTCGGACTCATTGCTTCCGAAGCAGGAGTCCGTCTCACAGGCGCGGAACGACTTCTTCGTGCCGGCCGGGCCACCATGGAGGTCCCAGTAGTGGGCGTCCTCGCAGACCTGATCGCGGCCTTCCCCGATACAGTCTGAATTGGTGTTGACCCGCAGGAGGATGAAGCTGTGGAGGCCGTGCCACCACTGGAGCGAGGCGCCCGTTTGCGAGCCCTGCGCCGAGGAGTGGCCGAACGGGGCGGGCAGCTTGTGCGCGGGCCGCCCCTCCCGCCAGGCGTTGTTGGCGCCGCTATAGGTGCGCTCCAGGGAGACGCCACCAAACGCGCCGGCGAGCTTCAGGTCGGTATGGGAGTAACCGGGCCTGAGGGAGCCAAGGGGGACGGGGCTTACCGGCGACTCACCGAACTGGGTGGGGCCGCCCAGCGGAGGCATGGGATTGAGGCTGGCCTGGGCTACCTTCTCGTCGATCTCCTGTTCCGTGAGGGCTTCGCCGCCACCGAGGGCGAAGGCGGCGGCGCCTCCGAGGATGAGAAGGCTGGCCGAGAGCCAAAGGCCTCGGCGTCTCAATGCTGATTCGAGCTGTTTCATGGGATGTCGTGTCGGAACGTCATGAATGGGCAATGCCGGGCGAGGCCCTGCGGGAAGGATGGGATTGGGGGTCAGGGG
>NZ_RAWK01000369.1 GCF_003612165.1 Corallococcus aberystwythensis | reverse complement strand
CAGTTCCGCGCGGTGGCGGAGGTGTCCGTGCGAGGCCTCGCCGGCCTGCCGCCCTACGCGGGCTGGGGCGCGCTGGTGGGCTGCGGGGTGGGCGCGCTGCTGACGCTGGCCGCGAGGGGCCGGGCCGCGCGGTGGCTGCCGTCGCCGGTGGCGATGGGCATCGGCTTCATCACGCCCGCGTACTTCGCGGTGACGCTGTGCCTGGGCGCGGGGCTGGCGGCGCTCGCGCGGAGGTGGTCGCCGAAGACGACGGACGCGCACGTGCCCTCCCTGGGCTCCGGTGCGCTGGTGGGCGAGTCGCTGATGGGGCTCATCATCGCGGCGACGACGGCGCTCTCACGCTCGGCGTAGCGCCCCGTGCGCGCGCGGGTGAAGCGCGCGCTACGCCGCGGGCGTGAGGTCCCGCACGCGCTCCAGCGAGCGGCGGATGCGGTCCTCCATCAGGTTCGGCAGGTGCGCGGCGCGGGCCAGCGCTTCGCCGAGCGCGAGCATCGCCTCCGCGAAGTCGCCCCGGCGCCAGGCCGCGAGCCCCATCATCTCCAGCACCTCGAGCGGCTCCTGCTCCACCGACGCCTGGGCGGAGCGCTCGCGCAGCACGTGCCACTCCTCCGCCGTCGCATCCCGCGCGGACAGCTCCACCATGGAGAAGAGCACTTCTTCTGAAGGACTCAGGTTCACGCCGTGCCGGTTGTTCGCCATCGTCTGGCGCACCTGCTCCAGCAGGTCGCGCGCCCGGTCGTGCCGGCCCGTCCACGCCATGGCCCGCGCCTGGAGCAGCAGCGCCCACGGACGGTGCGCCACCTCCGGGTGCCGGCGCTCCAGCACGATGGCCCGGGCGATGTGCGGCGCCGCTGCCTCCACGTCGCCCGCCTGGTAGTACAGCTCGCCCATGTTGTGCTCGGCGAAGTACTCCCAGCCCACCACGCCCAATTCGCGCCCCAGTTGCATGAAGCGCTCCTGGTCCTTCAGCGCGTGCGTCAAATCCCTGCGCGCCACCCACAGGTTGCGGCGGTTGTTGATGGCCGAGCCCAGGTGGAAGCGGTCGCCGCGCTCCGTGCACGCGCTGATGACCTCGTCCATCACGCGCTCCGCGCCGTCGATGTCGCCCAGGTTCGGGAGGATGACCGCCATCAGCAAGAGCGCCACCACCAGCGTCTCGTAGCCCGCGTCGCCCAGCTTGCGCGCCCGCTCCGCCGCGGCCTCCAGCGGCATCAGCGCGTCCAGCCACTCGCCCTTGCGGAACTGCGCGCGGCCCAGCGCCAGCAGCAGCCGCGCCTGCACGTAGGGCGACGTCACCGTCTCCGCCAGTTGCTGCGCCTCCTGGGCCCGCGCCTCGCTGCGCGCGTAGTCGTTCACCCAGTCGAGCGCCATCGCCTCGTCGAGCAGCAGCTCCACCTCCGCGCGCGAGTCCCCCAGCCCCCGCGCCCGCTCCCTGGCGATGGCGAAGTCCGTGAGCGAGTCCTCGTACCGGCCGATGCGGTAGCGCATCAGGCCCCGGCCCCGCAGCGCCGTGAGGCCGCGCAGCTCGTCCTCGGGCTCGATGAGCTCCAGGGCGCGCGTGTACATGGCCTCCGCGTCGAGGAACGCGTGACGGCCGCGCGCGGACTCCGCCAGGTCGATGGTCAGCGCCGCCGCCTCGTCACGCAGGCCCGCCGCCGCCGCGTGCAGCGCGAGCCGGGCCAGCCGCTGACGCTCCTGCGCGCCCGCCGGGCTCAAGTAGTGCCGGTACGCGGCCTTGTGGATGCGCGCCTTCTCCTCCGCGGGCAGGCCCGCGACCACGGCCTCGCGCACCAGCTCGTTGCGGAAGCTCAGCCCCTCCAGCCGGTGCTCCACCAGCAGCCCCGAGTCCAGGAGCCGCCGCGTCGCATGCCCCACGTCCAGCGGGAACCAGGCCGCGGCCCCGTCGCGCTCCAGCTCGCGCACCACGCCGTCCGCCGCGGTGGCGGTGAAGGTCGCGCCCAGGAGCGCGCACAGCCGGGCATGCGCGGCGAGCGCCGGAGGCAGCGCGCCCAATTCGCGGTCCGCCAGCCACTCCACCAGCCGCAGCTCCGGCACGCGGTCCAGCTCGTCCGTGACGAGGTACCAGTTGCCGCCCGGTGAGCGCTGCCGCACCAGCCCCTGACGCTTGAGGCCGCGCACCAGCTCCACCAGGAACAGGGGCACGCGCTGCGCGCGCTCGACGATGCGCTCCACCGCCTGCGCGGGCACGTTCTCCACCGGCTTGAGCAGCGTGCGGCACAGGGCCTGCGCGTCGCCCGGAGACAGGCCGGACAGGGGCAGGTCCAGCTGGCGCGCGGCGCGGGCGCCCCAGGCCGGGCGGCTCTGCTCGAAGCCCGGACGCACCAGCACGCAGACCCACAGGGGCACGCTCGTCTCCGCGAGCGCCGCGTACTCCAGCGCGTCCAGCGCCGTCTCCTCCGCGAAGTGCGCGTCGTCCACGATGAGGCACAGGGGGCGCTCACGGGCGCTCGCCGCCAGCAGCTCACCCGTGGCGCGCAGGGCCAGCGAGCGCAGCGCGCCAGGGGCCGCGGCCCAGCTGTGCAGCTCCGGCCCGCCCGGCGCGTACCAGCCCAGCGTCGCGGCCACGCCCGGCCACAGCTCCATGCCCAGCCGGTTCCCCAGCCGGTCGAGGATGGCGGTGCGGCCGTCCTCCTGCGTGTCGGTGTCGTCGCGGTCGAAGCCGTGCAGCGCCACGCGCAAGAGCGTGCGCAGCGTGCCTTCCGGATCGCCCTGCACGGGCTCGCGCGAGCGCATGGAGTAGACGCGCGCGTGCGGCAGCGCGGCCCTCAACCGCAGGCCCAGCGTGGAGGACAGGTGGCTCTTGCCGTGGCCCCGGTCGCCGCGCACGGTGACGATGGTGGGCGCCGCGTCCGACACCGCGGAGCGGGCGCTCTCCAGGAGCTGTTCCAGCTCCACGTCGCGGCCCATCAGCATGGAGCTGCCCATTTGCAGCACGGTGACGTCCGGCCGGGGCGTGGCGCCCGAGGGCGCGGGGCGCATCAGCCCGGAGCGCCCCGGCACCGGCAGACACGGCACCTCCGGCACGGCCTCCGCGGCGGCGGGGGAGAGCAGGGGCCCGCGCAGCTCCGCGACGTGGGGGTAGCGGTCCTCGCGCGCGAAGATGGCGCCCAGGTAGCGGGGCGCGCCGTCGCGGCGGCGCTGCACGGTGACGGTGGCCACGTCCACGAGCGCGGAAGGGGCGAGTCCCCGCTCGGCCAGGCCCTCCGCGGCGCGCAGTGCGCGGCGCACGGGGTTCTCTCCCACGTCGGGGTCGAAGACGCCCGCGAAGCGCTCGCCGTCGGTGAAGGCCATGTGGCCTCCGTAGGCGGCCAGGGCCTTCTGCACCGCCACGGGGTTCGAGCGCGAGGAGGTGAACAGCACCGCCACCGAGCGGCGCGTCTGGGCGGGGCGCACCTCGGGCAGGAGGGTGAGCCGGGGCGCGGGCTGCACCGCGGACTGGCCCGCGTGATCCAACGCCGCGCGCAGGGCCTGGGCCACGGCGGCGGCGTCGCGGGGACGGCGCGCGGGCTCCTTGGCCAGACAGCGCAGCACGACCTCCTCCACGGGCGGCGCCACCGGGGCGTACTCCGACGGAGGCGGGGGCCGCAGCGACAGGTGCGCCTGCAGCACCTCCGTGAGCGAGCCGAAGAAGGGCGGCCGGCCGGTGATGAGCTCGTAGAGGATGATGCCCAGCGCGTACACGTCCGTGCGCGCGTCCAGCGCCGCGTGGCCGGCGCACTGCTCGGGCGCCATGTATTCGGCGGTGCCGGCGAAGGAGGACGTGTCGCCGGGGGTGCCGTCGTCGGCGGGTGTACCGGGCGCCGGGCGCTGCACCAGGCCGAAGTCGAAGACGCGGGCGCGCTGGCGGGCGTCGTCCAGGAAGACGTGCTCGGGCTTGAGGTCGCAGTGCACCAGTCCGTGCGCGTGCACGACGGCCACCGCCTCCAGGAGCGCGTTGGCGCGCGGCGCGAACTCCTGCGGCGACAGGGGGCCGGACACCTGGGCCAGCCAGTCCGCCAGCGTGGGCAGCGGCACGAACTCCATGGCGACGAAGCGCTGGCCGCCGGGCAGCGTGCCGGTGGCGTGGAGCGCGGGCACGATGGGCGGCCCGATGACGCGCAGGGCCTCCGCCTCGCGGGCGAGCTGCGCCTCCGCGAGCGCGATGCCGGGACGCGCCAGCTTCAGCGCCAGGCGTTCGCCCTCGGTGCCATCGGCCAGGCGCTGATGCGCGGCCAGGAGCACGCCGAAGCCACCGCGCGCGATGACCTTCTCGCAGCGGTAGCCCGGAACGTCGGGCACGACGAGCGAGGCATCGGAAGGCGGAGCGATGGGAGGCGGGACGCCGGGCGGGCACGGCGCGTGAGAGCCCTCCCAACGCCGCCCGCATGTGAGGCAGCGCGGCACGGCCGTCACTCTACGCCAGCACCGCTGTGATTTCCGAACCTCCGGAGCCGGTCATTCGACGGACGCGTGAAGCATCGGTCAGAAGTCCTCCCATGCCCGGAGGGCTTCCGGGCGCCACGTCCTGTGAACCGCGTGACACAGGACATCCGGGGCAGGCAGCAAGCCAGCGGGTCGCCCGTGCACCGGCCGCGTCATTTCGCACCGCGTCGCGGCAAGGATGTCAGGACTCCCTGCTAGCCCTGCTCACCGGGAGGAACAGGCATGAGAGGGATTCAGGCACTGCGTGGCAGGGATGGATTCCATCGTGTGTGGCCAGGCCTGTTGCTCGTCGCGGGCCTGATGGGCTGCGCGGGGGGACGCGCCGGTTCATTGCCGGTGGGGTTGCAGGGCTACGCGCGCTACCACAGCGCATCCCCGGCACCGCTGCATGGGGGCGCGTCCGCGGGAGCAGGCGGCACGGTGGGGGATGACGCTCCGGTGCGCATGCCACCGGGGACGGTGCTCATCGGGAGCCCGGACGAGCAGACGCGGCAGGCGGTGGAGCTGGGCCTGCTGGAGGTGGACGCGTTCGAGAAGCTGTTGCTGCGCGCCGGACTGGAAGACCTGGACGACCTGCCGGTCCGCCGCAATCCGTTCACGCCCGAGGACGCGGTGGAGGTGCTGAACCGGCTGATGGAGAAGCCTGTGACGCTCGGCACCTATCCGCCTCGCATGGCGGCGGGCTTCCTGCTGCGCGAGGTGCTGGAGCGCGGCGAGGTGTCGCGCGCGGAGCTCGTGCGACGGATGGAGCGGTTCGTCCGGGAGCAGGTGGCGGTGCTGCGGCCGGACGGGTACCTGGCCTGGGCGCTGGATGGGCGCACGCAGCAGAAGGTGGCGTCCGTGCAGTGGAAGGACGGGACCTTCCGCGCGGGCAACTTCGAGCTGGGACGTTTCTACAGCGGCAAGGGCGGTGTCTTCCGCCACGTCGATGCACAGCTGCGTGCCGCGGACTGGCGGCCGCTCGCGGAGGTGTACGACGACGCGGACGTCATCAGCCGCTCACTGGATGGAGCGGAGGATGCGTTCGTGGAGCTGTACCACGGCATGGGACAGCTCCTGTCCCATCCCACGGACAGCATCGCGAGCCTGCGCCATCTCCCGGAGGGCGTGGCGGCGCTCATCACGTCGTCGCCCGCGTACTGGGAGCGCTTCCGGTACATGACGGAAGGCGAGCAGATTCGCGAAGCGGCGCGGCTGACCACGAACGTCATCATGCTGTGGGGCACGGCTTCGTCGACGACGCGCACGGTGACGCGAGCAACGGCGGGCATGGAGGCCACGGTGCCCGTGCTCGCCGTGTCCGCGGAGGGCGTGCTGGGCGTCGAACGCGTCGCGGTGCCAGTCGGGCGCGCGGCGGCTGTGATGAGCGGAGGACCTGGAGCGGCTCTCATCCTCCAGAAGGCCAACGCGAAGCCGTCTCCGGACGAGCCCGGGAAGTGGGGGCCCGCGAAGGAGTCGATGTCCGACCGGGCCCGGCGCTACCAGGAGCAGATCTCCGGGCACTCGGCGGACGAGGCCTACTGGGTCGGCGACTTGAAGTTCGACGGGTTCCGGGACGGAGTGCTACTGGATGCCAAGGGACCCGGCTACGCGAACAAGTTCGAGGAAGGCTTGGCGCCAAAACCCTGGTTCAAGGATACAGGCGCACAAGGACTCATTGACCAGGCGTTTCGACAAACCAAGCGAGTCAAAGGCATGGGGGTCCGCATCGAATGGCATGTCGCGGAGAAGAGGGCAGCCGATGCCATCCAGGAGCTTCTCAATCGCGAGCGTATCGACGGAATCGAAGTCATTCACACTCCGGCACGCTAATCAGAGGACCCCATGACCACCGAGTCCAAGCCCCAAGCCTACCCGGATAGCTTCTTTGTCGGCGGCTACTGGGGAGCGCGGAAGGAAACACCTGAAGCATGCGCCAATCGTGCGGCGGTCTTGTTCGAACTCCTGGCCGCGTGCGATCCACTTCTGGCCCGCTGGTACAAATCCATCAGGTCCCGAAAGGGCACGCAGAAGCTGTCATTGATGCCGCCCGATGTGTCCGTGCTCACGGACCTGTTCCGACGGGGTGTCAACCGGGAAGGGCGAGTTGTTTTCGAGGACCTTGGTTTTCATGTCTGGTTCCTGAACGAAAGCGATCCTAAGGGTGTGGACCTCCGTATTCGCTGCGGAGACTTCGACGGGACCAGCCCCAACTCCTGCTTCCTCTCCCTCCCATTCGACGGGCCGAACGCAGAGCGGGTGTTGACCCCCTCCGTGCTGGAGTCCGTGATGCGCGGCATGGTGACCGCTTTCGAACCAGACTGGATCGCGGCCATGTCCGATCATCATCGGCAGCTGGATGATCCAGACAACAAGACCAACGCCTGGGTCGGCTGGCTGACCTACTTCTCCAAGCAGCGCGGCACCGTGCCCCCACTCCCCGCGCCCGTGCGCATCGAACCCGTGGAGGACAAGGGCACGCTCATCGTCCTGACCCCGGAGCGCTTCACCGTGGCCAACCCGGAACACGTGGCCCTGTCCCGGCGCGTGCGCGAGCTGCTCACCCGGGCCGGGCTCATCAGCCCCCGCACCCGCTGAAAAGACAACGGCGCGCTCCACCCCGGCCGGTGAAGCGCGCCAACACAAGAGTCACCGCCTATCGCTGCGGCACTTCAATCGCGCGCAAGATCGCCCCGTCCTGTCCGGGCACCCGAGCGCGCAGGAGCAGCGCGGCCCCCGGCTCCGCGGACGTCAGGGCCTGCGCCGCTTCCGCGACGCCCGACACCTTCTGATCACCCACCTGCGTCAGCACCATCCCGGGCACCAGGCCCGCGCGCTCCGCGGCGCTGCCGGACTCCACCGCCACCACCTGCGCGCCGCCGCTGCCGTCCTGCGCCTCCGACAGCCGCAGGCCCAGCCGCTTCGACAGGGGCGCGGGCGTCGCATCCCGGGGCGTCAGCTCCTCTTCACCGCGCTGCGTGGGCCGGGTGCCCAGCTTCACCGGCACCTCCATCGCCTTGCCGCCGCGGACGAGGCTCACCTTCACCTCGCTGCCCGGCTTGAGCAGCGCCACCGCGCGCGTCAGCGACCCGGCGGAGTCCACCGCGCGCTCGCCCACCGACGTGATGATGTCCTCCTCGCGCAGGCCCGCCTTCTCCCCCGGCCCGCCCG
>NZ_RAWK01000368.1 GCF_003612165.1 Corallococcus aberystwythensis | reverse complement strand
GCGGAGGGCGTGGCGAGGGGCGGGCTCAAGGCGTTGGTGCAGGAGGATCCGCGCGTGCTGTGCGCGCGGCGGGGCGTGGGGCCAGCCCGCACGTCCCGGCTGCTGGCGGCGCTGGAGCTGGGGCGGCGCGCGCAGCGCTCCGCGGAGAAGCGGCCCCGGCTGCGCACGCCGAAGGAGGTGCACGCGTACCTGTCCCCCACGCTGGGGGCGCTCAGGCGCGAGGTGTTCCACGTGCTGTGCTTCAACCCGCGCAACGTGCTGGTGCACGACGCGAGGGTGGCGGAAGGAACGCTGAGCGCGTGCCCGGTGGATCCGCGGGAGGTGTTCGCGGCGGTGCTCTCCGCGCGGGCCACGGCCATCGTGCTCGCGCACAACCACCCTTCCGGCGACCCGGAGCCCAGCGTCCAGGACGTGGGGCTCACGGAGCACCTGGCACGGGCGGCGGGGCTGCTGGGCGTGAAGCTGTTGGATCACGTCGTCGTGGGGGACAGCACGTTCGTGTCGATGCTGGAGCGGGGCATCCTGCCGGACAGCGAGCGGGAGGGCCGGCGCAAGTGCGGCACGGGCGAGGGCTGGTGATGGGGGCGGGCGCGCTGCTGGCGCTGGGGGCGAGTCCCGTGCGCGTGGAGGTGCTGGAGGACGCGCGGGCCCAGGTGGTGCGGACCGGCAGCGGGCAGGCGTGCACGGTGGAGCGCTGGCGGCTGCCGCCGGGAGTGCGCGAGGGGGATGTCGTCGTGGACGGTCGCCTGGACCCGGAGCGGACGGAAGCGCTGCGGCGGGAGGTGGCGCGGAAACGGGCCGCGCTGGCGGTTCCCCTTCCTCCGGGGCTCGAGCTGTGAGGTGGGGGCACCGGTGCCCACGGAGGGGATTGGCGTTGACGGCCAACCCAGGATGATGAACATGCGCGCGATGACGGAGTCCCTGCCCTTCCTCGAAGATGCCCAACGGGGACTGGTGCGGCACTTCGGCCTGTCGGAGTTCCGCCCTGGCCAGGCGCCCGTCATCAGCTCCGTCCTCAGTGGCCGCAACACCGTGGTGGTGATGCCCACGGGCGCGGGCAAGTCGCTCTGCTACCAGCTCCCGGCGCTGCTGTTGCCGGGCATCACGCTGGTGGTGTCGCCGCTCATCGCGCTGATGAAGGACCAGGTGGAGCAGCTCACCGCGAAGGGCATCGCGGCCACGTACATCAACTCGTCCCTGTCGGACGTGGAGCGGGCGGACCGCCTGCGCAAGCTGCGCGCCCGCGAGTACAAGCTGCTCTACGTGGCGCCGGAGCGCTTCCGCAGCGGAAGCTTCCTGGAGCTGGTGTCCGGGCTGGGCGTGGAGCTGCTCGCCGTGGACGAGGCGCATTGCATCTCCCAGTGGGGCCACGACTTCCGGCCGGACTACGCGCTCCTGGGACAGGTGCGCAAGCGGCTGCGGCCCCCGCGCACGGTGGCCCTCACCGCCACCGCGACGCCGGAGGTGCGCGAGGACATCGTCCGGGTGCTCCTGATGAAGGACCCGGCGGTGTTCGCCCAGGGGTTTGACCGGCCCAACCTCTTCCTGGACGTGGTGAACGTCAGCGGGGACGAAGAGCGCCGGGACGCGTGCGCGAGCCTGGCGGCGAAGGGGGGCAGCGGCATCATCTACTGCTCCACGCGCAAGGCGGCGGAAGGGATGCACTCCGCGCTCGTCACGCGCAAGGTGAACGCGGTGCTGTACCACGCGGGCATGGAGGACGACGCCCGCCGCCGCGCGCAGGACGGCTTCATGTCCGCGAAGGAGGCGGTGGCGGTGGCCACCAACGCCTTCGGCATGGGCATCGACAAGCCGGACATCCGCTTCGTCGCGCACGCCAACATCCCCCGGGCGGTGGAGGCGTACTACCAGGAGATTGGCCGCGCGGGCCGCGACGGCAACCCCGCCACCGCGGTGCTCCTGTTCAACCACGCGGACGTGTACACGCAGGAGCGCCTCATCGAGAGCAGCCACCCGTCCGAAGCCGTGCTGTCGGACATCTGGGCGCAGCTCCAGGCCGTGGAGGAGTTCGACCGGGGCGTGCACGTGCTCGCGGGCATGGTGGGCGCCAGCGAGTTCGAGGTCTCCGCCGCCCTGAAGATTTTCGAGCGCGAGGGCAAGCTGGAGCGCGGCGGCCGGGGTGAGGGCGAGTACGGCATCACGCTGACGGACAAGGCCGCCAGCGCGCAGCCGCACGCGGTGGAGTCGCAGCGGCTGTTGCGCTCGCTGCTGGAGACCTTCCCCGTGGGACGGCAGGCCACCACGGAGCTGCCCATCCTCGCGCGGCGCACGGGGCTGACGGAGGACGACGTCCGGCACGCGCTGGGCCTGCTGGAGAAGTCCGGCGTGGTGCGGGTGCGCCGGCCGTTCGCGGGGCGCGCCATCCGCGCGCTGGAGCGCGTGCCGTTCCGCGAGCTGACGGTGGACCTGTCCCGGGTGCGCGAGCAGGAGCGGCTCAACCGGCTGATGCTCAAGCGGATGGCGGACTACGCGTACACGCCGAAGTGCCGGCGCGCGTTCATCCTGCGCTACTTCGGGCAGACGGACGCGGCGGCGGTGTGCGGCACGTGCGACCGGTGCGCGGGCAGCATGATGCCCAAGGCCTCCGGTTCCGTTTCGCGCTCCGCGCCGGCCGCGTCCGGGGCGCCGGTGATGGAGTTCAGCGAGCTTGCGTCCACGGAGCTGCGCCGCTGGCGCAAGGACCTGGCCAAGGACCTGGGCATCGCGCCCTTCATCATCTTCAACGACGCGACGCTGCTGGGGCTGGCCGCCGCGCTGCCGGTGGACCGCGAGTCCTTCCTCGCGGTGAAGGGCACCGGGGAGAGCCGCTGGGAACGCTTCGGCCCCAAGGTGGTGGAGATCTGCCTCATGGCGCGCGCGGCGGGCCACGAGCCGCAGGCGGCGCCCGTGGCCCCGCGCATCCGCAAGGCGAAGTCGCGCCGCTAGCCTTCGCCCGGCGGAGGGCGATTGCCGCCGCGGGTGGCGCGCATCAGCCCCCACCGCAGCACCGCCATGATGGCGCCCACCACCAGGGCCAGCAGGAAGATGACCGCCACGGTGACGACGCCGAAGACGACGCGCACGCCCAGGTCGGTGATGCGGCCGCTGAAGTACGCGGCGCGCAGCGGCTCCATGGCGTGCACCAGCTCCAGCGCCCGCGCCGGCAGCGAGTCGAGCGCCATGGAGAGGCGATCGAAGAAGTACTTCGGGTAGCGACGCCGGAGGGTCTCCACGACGATGCCCGCCAGCAGGTAGAGCACCGACAGCAGGAAGGCGTTGCCCCACATGACCTTCAGCAGGGGGGAGGACGGGGGCCGCTGCTCGCTCACGTCGACCACGCTACCGCGACGCCCGGCGCTTGAGGAGCGGAAGGGCCTTCTTCACCCGGTTCGCCTCCGGCGCCCCCCCGGCGAGCTTCAGGAAGGCCTCGTAGGCCTCCACCGCCCGGGGCAGCTCCGAGGACTCGCGCACCAGCACGTCCGCCAGCGCCAGGTGCGCCAGGCCGTCCGTGGGCTCCAGCTCCACGGCCTTGGCCAGCGCCTCGCGGGCGGGAGCCTCCTGGCGCTGCTTGAAGGCCACCAGGCCCAGGGCCAGGTAGGCGCGCCCGTTGAAGGGGGCAAGCCGCACGGCCTCGTCCGCCGCGGCGCGAGCCTCCTTCACGGCCCCGGCGCCCAGCAGCACCCGCGCCAGCGTCACCTGGGCGAAGGCCTTGTCCCAGACGGTGGGCGCCTTGTCGGCCAAGTCCTGCAGCGTGCGCGCCGCGCCCCGTCCGCCGCCCGGCAGCTGCGCGTACAGTTCGCCCACGCGGCCGCACGTCGCGTCCGGCCCTTCACGCCGCGCCGCCGCGAAGGCCGCGTCCGCGCTCTCCACCTGTCCCTGGCGCAGGAACGCCTGGGCGATTTCGCAGAACGTGTTCGGGTCCTTGGAGTCCAGCTTGTTGGCGCGCTCCAGCGCCGAGAAGCCGCCCTTCGCGTCGCCGTTGGCGAACAGGAGCGCCGCGCGCAGCCGCTGCCCTTCCGCGTCGTCCGGCGCCAGCTTCACCGCGCGGCCCGACGCGCCCTCCGCCTCCTTGCGGCGGCCGGACTGGTACAGCGCCAGCGCGAAGCCCTTCTGCGCGGCCGCGCTGCCCGGGTTGTCCAGCTGCCACGCCTCGAACTGCTTCAGCGCCTCCGGCGTCCGGCCCAGCGCCAGCAGCGCGCGGCCCAGGGCGTCGCGGGCCTCGCCGTGCGCACCGTTGCGCTCCACCGCCTGCGTCAGCGGCTTGAGCGCCATGTCCGGCAGCCCGCGCGACAACAGCAGCCGCCCCAGCGAGCACGCGCCCTCGTAGTCGCGGGGGTCCTTCAGCGCCTCGTCGAACTGGGCCTGTGCCTTGTCGAGCGCGCGCTCGCGCCAGTACACCTGTCCCAGCGCCACGCGCAGGTCCGTGCGGGGCTTCTTGGCCAGGGCCTTCTCCAGCACGTCGCGCGCCTGGGCGCCGTTGCCCTCGTTCGCGTCCGCCAGCGCGAGAAACGCGACGGCCTCCGGCGGATAGCGGTCGTTCACGCGCGTCTTGCCCAGCTCCACGCGGGCGCGCTTCCAGTCACCCAGCCGCGCGTACGCCGCGCCCCGCACCAGCGACACCTTGCGGCCACCGTCCGCCTCCAGCCGCTGCAGCGCTTCCTTCTCGCGGTCGCGGTCCAGCAGCGTGCGGCCCAGGCCCTCCTTCGCGGCCTCGCTCTTGGGCTGCAGCTTCAGCGCGGCCTCGTAGGCCTGCTGCGCGGCCTCCAGCTTGCCCGCCGCGCGGCCCGCGGCCCCGAGCGCCAGCTGGAAGTCCATGGCCAGCGGCCCCTGCGCGCCCTTGGAGAGCATGGTGCGCGCCTCGTCGTACTTGCCCAGCGCGGACAGGATTTCGCCGTGCACCAGCTGCTGACGGGGCTGGAGCGCGGGGGGCAGCTTCGGCTCCTGCGCGAGCGGCGCCACGTCCGCCAACGCCGCGTCCAGGTCCTGCTCCAGCGCGAGCCGGCTCTCGGCCATCCCGATGCGGGCGGCCGGGTGCTCCTTGGAGACGTCACGCGCGCGCTTGAACATCTCCAGCGCCTGCGGGAAGTCCTCGGCGGTGAGGTAGTAGTCGCCCAGCGCCACCAGCGCGCGGACGTTGCCCGGCGACGCCTTGAGCGCGCGGTCGAAGCGGTCCAGGGCCTTCTTCTCGTCCTTGGCGGCGATGAGCAGGCTGCCCGCGAGCGCGTGTACCTCCGTCACGTCGTCCTGCGAGGCGAGCAGCGCACGGCGCGCGGATTCGCGGCCCCGGTCGTCCGCGACGAGCGCGTTGGTGGCCAGCACCAGGCCGTTGAAACCCTCCTTCACGCCCGGCTTCTCCAGCGCCTCCAGCGCCAGCCGGCGGTCGTCGGCGTTGGCGCCGTGGTCCAGGTAGCGCAGCGCGTGCGCGTAGCCCGCGAGCGCCCACGCGGCGGGGCTCGCTTCGTCCATGTCGCGCGCGCGGTCCAGCTGCCGCAGCGCCTCGTCCAGCGACGCCCCGGTGTCCTGCGCCACGGCGCGCTTCGCGAGCTCCAGCGTCTCCGACAGCGTCTGCCCACCCTGGCGGGAGCGGTAGAGGATGAAGAAGCCGGCGCTCGCGCCCAGGAAGATGAGGGCCACGAAGAGGGCCACGGTCTTCGCGCCATAGCGCTCGATGAGCGACTGCTTCGCGCGCTCCTTGGCGATCTTCTCGTGCATCTCGCGCTCGTACTTCGCCGCGAGTGCCTCCGTGTCCTTCGCGTTCGCCGCCGCCTTGTTGCGCGCCGAGGCCGCCGCCAGCTCCGTCGCGTCCGGGATGTCGTCCAGCAGCGAGCGCTTGCCGCCCGAAGCCGACGCCATCGGAGCCGGAGTCACCGGCACTGCCGCGCGAGCGCGCGCCGCCTCCGGAGGAGGAAGGTCTCCGAGCAATCCCCCGCCCTGCGACGCGGAGGGTTCATCCGCGGGAGGCGCGTCGGGAAGGTCCGCCAGCATCCCGGACTTGCGGCCACCTGCCTGCGCGGACGCGGAGGCACCCTCGCCCGAATCAGGAGGAGCACCGTCAGTCGCGTCAGGGCCCGGATCCACCGGGCCATCCGGCCCCATCTCCGGAGCACCACCGGGTGCCTCGAGGCCGCGTTCCGAACCGGGCTCCTGGCCCGGATCCGACGGGCCCCCGTGCACCGCATCCACCGCGCCCTGCTCGCCGCCCGCGGACGGACCACCGGCCTGCACGTTGCCAGCGTCACGCGCGTCTTCCGGTACCGGCGTTCCGGAAGGAGCGGTCGGCCCACCATGCGCCTCGACGGATCCGACCCGGGCGGCCGCCTGCGCATCCACGCCACCCGCCGGCGTCTCCGTCCGGGAGGAACGGCGCGGCTCAAGTCCGGCCGCCGCGGCGGCGCGCGCCTCGAACGCGGACGGGGGCACTTCCGCTCCCGGCGCCTCCGGCTCGTCCTCCTCGGGCGCTACCGCCGCGGGAGTCGCCAGGATGCCCAGGTCCTCGAAGATGGGCGCCGGTCCACCGGACAGCGCCTGCTGGGCCTGGTCCAACCACTGCTTCACGCGCCCGTTGTTGGGCTGCAGCGCCACGGCCTTGCGCAGGATGGGCAGCGCGGAGCGGTACAGCCCGCGCTGCAACAGCACGTCGCCAATGAGGTTGTAGGCGTACGGGTTGTCCCGCTCGATGGCGATGGCCTGGTCGAACTGCTCCATCGCCTCCGCGGGCCGCCCCAGCTGGATGAGGGCCTTGCCCCACAGCACCCGCCCCACGGTGGACGTGGGGTGGTGGGAGATGCCCTGCGTACACACCTCGATGGTGCGCGCCGCGTCTCCCTTCTCCAGCAGCGCCTTCGCCAGCTCCACGAAGACGGAAGAGGTCGGGTCCTGCCGGAGGAGCTGCTCGTAACGCTCCACCATCGACTTGGCCATGTTGAGTCGCGACTCCGGTGCGCTAAGCGGGGGAGCGCGGACCATACCACTGCCCTCGTCCGTTCCGCCCAGCGGCTGGTAGCGTCGCGCGCATGAAATGCCTGCCTGCCCTGATGGTCGCCCTGGTCCTCGGTGGGGCCTGTGCCCACACCCCACCCAAGTCGGACCTGGAGGAGCTCCGCCCCGTCGTGGAGGGCTTCCACAAGAACCTGCGCTGGAGGAACTACCGCGCCCTGTCCAACTTCCTCGTCCCCGAGGAGCGCCAGGACTTCGAGAACCAGCGCCGCAAGCTCCACGACGAGCGCGACCTCACCGTCACCGACTACGAAATCGAGGACGTGAAGCTGGCCGACGACGGCCGCCGCGCCACCGTCCACAGCCGCATCCAGTGGATGCGCATGCCCTCCGCCACCGAGCAGACCGACACCGTCACCTCGGAGTTCATCTTCCGGGACGGCGCCTGGATGCTGGAGAAGCAGCAGGCGGGGCCCTTCGCGGGCGAGCTGGAGTAGGGACTCCCTACCCTGCAAAAAAGTCGCCCACCGTCTCGGGGCCGGCCGAGACGATGGGCGTCGAGGGTTCCCCAATGGAACCCCCTACCAGGATGACGATGTCGCGCGGTACTTCCGGCCCGCTGCGACCCCGCCGTGTTACCTGGCTTCTAGAGCAATGCGGATGCCAACGCCCGCGCCCCCCTGCCCCACCC
>NZ_RAWK01000367.1 GCF_003612165.1 Corallococcus aberystwythensis | reverse complement strand
TATCTGCGCATGTCTCGTGGGCTCGGAGATGTTTATAAGAGACAGCCGTCATGCCGCGCTGGTGAGGGTCTTGCTTTGAAGCGCGCTCACCGGGGCCCTTTCGCGGCCCGGAGGAGGCGTGCACGCGGTGACGGCCTGCGGTCGGAGATGGCGGAGGGTGGGCCTGGTGGCCGCGGCGGCGGTGCTGGCCGCGAGCTGCGACAACTCTCCTCCCAAGGCGCGCGTGCTTCCGGGGCCGGACGCGCCCGTGGATCCGCAGGACGCGCAGTGCCGCTCGGCGTCGCGCGACCCGGGCCGCGTCACGCTGCACCGCCTCAACCGCGCTGAATACAACAACACCGTGCGCGACCTGCTGGGCGACACGGGCTCGCCCGCGAGCGACTTCCCGCCGGATGACCACGGCTTCGGCTTCGACAACAACGCGGACGTGCTGAGCATGTCGCCGCTGTTGATGGAGAAGTACTCGCACGCGGCGGAGGCCCTGGTGGAGGCCGCGTGGGCACGGGGGGCGTTCGGCGCCTGCGTGCTCGACCCCGCCCGGCCGGAAGCGTGCGCGCGCGAGCTGCTGAAGACGTTCGCGCGCCGGGCCTGGCGCCGGCCCGTCACCTCCGAAGAGGTGGAGCGGCTGGTCGCGTTCGTCGCGCTGGCCCGGCAGCAGGGTGACGCGCCGGAGGTGGGCGTGAAGCTGGCGCTGCGCTCGGTGCTGGTGTCGCCGCACTTCCTCTTCCGCGTGGAGCTGGACCCCGCCCCCACGTCCACCGTGCCGCACGCCGTGAGCGACCTGGAGCTGGCGAGCCGCCTGTCCTACTTCCTCTGGAGCAGCATGCCGGATGAAGCGCTGCTGCAAGCCGCGGAGGGTGGCCACCTGCACGAGCCGGAGGTGCTGGAGGCGCAGGTGCTGCGCATGCTGGCGGACCCCAAGGCCCGCGCGCTGGTGGACAACTTCGCGGGCCAGTGGCTCTACACGCGCGCGCTCGACTTCTCCCAGCCGGTGTCCCGCTACGCCTTCGACGAACCGCTGCGCGAGGCCATGCGCCAGGAGATACAGCTCGTCTTCCATGAGTTCGTCACCGGCGACCACCGCCTCAAGGACCTGCTGGACGCGCCCTTCACCTACGTGAACGACCGGCTGGCGGCGCACTACGGGCTGCCCAAGCCGGGCACGCAGGCCATGACGCGCGTGGAGCTGACGGGCCACCCGGAGCGGGCGGGGCTCTTCGGCAAGGGCGCGCTGCTCACCGTCACCGCCAACCCGGACCGCACGTCGCCGGTGAAGCGCGGCGTCTGGGTGCTGGAGCAGCTGTTGTGCAAGGCGCCGCCTCCGCCCCCGCCCGACGCGGGGGGGCTGGCCCCGGCGGTGGACCCCACGCTGAACATCAAGGCGCGCATGGCGGAGCACCGCGCGAACCCGGGCTGCGCGGGCTGTCACACGCTGATGGATCCGCTGGGCTTCGGCATGGAGAACTTCGACCCGGTGGGCCGCTGGCGCACGAAGGAGGAAGGCGGCGCGGTGGTGGACTCCAGCGGGGAGCTGCCCGGCGGCAAGACGTTCCAGGGCGTGGTGGAGCTGCGCGCGGTGGTGAAGCAGGACCCGGACCTGTCCGCGTGCATGACGCGCCACCTGCTCACCTACGCGCTGGGGCGCGGCGCGGAAGAAGAGGACCGCTGCACCGTGCGCGGCATCTCCCAGCAGGCGGAAGGCCGGGGCGGCCGCCTCACCGACTACATCCTCGCCATCGTCCGCAGCGACGCGTTCCTGCAGCGGCGGGGCGAGGCGGAGGAACCCAAGCCATGAGCCGCACCCCTGCCCTGTCCCGCCGCACGCTCCTGCGCGGCATGGGCGCGCTGATGGCGCTGCCCCTGCTGGACGTCATGCGCCCGAGTACGGCCCGCGCCGCCGCACCGGCCCCGCGCCGCTTCGTGGCCTTCTACACGCCCTGCGGCATCCACATGCCCAAGTGGACCCCTGGAGGCGAAGGGGCGGACTGGTCCCTGACGCCCACGCTCGCGTCGCTGGCGCCGGTGAAGGGCGACGTGCTGGTGCTGAGCGGCGTGGACAACCTGCCCGGCAGGCCGGACGGGGACGGCCACCACGCCGCCGCGACGTCCGCGTTCCTCTCCTGCGTGAAGGCGCGCAAGACGGAGGGCACCAACATCCGCACTGGCATCTCCATGGACCAGGTGCTGGCGAACGCGGTGGGCAAGCACACGCGCTACCCGTCGCTGGAGCTGGGCATCGACCAGGGCCGGGGCATCGGCAACTGTGACTCCGGCTACGCGTGCCCGTACGCGAACAACATCGCGTGGGCAGGGCCGTCCTCGCCCGTGCCCAAGGAGACGAAACCCCGCGCCGCGTTCGACCGGCTCTTCGCGGACTTCGACCCGGGCGTCACGCAGGAAGAGCTGGCGAAGCGGAAGGCGTACGGCCTGAGCATCATCGACGCCGTGCGCGACGACGCGAAGGCGCTCCAGGGGAAGCTGGGCACCACGGACAAGCGCAAGCTGGACGAGTACTTCACCGGCGTGCGCGAGCTGGAGCTGCGCGTGAACGCGATGGACGGCGCGGGCCCCACGTGCGGCGCCGCCGTGACGCCCGCGGACAGCGAGGACGTGCGTGAGAAGACGAAGGCGATGCTGGACCTCATCGTGCTCGCGTTCCAGTGCGACCTGACCCGCACGTGCACCTTCATGCTGGGCAACGCGCGCAGCCAGCGCGTGCATTCGTTCCTGGGGCTGTCCGGCGAACACCACGCGTACTCGCACCACCAGCGGGCCCAGGCCAACTACGACGCGCTGGTGAAAATCGACAAGTGGGAGGTGGAGCAGTTCTCGTACCTCCTCCAGCGCATGAAGGGCGTGCAGGAGGAGGGCGGCACGCTGCTGGACCACAGCGCCGTGTACTTCTCCAGTGAGATTGCCGACGGCAACATGCACGAGCACAAGAACCTGCCCATCCTGCTCGCGGGCCGCGCGGGGGGCGCCATCGCTCCGGGCCGGCACATCCGCTACGAGGGCCAGCCGCTGGCGAACCTCTACATCGCCCTGCTCAACATGTTCGGCGTGCCCGCGACGACCTTCGGGGATGACGGCACGGGGCCCCTGCCGGGCCTCGGCGGGTAGGGCAGGAAGGCGCTCGGGCACCCCGGGGGCCGCCTGCTCCGTTCGGTTCTTCTGCACGGAAACGGCCAGTGCGGAATGATTCCGCGCATGGCACTTCCTGTGTTCCGTCGCGGGCTCGCGGTGTTGCTGCTGGCCCCGTTGCTCGGCTGTGGTTCCAGCGCGAACGCGCAACGTCCGGTGTCCGAGTCCACGAAGCAGGCCGCCGCCAGGGCCGCCGCGCGCAAGGCGCCCTCGGCCACGCCCGCGCCTCCGGAGGGCACCCGCAAGCCGGTGCCGTCCGCCGCGGAGCTGAAGCGCGACATGGTGGCCGCGCACAACGCGGCGCGGGCAAAGGCCTCGCGTCCCACGCCGAAGCCGGCGCTGCCCGCGCTCACCTGGTCCGACGAGGCGGCGCGCAAGGCGGAGTCCTACGTGAAGGAGTGCCGCTTCGAGCACAACCCGGACCGGGGCACCTTCGGTGAGAACCTGGCCGCCGCGACGCCGGACACCTGGGACACCGCGCAGGTGGTGAAGGGCTGGGCGGATGAAGCCGCCGACTACGACTACGCCTCCGGCAAGTGCAAGGCCGGGAAGATGTGCGGCCACTACACGCAGGTGGTGTGGCGCACCACGAAGGCGGTGGGCTGCGCGACGAAGCTGTGCACGAAGAACTCGCCCTTCGGCGGGAACGTGAAGACGTGGCAGCTCTGGGTGTGCAACTACGCGCCGCCGGGCAACTGGGTGGGCGAGAAGCCCTACTGAGCCGCGAGCGTGATGACCTCGATGCCGCTCGCCGTGCCCACGGCGAAGCGGCGGTGCGCGGCGTCCAGCGCGAAGTGCGGCGGGGGCGGCAGGTGGTGGCGGATGCTGGCCAGCACCTTCCCCGTGTCCAGGTCCTCCCAGCGCTGAACCACGCGGCCGGTGGTGCGCGACACGAGCTTCGGGTGGCCGAAGAAGTCCACCACGTGCTCCGCGTCCACGACCATCAGCGGGCCCGCGGGCTCCTCCAGCTCCACCTCCGACAGGACCTTCTTCTGCGTGAGCGAGTACGTGCCCAGGGAGAAGGTGTCGCCGTCGCGGGACTCGTCCACGCGGACGAAGACGAGCGTGTCCCGCGCCCCGAAGGCCACGGACGTGAAGAACATGCCGCCCTCCACGCCCTCCATCAGCTCGGCGCTGTCCAGCGACGCGGGCTCCTCCAGCGCGCGGGGCACGTCGAACACCGACGCCGCGTCCACCGGGTGCCAGATCCACCCCGCGCTCGCCAGGTAGCGCCCGTCCGGGCTGAACTGGAGCCGCGAGTGGAAGATGTCCACGGATGCATCGTCGCGCTTCGTGAGGCGCTCGCCCGTGGCGGCGTCCTCCAGCTCCACCACGCAGTACGACTCCGGGCAGTGCGCCAGCAGCGTGCGTCCGCTGGGCAGCGTGTGCAGGGCCACGGGATAGTCGTAGACGTGCGCCTGGTAGAAGTCGCGCGTGAGCTGCCGCACCACGCGCGTGCCGTCGAGCAGCAGTCCCGCCGTCCCCAGCGATTCGTACAGCACGCTGTAGCGGCCGTCCGGGGACATCACCGCGCGGTCGAAGCGGTAGGCGTAGCGGATGTGCGGGTCATCGGTGCTGCCATCCAGGTGGTAGCGCACCATGCCGCCCACCGGGTCCACCAGCGCGTCGCCGCTCCAGCACAGGGAGGACACGGCGCACGGGGTCTTCAGGGTCTGTCTCTGGAAATCCATGCGCCGGGGACGGGTACTCCCGGCGCGTCCTGACGGGCCCGCCCGGAAGCGGTGGGCTTCTCAGGCGGAGAGCATCTTCAGCAGCTGCTGGGCCTTCGCGCGCAGCTCCTTGTCACCGCCCTGGAGGACCTGCTCCGCGTGGTGACGGGCCTTCGCCGGCTCACCCAGGCGCAGCGCCAGGGCCAGGTTGAAGTGCGTGGTGGGGTCCTGGGGGTGCGCCTCCAGCACCGGCCCGAGGACGCTCGCGGCGAGCGCCGGGCCCTCCTGCGGCACGTGCTCCAGGTAGTGCACCGCCAGGTCGTTGGGCGCGCCCGTGTCCGTGGGCGCCTTCGCGACGGCCTCTTCCAGGAGCGTGCGCACCCGGCCGCGCTGGCCCGCGACGTCCAGCGCCCGCGCGAGCTGCCGGCGGGCCTCCACCGATTCGGGGTCGCGCTGGAGCGCTTCCTCGAAGAGGGGCAGGGCCTCCGTCAGCTTGCCGGCGAGCAGCGCGGCCATGGCGTGCAGGCCGATGAAGTTGGGGTTCTCCGGCTCCAGCTTCCGCAGCCGCAGCGCGGCGGCCAGGGCGTTCTGCGTGAGGCCCCCGAGCAGCGAGAGGTTGAAGATCTCCTCCCAGAGGACCGCGTCGTCCGGCGCCAGCGTCAGCGCGTCCCGCAGCTCCTGGAGCGCGAGCCCCAGGTCCCCCGTCTCCAGATACGCCCGCGAGCGATCCCACTGCGCGCGGTAGGACTCCTTCGCCATCGTGCCCCTCAACCCCGGAACATCTTGTGGAACAGCCGCATGAACATGCCCGACTTGGGCGCGGTCTCCGGGCGGCCGGACTGCTGCTGCTGCGCCTGGGACTGGAGGTCCAGCTTCATCTTCAGTTTCTTGAGGTCCGGGTCGATGGAAAAGGTGCTGAACTCATCGTTCCCTTCAAGGGCTGTCTGGATCTTCCGCGCGCGGGATTCGTCGTGGCTCATGTCGCGTCTCCTGACCGGACCCCGACCCTACCACGGGGCCCCTGCCCCTCCCCATCCTCGCTGCCCCGCTGTCCGCTTGCCCGCACACCCACCCACGCGCGGATAATCCCTTCCATGCGACGCCCTTCCCGCTTCCGCCCCCTGTCCGCCGCCAGTCTGCTCACGCCGTTCCTCCTGCTCGCCTGCATCCCTGACGGGGACCCGGACGACGACACGACCGCGGACGCGGGCATCCAGGAGGACGGTGGCACCGGCACCGGCACCGATGGCGGCGGCGTGGAGCTGACGCAGTTCGCCCGCGACATGCTGGAGGCCCACAACGCGGCCCGCGCCGCCGCGAAGCCCACGCCGTCTCCCGCGCTGGAGCCGCTCACGTGGGACCCCGCGGTGGCGGAGGTCGCCCAGAAGTGGGCGGACAACTGCCAGTACGAACACAACGACGGCCGGGGCAACGCGGGGGAGAACATCGCCGCCGCCACGCCGGACTACCTCAACGCGAAGACCGTGGTGAAGAGCTGGGTGGGCGAGGTGGCGGACTACGACTATTCGAAGAACGCCTGCGCGTCCGGCAAGCAGTGCGGCCACTACACGCAGGTGGTGTGGCGCAACACGCGCCGCCTGGGCTGCGCCACGAAGCGCTGCACCGTCAATTCACCCTTCGGCACGCCCACCTGGGACTTCTGGGTCTGCAACTACGCGCCCCCGGGCAACTACGTGGGCCAGCGTCCGTACTGAGGGCCGCTGGCCCCGGCTCCGTGTGCCTTCAGCGCTTGAGCGTGCGCGCGAGGAACGCGGACGTCTCCGCCCAGGCGGACGCGGCGGCGCGCGCGTCGTAGCGTCCGCCGGAGGGGTTGGCGAAGGCGTGGTCCGCGTCGTACTCCACGATGCGGCTGCGCACGCCGGCCTCTTCCAGCGCCTTCTCGAAGGCCTGCACCGTCTCCGGCGGGATGGACTTGTCCTTCGTGCCGAAGATGCCCAGCACCTGCGCCTTGATGGTGGACAGCTGCTGGGCGTCCGTCACCGGGTGGCCGTAGTAGAGGACCGCCGCGCTCAGCTCCGGGAGGGCCATGGCGGTGCGCAGCGACCAGCCGCCACCGAAGCACCAGCCGATGCTGCCGGTGCGCGGGGCCTGGATGCGCGGGTCGCCCTTGAGGAACGCGTGCGCGGCCAGGAGCGTCTTCGTGGCCTGGTCGCCGTCCACGGACTTCACCAGCGCGAGCGCCTCATCCGGATTCTTGCCCACCTTGCCGTGGTAGAGGTCCACCGCGAGCGCCGCGTAGCCCTCCGCCGCCAGCCGGTCCGACCACGCCTGCACGTGCTCGTTGAGGCCCCACCACTCGTGGATGACGATGATGGCGGGCAGGGGGCCCTTCGCGTTCGGCGGCAGGCTCAGGTAGGCCTTGGAGCCGTCGGACAGCTCCACCTCCTGGCCCTTGCGCTCGGGGGCGGCGTCCGAGCGCAGGGTGTGCATGGCCTTGAAGTCCTCCTCGGAGACGGCGCCCGTGGCGGACGGGGTGCGAGCCACCTCCGCTGGATTGCCCGTCGCGCAGGCGGTGAACATCAGCGCCGCCGCCAGCACCCACGTGAGCCTCTTCATGTCCGGCCTCATCGTCGTCCGTGTCCTTTCCGGGTCCGGGCTTCCGGCCCGCTTCGCGTGCCCTGACGGGCGTAGCGCGGCGGGGACATCAGCGCCAGCGGGAGAAGAAACGCGAAGAGGGCCGGCGCGAGGGGAAGTCCCTCACGTCGGCCCTCGTTCTCACGGCTCCCGTGGAAGGGAGGCGGTGGTTACTTCGTCGCCGGGGGCGGCTTGTTGGCCGGGGGCGGCTT
>NZ_RAWK01000366.1 GCF_003612165.1 Corallococcus aberystwythensis | reverse complement strand
CCCAACGGAAATGCCCCTTTTTTCCCCTCACCCCTGGCGCGCGATTCCGCCCCCCGCCCTCAGTGCGGCGCCGGGCCCAGCCCGGCCGGCTCCACGTCGTGCTGTCCGGCCGCCTGCCCGGGGCGCGCACGCGTCAGCACGTCGATGCGCAGGCGCAGCCAGTCCATGCCGTGCGGCCCGTCGTAGTCGTGCGCGGAGAAGTAGGTCGTCACCGTTCCGGCGCGCAGCGCGAACCGCGCCTCGCGCCGCTGGTACGTGACGCGGAAGCCCTTCGTCCGGCCCACCTCCACCAGGTCCCGCGTCATCGCCTTCGCCTGCGCTTCCGCCTCTTCCGCCCAATCCGAAGACATGCCTCTGACCTCCCAAGAACCGCGTTGCCCTACCCCGCCGCCACCGGCAGCGACACCTCGAAGCGCGTGCCGGTCCGTGACGTCGAAGACACCTCCAGCGTGCCGCCATGCGCCTCCGCGATGCGCCGCGCGAGGTACAGGCCAATGCCCAGGCCCGTGGAGCCCGGTCCCCGGACGAAGCGCTCGAAGAGCATGGGCTGGAGGTCCGCCGGAATGCCCGGCCCCTGGTCGCTCACCGTCACGCGCACCCACGGCCCCTCCGGCCGCGCCAGCGCCTCCAGACGGAGGTCCACGGGTGTGCCCGGCGGCGAGTGCTTGAGCGCGTTCGCCACCAGGTTCTCCAGCACCTGCCGCACGCGGTCCGGATCCGCCACCAGCACCAGCTCCTCGGAGGCCTCGAAGCGCACCGGATGCCCGGGCGTGCTCGCGGTGGCGGCCAGCTCCCGCACCAGCCCCGTCAGGTCCACCAGCTGCGGGCGCAGGCTGAAGAGGTCCTGGTCCAGGCGCCCCACGTCCAGCAGGTCGTTGATGAGCCGCGTGAGGGAGCGCAGCGACGCGGCCGCGCCCGCCGCGTCCCGCAGGTCCTCCGCGTCCTGCTTGCGCGTGGCCCTGCGCTGGATGAGCTGGATGCGGGCCTGGAGCGGCAACAAGTGGTTGGCCATGTCGTGCGCGAGCACGGTGATGAGCTCCTCGGCGGCCTTGCGCCGGGCCTGCTTCACCGCCAGCCGGGTCAGCTCCTGCACCAGCTCCACGCGGTGGGCCACCATGCCCACCCAACGCGCCACGATGTGGAGGAAGCGCAGGTCGTGGTCGGTGAAGAAGTCGTTCCGGGCGGACGTCACGCTCAGCACGCCCCGCGTCTCCATGCCGATGGGCAGGGGCACCATCAGGCTGGAGCGCACCCCCAGCCGGTGCTTGATGCCGGGGAGCTCCTCCGGGTCGTCCTCCTGATGGCCGGTGATGAAGGGGGCCTCCCTCTCAAACACCTGGACCGCGCGCCCGCCGTTGGCCAGCGGCATCCGGTCCAGCCCCAGTGCCTTCTCCAGACGCGCCATGGGCGTGTCGCTGGTGCCCACCGCGACGAGGCACTGGGTGGCCTGCTCGAAGAGGAAGACGTCCACCTTGTCAGCGCTCATCAGCTCCGAGATGAGCTGCCCCGCCATGTCCAGCGTGGGCCGCAGCTCCGTCGCGGGCAGGGCCAGCAGCTGCTCCAGGGCCCGCAGCCGCGGGTCCACCCATCCATCGTCCGTGCCTGACTTCGCGTCGCTCACGCGACAACCTTGGGGACGCCCGCCGCCCGGAGCCACCCACGGTGCGGGCGTTCCGTCAGGGTCGCGAGCCCCACGGACCGCCCGCTCCCCTGCCCCCGCGCCAGGCGGTCAGACCATGCCCCCGTTGGCGCGCAGCACCTGGCCGTTGATCCACCCGCCCTCCGGCCCGGCGAGGAACGCCACGGACGCGGCGATGTCCTCCGGCGTGCCCAGCCGCTCCATGGGGTTGAGCTTCGCCAGGCGGTCCACCAGCTCCGGGGACTTGCCGCTCAGGAAGAGGTCCGTGGCGGTGGGGCCGGGCGCCACGCAGTTGACGGTGATGTTCCGGCCGCGCAGCTCCTTGGACAGGACGCCGGTCATCGCCTCCACCGCGGCCTTGGTGGCCACGTAGACGCCGTACGTCTCCATCCGCAGGCCCAGGACGCTGGTGGAGAAGTTGATGATGCGTCCCCCGTCGCGCAGGCGGCGCGCGGCTTCACGCAGGCCGTTGAACGTGCCCTTGAGGTTGACGGCCACGTGCTGGTCGAACAGCGCGTCGTCGAAGTCCGCGAAGCGGATGAACTTCCCGACGCCGGCGTTGTTCACCAGCACGTCCACCCCGCCGAACGCCGCCTCCGCCGCGTCGAACATCCGGGGGAAGGCGGTGGGGTCGGACACATCCGCCTGGATGCTCAGGGCCCGTCCTCCCGCCGCTTCAACCTTGCGCACCAGGGCCTCCGCGGCGTCGCGGCTGCCCGCGGAGTTGACGATGACGTTGAAGCCGTCGCGAGCGAGCCGCTCCGCCACCGCGGCGCCAATGCCGCGCGAGGCACCCGTCACGAGGGCGGTCTTCTTCTGCTGGGGGTTGGGGGTCGTCATGGCTTCCTCCGGGAGTTCGCCGTCGCCGGCGTCGTGTGAGGGGAAGATGGACCTTTCCGCGTCGCGGATAATCGGCTTTGTTCCGGCATCACTGTTCGACAGGGCGGACAATGGACCGGTTCGACGCCATGAAGGCCTTCACGCGCATCGTGGAGTGCCGGAGCTTCACCCAGGCCGCGAAGGATTTGGGGCTGCCGCGCTCGTCGGTGACGGACGCGGTGAAGGGGCTGGAGGAGCGGCTGGGCGTGCGCCTGCTCCAGCGCACCACGCGGCACGTGAGCCCCACGCTGGACGGCGAGGCGTACTACCAGCGCTGCGTGTCGCTGCTGGCGGACCTGGAGGAGGCGGACGCGGCGTTCGTGGGGGGACAGCCCAAGGGGCTGGTGCGCGTGGAGGTGCAGGGGACGCTGGCGCGCCGGGTGGTGCTGCCCCGGCTGCCGGAGTTCCTGGAGCGATACCCGGGCATCGAGCTGTACATGAGCGAGGGCGACCGGTTCGTGGACCTGGTGCGCGAGGGCGTGGACTGCGTGCTGCGCGCGGGCGAGCCGAAGGACAGCGACATGGTGGCCCGCCGGGTGGCGCTGCTGGAGGAGGTGACGTGCGCGTCGCCGGCCTACCTGGAACGGCACGGCGTGCCGGAGGGCCTGGAAGCGCTCCAGCGCGGGCACCGCATGGTGGGCTTCCGCTCCTCCGCGACGGGGAGCCTCATCCCGCTGGAGTTCCAGGTGGGCGGCGAGGTCCGCCACGTCGTGCTGCCCACCACGATGTCCGTGAACGGCGCGGAGACCTTCGTCGCGGCCGCGCGGCTGGGGCTGGGGCTCATCCAGGCGCCGCGCTACCGCCTGGAGGAGGACTTCGAGCGCGGCACGCTGGTGCCGGTGCTGCCCCAGTACCCGCCGACGCCCACGCCCGTGGCCCTGATGTACCCGCGCCACCGGCAGCTGACCCCGCGCGTGCGCGTCTTCATCGACTGGCTGTCGCGGAGCTTCGCCGGGCCGTGAAGCGCGGAGCGCTCAGCGCAGCTTCAGGCCCTTGGGGCGCGCCTGGAGCCGGTCCACGTAGGCCTCCAGCTTCGGCCGCCCCGTCGCACCGCCCAGCATGCGCTGGTAGATGAACATGGAGCCAATCATCACGTCCGCGGCGGTGAACCAGTCGCCGAAGAGGTAGGGCCCGTCCCCCAGCTCGCGCTCCACGGCGTCCAGCGTCTGCTCGTACTCCGTCCACCCGCGCTGCGGCAGCGTGGGGGCCTTCGCCATGTGGTCACCCATGGACGGCTCCAGCTGCGACGTGGAGTACACCATCAGCGACAGGTACCGGCCGCGCTCCGGCGCATCCACCTTCGGCGCCAGCTTCGCCTGGGGATACTTGTCCGCGATGTACAGACAGAGGGCGGCGTTCTCGAACACGCGCGCCTCGCCGTCCACCAGCGCGGGCAGCTTGCCGGCGGGGTTCACCTTGAGGAACTCGGGCGACTTCTGCTCCCGCTTCTCCAGGTCGATGGGCACGATTTCGTACTCCGCCCCCGCCTCGTCGAGCATCCACTTGCCAATCACTGCCCGGCTGCGCGGATTGAAATAGAGCTTCATGCAGGCACCTTTCGTGAGCACCGCGTTGGACCGCCCCGGGTTGGAACGCCCAGGGGGCGGGCCGCATTCGCTCACATCCGGTGCCGCTAGGGGACCGCCTTCGTCGCGGGCGGTCCCGCGGGCGACATCAGCTTCTGGAGCGCGGACGCTGCGTTCGTGTTGGAAGGATCCAGCTCCACGGCCTTGCGGTAGTTCACCCGCGCCTGTTCCTTGTCGCCGACGGCGAGGTACGCCTCGCCCAGGCTGTCGTAGACGTTGCCCACCTTGGGGAACATCTCCACGTTGAGCTTGAAGAGTTCCACGGCATCCGCCGCGCGGCCATCCCGGAGCAGCCGGTAGCCCAGGCTGTTGAGCTGCGCTTCGGAGAAGTCATACGCGTCCGGGTTCGTGTCCTTGAGCTTGCGGTAGCGCGCGACCGTCTTCGTGATGGGCTCCTTGCCCACCGTCGTGCTCAGCATCTCCCGGATGCCCACCCGGGGCTGCTTGGGCGGGATGCCGTGGAGCACGCTGAAGAGGCCCGCGGACAGCTCCCGGAGCTTGTCGCTGCGCGACGTGTTGTCCAGGAGGATGACGACCTCCCTGCCCACGGGCACGCGGTAGATGCGCGAGCTGAAGCCGTTGATGCCGCCGCTGTGATGGATGGTGGCCAGCTCCGTCTTGCCGTCATCCAGCTTCAGCGCTTCCATGAACAACCCGAAGCCGTAGTTCTCCAGGCCGGGCGTGAACATCTTCTGCTTGAGGGCCTCCGGCAGCAGCTTGTTGTCGTAGAGCGCGCGGTCCCAGCGGTACAGGTCCTCCACCGTCGAGTACAGCGACCCGGCGGCATACGGCAGGGACATGTCCAGGTAGTCGGCGTTCACGTAGCCGTCCGGCGTGAGCTCGTAGCCGCTGGCGCGCTTGGGCAGCACCTTCGCGTAGACGTCGTAGCCGGAGTCCTTCATGCCCAGCGGCGTGAAGATGCGCTCCTGCACCGCCTGCGCGTACGTCTTGCCGGTGACGCGCTCGATGATGGCGCCCAGCAGGTAGTAGCCGGAGTTGTTGTAGGCGAACTTCGAGCCGGGCTCGAACTCCAGGTCACCGCTGGCGAACTGCTTCACGAAGTCCGCGACGGGATAGGAATTGCGCGACACCTTGGCGGAGAAGTCCGGCGCGGACGTGTAGCTGGGGATGCCGGACGTGTGGTTGAGCAGATGGGTGATGGTGACGCGAGCGCCCGTGTCCTTGCGGTAGTCCGGCAGCGCCGACACCAGCGTGTCGTCGAGCTTGAGCTTCCCCTCCGCGACCAGCTGGAGGATGACCATGGCCGTGAACTGCTTCGTCACGGACGCGATGCGGAACTTCGTGTCCGGCGTGTTGGGCACGTTCCATTCGAAGTTGGCCGGGCCGTAGGCCTTCTTCAGGATGACGCCCTTCTCGTTGGCGACGAGCGCCGCGCCGTTGAACTGGTGCAGCAGGTGGTACTGCGTCAGCAGCCGGTCCAGTTCCTGCTGCCGCGTCATGGCACCCGCGGCGACAGGGACGAACAGCAGGGCGACAGCGAGCACACCCAAGAGGCGCGACGGGTTCCAGGTCATCCGGTCTCTCCCAACCATGAGCCTACAGACGCCCCGGCGGCGGGGCGATTGCATCCTCTGGCGCGTCCAGCGCCTGGAGGAAGCGGGCCGCGAGCGGAACAGCGACGCGGCCTCCCACGCCCCCGCCTTCCACGAACACCGCGAAGCCGATGCCGCCGCGCACCCCGATGAACCACGCGTGGGTCTGGGGCGGAACGGAGGTGCCGAACTCCGCCGTGCCCGTCTTGCCCAGGAGGCCCGCGAGGCTTCCGGCGGACTTCGCCGTCCCATCCGTCACCACCGCGCGCATCAGGTCCCGCAGCGGCGCGGAGGTCCCCGGACTCAGCCGCGCCTCCGGGCCACTGGCCGCGTCCGCCAGCAGGCGCGGCGCATGCCAGACGCCGGAGTCCGCCGCCGCCGCGACCGTGGCCATGTGCAGCGGCGTGACGAGCACGCGCCCCTGGCCCATGGCCGCCGCCCCGCGCTCGGCGTCGTCGCGGGATTCGGGGAAGGTGGCGCCCGGTGAGGGCAGCCCCACGTCATAGGCCACTCCGAAGCCGAAGCGCCGGGCCGCGTCCTCCAGCGCGCGCGGATCCAGCTTGACCGACAGTTGGATGAACGTCGTGTTGCACGACAGCGCGAACGCCCGCCGCAACGTGGTGGTGCCCAGCACCTCGGACTCGAAGTTGCGGAAGCGCTTGCGGCCCGCCGTCACCTCCAGGGGACAGTCGACCCGGGAGTCCGGCTTCAGGCCGCTCGCGAGCAGGGCTTCAGCGGTCACGACCTTGAACGTGGAGCCCGGTGGGTAGCGTCCCGTCAGCGCACGGTGCAGCGCCTCCCCGAGCGGCCGGCTGGCCACCGCCAGCACCTCCCCTGTCCTCGTGTCCACCGCGACCAGCGCGGCGGGCCGGGTGACGTCCATGAGCGCGGCCTCCGCCGCCGCCTGCACGTCCATCCGCAGCGTGGTGCGCACGTCGCGGCCCGGCTCGCCGTCGAAGCGGTGCAGCACCTCGCTGCCGCCCGCACGGCGCGACAGCCGCACCTCACCCGAGGGACGTCCCGCCAGCGTCCGCTCCTGTGCGCGCTCCAGCCCGGACAGCCCCACCACGTCCCCGGCCTGGTAGAGCGGGCCCAGCGCCTGGAGCGCCTCCGCCGTCACCTCGCCCACGCGTCCCAGGGTGTGCGCGGCGAAGCCTTCCGCGGGCGTGAGGCGCGCGGCCTTCTTGCGGAAGAAGATGCCGGGCACCGGCGCGAGCACGGGCCGCACCTGCTGGTAGCGCTCCGGCCGCACGTCGATGAACGCGAGGAACTGTTCCGGCTGAGTGCTCGCGGCGTTCAGCGCGGCGAACACCTTCGCGGGATCCACCCCGAGCTGCGCCTGGAGCACGCTGGCCACGGCCGCGCGGTCCTTCACCCGGCCCGGCATCACGCCGACGCGGATGACCTCGCCGGGCACGGTGAGCAGCTCACCCCGCGCATCGAGCAGCGCGGCGCGCGGGCCCCAGGTTCGGGTGCGTCCGAAGCGGTCTCCGGTTTGAGTGCCAGGGTGGAACACCTCCGGCGTCCAGCGCAGGCTCCAGCGATTGCCGTCGCGGACGAAGCGCAGGCGGGACTCCACCTCCCAGTCGCCCAGCCCCCGCAGCGAGTGAACGCCGCGGAACTTCATCACCGCAGTGATGCCGTCGTCGGACTCCAGCTCCAACTTGTCGAAGCGCGAGGCCACGACGCCCAGGTCCTGCCTCCAACGCGCGTGCTGCGCGTCGAAGTCCGCGGGCGCGTCCACGAGCCCACGGCGCTGCGCCGCCACGTCGTTGCGAGCCCAAGCGTCCAGGTACTGCCGGGCCACGTCCTCCGGCCCCCCGGACACGACGGGCCTCACGGCTCGCGGCGCACATGCGGGAAGCAGCAACAGGAGGCAGAGCCCCACCCAGGAAATGACCGCCCGTCTGAACACGCGCCCCGTCTACCGCGACCTCATCGCCGAGGCGAACATCCAGCGATCGTGGCCTCCACCTGGACCCGCCGTCGCCCCCTCACGCGCACGCAGCGCACGGACCGCCCATGCACGGCTTGGGCCCAACGGTCCCAAGCCCCCGAACAACATCCAGGGTGCCCCCTCC
>NZ_RAWK01000365.1 GCF_003612165.1 Corallococcus aberystwythensis | reverse complement strand
GTATAAGAGACAGGCCGGGGGTTCCACGCCGCTGGCGGACAGCGGGGCACGGGGCGCGTGTCCGGCGCGCGGGGCGCGTTCAACGCGGGAAGGGGCCTCGCGAACCTGCGTGCCCGCGTTCTTGGAGGCGCGGGCTGCGTTGTCTTCGGGATTGGACGCGGCGGTGGCGGCCTTGCGCGACGGGGCGGGGACTTCGGGTTCCGCGTCTGGAGAGAGCGATGCTCCGAAGGCCGTGGTCCTTTCGCGCGGGGGCGTCGTGGAAGCTCGCGGCTTGTGGTCGGGCGCGGAGGCTCCGTCATCCGGCGTGGAGCCGGGTGTACGAGGCGGCTTCATGGCCCTGGCCATGCCGCTGGGAGCGGGGGCGGAGTCCGCGAGGGAGACAGGGCCTTCCGCTGGCGCCTTCGTGGACGCGGAGCGACGGGACGGCTCCGCTTCCGGCGACGTGCTCGCGACCGAGGCGTGACGTCCGGACGGGGCCTTCGGTTGGCGGGAGTCCTCGGTGGCTGGTGCCGCGACGTCTGCGGGAGCGTGACGACCGGATGCAGCCTTGGGTTGACGAGGGGCCTCCGGACCTGGCGACGCGGTGTCTACGGGCGAATGACTTCCCGATGGGGCCTTCGGTTGGCGGGAGGCCTCGGTATCCGGTGCCGCGACGCCTGCGGGAGCGTGACGACCGGATGCAGCCTTGGGTTGACGAGGCGCTTCCGGAACGGACGCAGCGGCGCCTACCGGTGCATGACTTCCCGAAGGGGCCTTGGGCTGGCGAGGGGCTTCCGAGCCCGGGGGCGTGGCCCTTACGGAGGCGTGACGTCCGGACGGGGCCTTCGGCGGGAGGACGACCTCCGCACCCGGAGAGGTCTCCGCGTTCGAGACAGGGCTCCCCACCGGAGCCTTCCCGGAAGCGGCCCTCCGCGACGTGGGGTCGGCCACGTCACTCCGAGCCGCTGTGCGCGCGCGCTTCCGGTTGCCTGGAGCCGCGTCGGGCTCCTCGCCAGCCGTGTTCGTCGGACCGCCGGGTCCCGCGGATCCAGCTGCCGCGTCTTCACGTTCCGCGCGTGAAGCAGCGGTTGCCGCAGAAGCCGACGCCTTCCGGGCCGCGCCGTCCTTCGTCCGGGGCGAGCGCTTCCCCGCCGCGTTGTCGGCCGAGGCTTCCTCCGCATTGAGCAGCGACGGGACGTCCGTGTTGGACGTCACCTCGTCGGACAGGTCCTTGCGCTTCGCGGGCACGAGCCCCGTGGCGACTGGCGGCGCCACGAGCACCGACGGCGGCGGCACCCCGACGGCCTGCGCTGGTGCCGGGCGCGCGGGCTCGGACAGAGGCGGACGGGCGCGCTGCTCGCGGGACTTGCGCAGGCTCTCGGCGCGGCGCGCGTAGAGGCGGGCCTTCTCGGTGTTGTGCAGCACCTCGCGGCAGAAGAGCGCGAGCCGCTCCCACGTGCGCTGGCGCTCCTCGTCGTCCTCCGTCGCGGTGGCCGCGTTCTCCAGCGCCCAGGCGGCCTCGCCAAACTGCTCGCGTTCGGTGCAGCGGTCCGCGAGCAGCAGCCAGGCTTCCTTGTGCCCCGGTTCGAAGCGCACGGCCTGACGGAGTTCCGCCAGCGCCGCGCCCGCGTCGCCCATCGCCTCCAGCGTGGCGATCCGCTCCAGGTGGGCCTTGCGCGCGGCGGGTCCCCGAGGCTCACGCGCGAGCTGCGCGTGCAGCAACTGGCTCAACGCGGGCAGGTCGCCCAGACGGCGCGCGAGCGCCAACAGGTGCTCCCGGGGCTGCTCGTTGTCCGGGCTCTCCGCGAGCACCTCGGCCCAGGCCCACTGCGCGATGCGCAGGTCGCCCAGGGACTCCTCCGCGGTCTGCGCGAGCACCCGCAGCGCTTCCAGGCGATCCGGTGCCCGGCGGGGCGCGGCGGCACAGGCGGCGCGCAGCCGCTCGACCCGGGCGAAGCGCTCCTCGTCGGAGACACTGCGCACGAGCCCCGCGAGCACGGGCAGCATCCCGGGCACGAGCGCATCCGCCGCCTCGAAGTCCTCGCGCGCCTTGGCGGGGACGCCCATGTTCAGCTGCCGCTCGCCTCGCGTCAGCAGGGCCACGGCCCGGGCCCGTGAGGTCCTCGCGCGCGCGATCGCGTCATCGAGCGCACGGCGCACGAGCGAGGCGTCCTCACGCTGCGACAGCAGCCGGACCTGTTCACGGAGCGCGGTGCGCTCGCCGGTCAGCTCGACAATCTCCCGGTACATGCGCGCGGCGCCGGCGGAGTCCTGGAGTTCGTTCTCCATCACCTCCGCGAGCCGCGTGAGCGCTTCCGCGCGCTCCGGGGCGTCCTTCGCGCGGTCCGCGCGCTTGAGGTACAGCTGGGCCAGCTCGCGCCACGCACGGCGCGCGATGAGCTGGGCCTCCTGACGCTGCGACTGGGCCCGCTCCGAGCCCTCATCCGGAGCGCGCGCCGGGGCAGCCGCGTCCGGAGGAGCCGGGCTCGCACCGGGCTCGGAGGGCTTCACCGCCGGGACGCGAGTGGAGTCGCGCTTGGGAGCGGCGGGGGTTGCCTGTGCGGGCGCGCGCTGTGGGGCCGAGTCCGGCGGCGGGAAGACCACTTCCGAAGTGGCCTCCTCCTCCTCGAACGCGGGCTTCGAAGCGGCGGGAACCAGCACGGAGACCCGTCGCGGAGCGGAGGGTTTGTCGTCCCGGGCCTGGGTTGACGCGGAAGCGCCCTTCTCCGCTTCGGCACGTTCGGGCGGGATGATCTCCGACGTTGCCTCGTCGGCATCGAACGCCATCGCGGGCGCGCCCGGCACCAGCACCGCGCTGGATGGACGCGGGGGGAGCACTTCCGACGTCGCTTCGTCCGCGTCGAAGCCCTTCGAGGGACCACCCGGCACCAGCACCGCATCAGGCTGGCGTGGAGGCGTCTTCTTCGATGCCGAGGCGTTCTCGTCGGGTGCCTTCGCCTGGGATTCAACCTCCGGTCCGGCTGGACGCGGAAGGAGCATCTCCGACGTGGATTCGTCTTCGTCAAAGGCCTTGGAAGGCGCTCCCGGGACCAGCACCGATGCAGGCGAACGCGGCGGCATCCGCTCTACGGAGGGAGCCTCCTCCAGCTTCTTGCCAAAGACCTGCGTCGCCTCGAACAACGGAGCGGGGCTCGGCGCGGTATCAGGGGGCTTTGCGGGTTCCGCGGGCGTTCGCGTTGCATCAGCGACCTTCGCTTCGGGCGCCACCGCCGTGTCCGCGGGCAGTGACGACGCGGCCATGGGTTCAGGCGCGTGCGCCGCATCCGCTGGCAACGATGTGCTCGATGCCGTTTCGACGCGCGCAGGAGCCCGCGTTTCGTCCGCCAACAAGAAGGCGCTCAACGCCGCGATGACGTGCGCAGGCACATCCGCGCTGTTCGGGGGCACTGAAGCGCTCGGCGCCGCGACGTCAGGCGCGGGCGCCGGGGTCGCATCGCCCTGCGAAGCCGCACTGGATACGACGGCACTGGGCTCCGGTGCCGGTGCCGCCTCTCCCGGTGACGATGCCCTGGATATACCGGCAGCCGGTGCCGGTACCGCCTCTCCCTGCGACGATGCGCTGGATGCGCCCGCAGCGAGCCCCAGCGTTGGTGCCGCGTCCACGGGCGACGGCGCGCTCAAGGGCTCGGCGCTCTGCGCACCGGTCATCGACTTCGCATCGGATGACGGCAGGACGCTCGACGTATCAACAGGCGCCCGCACCCCATCCCCGGGCGACGGGGCGGCGGCTGTCTCGGAGCCCTTGTCGCTCAGCGCCTGCGCCACGGCCTCCGGCTTCTCGGCGGAACCTTCCACCGTGAGCCCGCTGCCCTCGGCCCCGGAAGCCGCCGTCACGGGTTCCGGAACGGACTTCGCGCCCCGCGGCGGCGTCACCACGCGGGCCTTGCCTGGCCCGTCGTCCTCCCAGGGGAACTCCGGTCCTCGCGACGCCGTGCTTGCCAGCCCGGCCCACTCTCCCAGCGGGACCTGCACCGTGGCGGCCCTCGGAGCCCAGGCTGGCGGCACCGGCACCACCGGCATCTCCACCACCGTGTTCCCCAGCTCCGGATCCGACAGCGCCAGCGCGGAGACCTCCACGGTCTTCGTCCGGGACTCCTCGTCCTCCGCGGGCGGCTGCCGCGACGGCGCGTCCTTGGCCTTCGCCACCCGCTCGCGCAGCACGTCGAGCACGAAGCGGGCCCGCGCGTCGTCGGGCGCGTCCATCAACAAGCCGTTGAGCACCGCCGCGGCGCGAGCCTCCTGCGCCGTGCGCCGCAACACCCGCGATAGCTGACGGCGGACCGCGCGGCGGACCTCGCCCCGCTCCGTCACCATCGCCGCGTCCAGCAGGGTGATGACGGCGCGCTCCGTGCCCGCTCGCAGCGCGCACCGGACCAGCACCGCCGCCAGCCGGGGCGTCATCGGCAGGGAGCGGCTGGCGGACACCAGGCCGGAATACGCTCGCGCCGCCTGCCCCTCACGGAGCAACCGGGCGGCGTCCTGGCAGATCTGGGCCACCGCGCCTCGCACGTCCTCACCCCGCGAGCCTGGCTCCGGTCCGCGAAGGGAGGGCTCCGGCGTCCGTGGGCCCTTGCCGTGTCTCCCGCCACCCATGAAGTCCCCAGTCTACACACGATGCGCGCGACGCGGGCACCCCGTCCTCCGGGTGAAGCGCGCCGGGTTTTCCCGGTTCTCAGGTGGCATCCGCCGCCACGATGGGCCCCTCCAGAACGCGCATCCCCGCCGCGTCGAAGAACGCCCGCAGGTCGCCCGGCACCGGCGCCTCCAGCCGCAGCGGCTGGCCCGTCCGCGGATGCCCCAGCTCCAGCGCCTGCGCATGCAGCAGGCAGCGCGGCGCCATCAGGCCTCCCGCGCTCCCCGCGCCGCCATAGCGCGCATCCCCCAGGATGGGGTTCCCCAGCGCCGTCAGGTGCGCCCGGAGCTGGTGCGTGCGGCCCGTCCGGGGCAGCAGCTCCACCAGGCAGAACGCATCTCCCGCGAACAGCGTCCGGTAGTCCGTCCACGCGGGCACGCCGTTGGCCGCGCGGGTCGCCCGCCAACGCCCCGGCCGCGAGGGGTCCTTCGACAGGGGCAGGTCCACCGTGCCGCCCGCCGGAAGCCCCGGCCCCGTCGCCGCGAGGTACCGCTTGCGCGCGGTCCCCTCCCGGAACGCCTCGGCCAGCGCGGAGGTGGCCTGGGCCGTCTTGCCGAACACCGTCACCCCGGAGGTCTCCCGGTCCAGCCGGTGCACCAGTCCCGCCGGCCGCCCCAGGTGCTCGCCCACCAGGTCCACCAGGCTTCCGCCCACGCGGCCTTCGGTGGGCTGCGCGTTCAGGCCCGCGGGCTTGTCCACCGCGATGACGTCCGCGTCCTCGAACAGCACGCGCAACGGGGACGCCGGCTTCGCGGCCTCCAGCGGACTCTGCCCCGCCTCCTCCAGCACCACCGTCACCACCTGCGCGGGCTGGAGCTTCACGGCCCCGTCCCGCGCGCGGCGCCCCGCCACGTACACGGCGCCCACATCCACCAGCCGCCGCACATCCGCCGCCGGCAGCGCCAGCTCCGCCGCCACCGCGTCCACCAGCGCGCGCCCCGCGTGCGCCCCTTCCGCCCGGAACGTCCGGCGCTTCATCTCGCGCCCTCCCCTTCACCAGGGGATTCCAGGGGGGCATGCGGCCGGGCAGCGGAGGCAGAGGACATGGCCCGACACTCTATGCGCGTGCTCCCTGCCCTGACGCGGGCTTCCTGTTACCTTCCGCGCCGCCATGGACCGTCCCCTGCACTCCGTCCGGTCGCGGCTGGATGACTTCCTCGCCGAGCTGGCCACCCTCCAGTACCGCTACGGCGCCGGACTCTCCCCGGACCTCCCCGTCGCGCGCCTGTACGCCTCCTTCCCGGAGCTGTCCTCGCCCGAGACCTTCGCCGCCGCCAACGAGGCGCTCGCCCGCGCTCGCGGCAAGGACGACCCCGTCGCCGTCCGCCGCATCACGCTGGTGCGCGAGCTCATCGCCACCCAGGTGGAAGAGTCACTCGCCCTGCCCGCGGCGGACGCCGTCGTCGCGCTGGAGGCCCGCTCCCACATCCCCGCCGACGACACGACGCTGTCGCTGGCCCAGGCCCTGTCCCAGCTTCCGCGCGAGCCCCACCGCTCCCGCCGCGCCCTGCTGGAGCGCGGCGCCGGCAACTTCCTCTGGGAGAACCGCGGCGCCTACGGAGACCGGCGCGACGCCGCGCTCCAGGCCGCGGAGGTGTTGGGCTTCCCGAACTACCCCGCCCTGCGCCAGGACGTCACCGGCATCGACACGGCGAAGCTGGCCGAGGCCGCGGAAGAAACCCTGAAGCGCACCGAGGACGCCTACCGCGACGTGCTGGCCTACGTGCTGCGCAAGCTGGAGCCCACCCTGCGCCCGCTGCCCGGCGGCGAGGCGCGGCGCCACGACGTGCAGCACGCCCAGCGCGCCCCGTGGATGGACGCCCACTTCCGCCGCGAGGACACCGTCCCCGCCGTGATGCGCTGGCTGTCCGACTGGGGCCTGCACCCGGAGGCCGGCGGCCGCATCCGCCTGGACGACGAGGCCCGCCCCGGCAAGGCGTCACGCCCCTTCGTCGCCGCCGTGCGCGTGCCGGACGAAATCCACCTGGTCCTCCAGCCCCGGAGCGGCATGGACGCGCTGGGCGACCTGCTCCACGAACTGGGCCACGCGTGGCACCTGGCCCACGTGGACGCGGACGCCCCCATGGAGCTGCGCCGGCTGGGCGACGCCTCCGTCACGGAAGCGTACGCCTCCACCTTCGAGCGGCTGCTGCTCTCCCCGCCCTGGCTCAAGCGCTACCTGGGCCTGCCCTCCGGCACGACGAAGGACGTCGTGCGGCTGGCCGCCTTCCAGGCCCTGGCCGTGCTGCGCCGCCACTGCGCGAAGCTGTCCTACGAGCTGTCCCTCTCCACCAAGGGCGCCTCCACGGACCGCGCGGACGAGTACGCCGACGGCCAGCGCCGCGCCCTCTTCGCGCAGCCGCACCCGGGCTTCTTCCTGCACGACGTGGACTCGCAGCTCTACGTCACCCGCTACCTGCGGGCCTGGGCGCTGGAGACCCGGCTCACCGCGTCGCTGCTGGAGCGGTTCAACGAGGACTTCTGGCGCAACCCCGCCGCCTTCACCTGGCTGAAGGGGCTTTTCGCGCGCGGCGGTGCCGCCGACGCGGAGGGACTGGCCACGGAGATCTCGGGCACGCCGCTGGCGTTGCCCGAGGCGGGAGCGCGCCTCGTGGCCATCCTCAACCAGTAGGGAAAGCGGCTCCCTACTTCTTCTTGGCGCGCAGCGCGCGGACGATCTTGTCCTTCGCCGCGTTGGCCGGAGTCGCCTCGCGGGCGGGCGCCTTGGAGGCGTTGGCCGCCGTGCGCGTCTGGCCGGTGCGCGCGCGCATGGCCTTCATCAGCTGCATCTCGATGACGAGCAGCTCGTCCGCCAGCTCCGCGTTGGCACCCGCGGCGCGAGGCAGCGGAGCGCTCTTGCTGGGAGCGCCCGCGCCGTGACGCATGCGCAGGGCCTTCTCCTCCTCGGCAGTCAGCGTGGTGGACTTCTCCAGCGCCGCCTTGACCTCTTTCGCGGTCAACGTGCTACTTCCGACCTTGCGCTCCATCTCCGCTCCCTTCGTTGTGCACGCCTGAACACCCGAGCATGTCAGATGCGTCTGGGCCGCAACCGACGAGGATTGTAGGGGACGCAAGAGGGCCGTCAAAATTTCTTCCAACAGGCCGCTGCCATTCTGTAGCGGCCCGCCCCACCCGCTACAGCTACAGGCGCATCCCCAGCCCCAGGA
>NZ_RAWK01000364.1 GCF_003612165.1 Corallococcus aberystwythensis | reverse complement strand
CACCCCCACCGCCGTGCTGTCACCCAACGAGACGTAGTTGATGCTCATCGACGTTCATCCACCCCCGTGTGCATGCATCCAGGCCTTCGTGAGTCTTCATGCCGCTGCTTCGGCATCAGGGCACGGTCAGCGCGCGCAAGAGGCGCCCGCCGCCGGGGCCGGCCACGCGCAGCAGCAGCGTGCTGCCCTTGGGCGCGGCGCGGATGGCGGCGGCCAGCTCCTTCGCGCTGGCGATGGGCTTGCGGTTCGCCTCCACCACCAGCATGCCCGGCGTCAGCTGCGCGCGGTCCGCGGGCGAGCCGGGGATGATGTCCGTGATGAGCGCGCCGGCGCGCTCGGTGAAGCCCGCCTGGGACGCCGTGCGCGCATCTAGGTCCTGCAGCGACACGCCCACGCGGCGGGAGCTGTCCTGTTCGTCGGCGGCCTCCGGCTTCTTCTTGGACAGGCCCTCCAGGTCCGGCCGGGTGCCCATGGTCACCTTGACGTCCTGCTTCTTGCCGTCGCGGTAGAGGCTCAGCGTCGTGACGCTGTTGGGCTTCTTGAGCGCCACGGTGCGGGTGAGCTCACTGTCGGAGCGCACCTGCTTGCCGTCCACGGCCACCACCACGTCGTCCGCCTTGAGCCCCGCCTTCGCCGCCGGGGAGCCGGGGTTGATCTGCGTGAGGATGGCGCCCTCGCTCACCGGCAGCTTCAGCGCCTGCCCCAGCTCGCGCGTGAGCGGCTGGATGCCCACGCCCAGCCAGCCACGCGTGACGGAGCCTTCCTTCTCCAGCTGCGGCAGCAGCGCCTTGATGAGGTTGCTGGGCACGGAGAAGCCGATGCCCGTGCCGCCGCCGACGATGGCGGTGTTGATGCCCACCACCTCGCCCTTCATGTTGAAGAGCGGGCCGCCGGAGTTGCCGGGGTTGATGGCCGCGTCCGTCTGGAGGAAGTCGTCGTACACGCTGGCGCCAATCTCCCGGGCGCGCGCGGACAGGATGCCCACGCTCACGCTGGAGGCCAGGCCGAACGGGTTGCCGATGGCCAGCACCCAGTCACCCACGCGCACGGCGTCGGAGTCCCCCAGCTTCACCGTGGGGAGCTGATCCACCTTCTCCTTGACCTTCACCACGGCCACGTCGGTGAGCGGGTCGCGCCCCACCACCTCGCCCGTGAAGGAGCGGCCGTCATCCAGGCGGATGGTGATGGTGACCGCGTCCTCGATGACGTGGTTGTTGGTGAGCACCAGGCCTTTGGGGTCGATGATGAAGCCGGACCCGGCGCCCTGGCGGATCTGCTCGCGCTCGCTGCGGCCGCGGCCTCCCCGCCCGTTGCCCCCGAAGAACTTGTCGAAGAGGGGGTTGTCCTCCATGCCCTCGGGCATCTCCGGACGGGCCTGCACGTCCACGTTCACCACGGCGGACTTCACCGAGTCCACCAGCGGCGCCAGCGAGGACAGCGACTGGGAATCACGCGTGGCGGGCTGGAGGTTGCCGGCCTGACCGGACGCCGCCTGCTGCGTCTGGGGCGCGGCCGGCTTGGCGGCGGGAGCCTGCGCGAGGGCGAGCGTGGGCGACACCCACACCAGCACGGCGGCCACGAGCTTGCGACGGAACGAAGGGAGCGTGTGGGTCATGGATTCCTCAACCTAAAGCGGAAACGAAGCCCCGCAACCGGAACGACATCGCCCGGGGACAGAAGGTGAACCCCGGGCACGGCCGCCTGTTCCCGGAGCGCTCAACCGGGCCGGTAGACGCGGTAGTCCAGCTCGGGGAACAGGTTGTTCCGGGCCTCCACGTGGGAGAGCCAGGACTCGTCGACGGTGCCCGCGCGCACCTGGTCGTGCAGGCGCAGGAAGCGCTGCAGGTGCTCCTTCGTGCGGCGCACGGCGTAGTCCACCATGGTGCCGGTCTTCATGATGAAGGCCCAGTCGGAGGACTGTGCGAGCAGCAGCTCCCGCGCGGCCTGGTTCAGCGCACGACGCTTGAGGGACGACGCGTCCGGGAAGTCCCGGGCCAGCTCCACCATCTGCCGCGCGGCGTGGTTGAGGTGCCGGTAGATCCAGTCGTTGGTCCCGTCCAGCCACATGTTCGCGTAGCCGCCCGCGCCCCAGGAGGACATGGGCGGCGTGGCCACCTGGTTCTCCGGGTGCTCGCGCAGGTCGTCCAGCGGGCTGATGAGCTGGAAGCGGCTGGGGTTTCGCGCGGCCTGGCGGATGAGCGCGTCGATGAAGTGGGGACCTTCGAACCACCAGTGGCCGAAGAGCTCCGCGTCATAGGGCGCGACGACCACGGGCTTGCGGCCGCCCATGCGCGACGCGAGGTATTCGAACTGGCGCTCGCGGTTGAAGAGGAAATTGCCCGCGTGGACCCAGGCGCGCTCGCGGGCCGCGGCCGGGTTGTAGGGCTGCTTGTCGTTCGTCTTGCCGGTGATGCGGAAGTACTTGAAGCCGGTGTTCTTGCGGTCGCCGGTGGGCTGGATGAAGGGCCGGACGTAGTCCAGGTCCAGGTCCCAGCCGATGTCCCGGTAGAACTCGCGGTAGACGGGGTCGCCGGGGTAGCCGTGCTCGGTGCTCCACACCTGCTGGCTGCTCTCCGGGTCGCGCGCGAAGGCGGCCACGCCGGGCTCGGTGAAGACGGGCGCGTAGGGGCCGTGCAGCGGACGGGGCGTGGCGTCCGTGAGCGCGTGCGTGTCCACGAAGAAGTAGCGGATGCGCTCGGCGGAGAGGATGCGCTCCAGGCCCGGGTAGTAGCCGCACTCGGCCAGCCAGATGCCGGCGGGGTCGCGGCCGAAGTTCTGGCGGTAGTGGTTCGCCGCGACCGTGACCTGGGCGCGCACGGCCTCCGGCGTCTGCTGCATGAGCGGCAGGAAGCCGTGGGTCGCGTTGCAGGTGAGGATGTCCAGGTGGCCGGAGTCCTGGAGCCTGCGGAACGCCGCCACGAGGTCGCGCTTGTAGTGGTTGTGGTACGCGAGGCGCAGCGATTCGAAGTGGTCGCGGTGGAAGACGGCCAGCGGGTGGAAGGTGGCGTCGTCGCGGGTGCGGTGCACCTCGCGGGCGCCCAGCTCGCAGAGCGAGTCCAACCGCCGGGCGTAGCGCTCACGCAACAGGTCGTCGTTGAGCATCGACACGAGCGTGGGCGAGAGCGTCATCGTCACCCGGAAGGGGACGCGGTCCTCGACCAGCGTGTCGAACACGCGCAACAGCGGCAGGTACGTCTCGGAGATGGCTTCGTAGAGCCAGTCCTCCTCGAGGAAGTCCTCGTACTCGGGGTGGCGGACGAACGGCAGGTGCGCGTGGAGGACCAGCGCGAGGGAGCCCAGGCTCATAGGTCGGTCGGAGAGGCCGTGCGGGTTCACTTCCGTCCACGGCGCGAAGGCCGGGACTTGGAGGAGGGCTTGGAGCCCGGGGACTTGGGCTCGGGTGTGCTCTGGGCCGGCTTCGGGGGCGCGGCGGAGGGAGTGGGCGCGGCGCTGGAAGCCACCGGCACTGTGGGCTTGGTCGCGGTCGCCGGAGCGGCCGGGGCTTGTGCCGACGGAGCTTCGACGTTCGCGGGCGCGGGGCTCGGAGGCGTGGAGACCGGTGCGGCCTTTCGCGAGGCCTCGGTGGCTTCGCGGGCCTTGTCGAGGGCGCGCTGTTCGGAAGCGCTGGGGCCTCGCGCCACGCTCAAGGCCCAGGGGTCCTTGGGAGGCTCGGGCTCCGAAGGCCGCCACGCATCCGGGTGGGCCGACCCCGGAGTCGAGGCACTCACCGGCGCCGGAGTCGCCCCTCCAGCCGGACGCGACAGCGGCAGGTCCCGAGCTTCAAGCACGTCCCCCTGCGCGCCCTGCCCCTTCAGGGAGCGAGCGTCCGGAGCGCCGGCCGCACTGGCGTGCGACTGATCCGAAGCATCCGCCGCGCGATCCGAGGACAGGTTGCGCTGATCTGACGCCCCAGCCGCCCGAGGCACACTCAGGTATTTCTGATCCGAGGCCCCTGTCGCGCGATCCACGGACAGGTAGCGCTGATCCGAGGCCCCAGCCGCCCGAGGCACACTCAGGTATTGCTGATCCGAGGCCCCTGTCGCGCGATCCGGGGACAGGTAACGTTGATCCGAAGCGCCCGCCGCACGCGGCACGGTCAGATACTGCTGGTCCGAAGCACCCGTCGCGCGATCCGCGGACAGGTAGCGTTGATCCGAAGCACCCGCCGCACGCGGCACGGTCAGATACTGCTGGTCCGAAGCTCCCGCCTCCCGAGGCCCCTGCCCTCCCGCGCCCTCCACGTACCGCTGGTCCGACGCACCCGGTGCGCGCGCCACCTCCAGATAGCGGTATTCCGACACGCCGCCCGGAAGCAGCGACTGCTCGTAACGCTGATCCGAAGCGCCCGGCGCACGCGGCACCTCCAGATACCGGGGAGCCGCCACGTCCCCGCCCTGCGCGTAGCGCTGGTCCGAAGCGCCCGGCGCACGCTCCACCGACAGGTAACGCTGGTCCGACGCTCCGGGCGCGCGCGACGGGGCCAGCACCCCGCCCTCACCGAGCACCGCCTCCCCCATCCGCGCGTACTGCTGATCCGAAGCCCCCGGCGCACGCGGCGGGCTCTCCAGATAGGCCTCCTCCGCATAGCGCTGGTCCGAAGCTCCCGGGACGCGAGGCGCATCGACATAGGTCTCGTCGCGTTCGCGGCGGACCTCCGGCACATCCACCACGCCCGCGCTGCCCGGCAACTGGACCCGGCGCCAGGTCACGTACTCGCGCTCCTCCACCCGGGGGACCCGTGCGGACGCGGACGGGGGCACGGCCTCCGTGCGCGACCGGTCCACCACCGGCGGAGGCGGCATGCGCAGGAACCGGATGGACGTGTCCACGGACGGCCCCGCGGGCGGCAGCGTGGCCCGATTGGACGAATGGCCGATGCGCCGCGACCGTCCATCCGAACCGACGAAGTGCGCCTCCACCCGGTACGTCCGCCCGGGCGTCATGCCCTGCAGATAGAAGCTGCGCGACTCCAGCGCGAAGTCCACCTCGCGCGACACGCCCTCGCCGTCGAACACCTTCATCACCGCGCGCGGCGACGGCAGTTCGTCCAGGGCCCGGTTCCTGCTGGCGTCGCTGAAGTCCCAGAACACGAAGAGCGTGTGCGGATCCCTCGCGAGCAGCACCATCGCGTCGTCCTGGTAGTCCAGGGGCAGCATGCTCAGGTGCTCGTCCCGCTCCGGCGACGCGTCCGCGGGAGGCAGGCGCGGCGCCTGCTCCTCCAGGAGGTGGTGGCGGCGCGCTTCCTTCTCTCCCGCCATCTTCGTGACGAAGAACCCCTCCACCAGGGGCTCGGCGGCATGCGTCGGCTCCGGCGCGGCGGGCGTGGGCTTCACGGCGGCGGGCACGTCCCCCTTGGGAGCACTCGACGGGCGCGGCGTCGGCGCGTCGGGAGCCAGGGGCAGCGTGTCCTCGTCGTCCGGGTCGCGGCGCGCCTTGCCTCGGGCTTGGAACGTCACCACCCGCGCGGGCCGCGTCTTGGGCCCGCCACTGGGCTCCGTGATGGGCTCCTCGGAAAGTTCCCGTGCAGCTGATGCGACGGAGCCCTTCGGCGACGGCAGGGGGACGGTTTCGGGCGCGGAGGCTGGGACGGGGTGGGAGTCCGCCCGGCCAGAATCCAGCTTCCGCTCCTCGCCGCCCAGGCCACCGGAGCCGCGCCGGGACGTCGCCAGCCCGGCCATGCGCGCGAGCCGCCCCAGGGCGGGAATGCGCTCGGCCAGGGAGGAGACCAGCTCCCGCCCGCGGGACGCGCCAGCTCCGTCCCGGAGGTATTTCCGGGCCAGCTGCCGCAGGTAGCTCACGGTGACGCCCTTCCGCTCATCCATGGACACCTCGCCTCGTTATGACGCGGCATACAGGGGGTCAACGCATCCGTCACGGGATGTGTTGTTCCGCCGACCCCCTCATCTTCTGTCACGCCCGATGACACCTCACCCCGGTCCAAGTATCCTGCGACCGCTTGAGTGACCTGCCCAGACTTCTCCTGTGCAGCTTTGACGTCATCCCCGGCCCGTCTGGCTCCTCACGCCGACTGACCGAGTATCTGAAGGCGTTGCCTGATCGCTTCTCCGTGGTGGTGCTGTCGGCGAAGACGCCCGACCACTCCCATATCGAGAAGTACCAGGGCGCCCGGCTGCTCCGCGTCCCGGTAGGCTCCGGGGACCTGGCTTCGCGCATCCAGTCCTTTGAACGGGCCGTGCGGCGACAGCTGGAGAGCGAGGATTACGCCCTTGCCCACTTCACGGACCCCTTTGGCGGCTACGCGCTGTGCGAGCTGAAGGCGGACTATGGCTACCGCCTCATCTATGAGGCGCAGACGTTCCCGTCGCAGGAGCTGCGCTACACGCATCCCCAGACGGACGGGGACCGCCGCTTCCTGTCGAAGATCCGCCGTCAGGAGCTGTTCTGCCTGATGAACGCGGACCTCGTCGTCACCGGCTCGCAGACGACGCGCGCGTACATCCAGGGGCTGGGCGCGGCGGAGGACCAGCTGCGCACGATTCGCGCGCCGGTGGACCTGAAGCCGTACGACCCGGAGGTGCTCGGCGCCCCGGACGGTTCGCCCCTGCGCATGATGTACCTGGGCAGCCACGTGGGCTGGCAGGGCCTGCCCACCCTGCTGCGCGCCACGGCGCTCGCGGCCCAGCAGGTGGACGTGCGCCTGACGCTGGTGGGCGCGCACCACCCGGACTGGAAGCCCCACCTCGAAGACCTGGTCAACGACCTGGGCATCAAGGAGAAGGTGGACTTCCAGCCGCCCGTCACGCACGACGACCTGGTCAAGGTGCTGGCGCTGGCGGACGTGGGCGTGCTGCCGCTGGACGACTCGGAGCGCAACCGGCTCCAGGGTGGACCGCTGGCCAAGGTCTCCGAGTACCTGGCCGCCGGCCGGCCGGTCATCGCCGCGGACCTGCCCGTCACCCGCGAGCTGATTCCGAAGGAAGCGGCCGTCTTCTTCCCCCCGGGCGACAGCCGCGCCCTCTCCGAGCGCATCCTGGACCTGGCGCGCGACGTGCCCCGCCGCGTGGCGCTTGGCAAAGCCGGGCGTGCGTTCGCGGAGAAGGTGCTGGACGCGGGCCTCATCCGGGGCCAGCTGCTGGACCTCTATGACTCGCTGCTGGAGAAGCGGGGCCACCTCCCGGTGGAGGCCGCCAGCGAGCCGCCCGACGTCACGATGACGGGCACGCCCACGAACCGGCTCGCGAACCTGGGCATGCCGGAGGCGTCCAAGCCCGCGCCGGCACCCAAGCCGCCCGCGAAGCCCGCCGCCCAGGCCGCGTCCGACGAAGCCGCCGAGCCTCCCGCGAAGGAAGGCGAGGAGGACGTGCCGCTGGTGATGGGCATGGCCCTGGACGACGGGATGGACACGCGGCTGGTCAAGACCGAGCCGGACATGCGGCCCGACGAAGTCCCCATGGTCCTGGGGCTGCCGCTGCGCGAGTCCGCCGCGCCCGCCCCCGCCGCTCCGGAGACCACGGAGGCCGCGCCCCCGCCAGAGCCCGCGTCCACTCCAGCGCCCAGGACGACGGACGACACCGCGAGGACCGCCCTCCCCTCCGCCCCCGCGAAGGAGGAACCGGAGCCCCTTGGAGGCCGAGGCTCGGAGCCGGGTCCGCCCACCGAGCTGGTGACGAGCCCCGCCGCGAAGGCCCTGCTCCTGAAGGACGTCGGCGGGGACGACGCCAGGACTCCGGAACCCCAGGACCGCGCCTCCGAGGATGGCTCCTCCGGAGCGACGGCGGTCGTGCGCCGTCCGACAGACGAGGACGAAGAGCGGGCCCCCACCCCTGTCGTCCGGCGGCCCTTCTCATCGGAGGACGAAGCCCCCGCAGCGACGCCCATCGTGCGCCGCCCCACCT
>NZ_RAWK01000363.1 GCF_003612165.1 Corallococcus aberystwythensis | reverse complement strand
CAACGGACATGGGTCGGCACGTACGGCATCGGCGGGGGGCGCACAAGCGCCGGGCCTGCCGGGGTAGGGGCTGGCCGCCTGCGAGGCATGAGGGAGAGTGGCCGCTTCGGGGCGGACGGGGTGCGCCTTGAGGGGACGTTGGGTGCGTGCTAGCCCGGAGGCCATGCCTCATGCCCCTTTCCTGCCCCTGGATGGACGCGCTTCGCCGGGTGGGTGGGGTGGCTTCCGGCCGCTTGCCGGGCGCCCCATCGCCAGGCTCGGGAGCTGGCTCGGGCTGCTCGCGGGGCTGGTGCCGGCGGCGGTGCTGGCGTGTCCCTCGTGCACGGCCCGGGCGCCGGAGTCTCCCGGCGGCGCGGGCGAGCTGCTGCTGGCGCTGATGCTGGTGCCCTTCGCGCTGGTGGGCGTGGGGCTCTGGGCGGCGCGGCGGGCGGGGCCAGAGGCGCCGGGAGCCGAGCGGGCTTCGGCCCCCGTGGAACAGGAGCATCCGTGATGGCGGAGTCCCCCGCGTTGCCCCCGTCGTCCTCGAGCGACGCCGCGCCGCCGGATGCGCAGGCCCCGCTGGCCGTGCCACCCGCGCGTGGGGCGTGGAGCCTGTCGCCTCCGGAGAACGCGAGCGCGACGGGAGACCGCATCGACGCGCTGCTGGCCACGAACCACGGCTTCGACATCGCGCTGGCGGCGGTGATGCTCGGGTGGTTGCTCCTGGCGGTGGTGCGCTTCCGGGGCGCGCGGAAGGTGTCGCCGGACGGAGGCACGCGGCGTTCGCGGGCGTGGGTGCTGGGGTTGGCGCTGGGCGTGTTCGGCGTGGTGGACGGGACGCTGTTCCTGGGCTCCGAGGGATACCTGCGCGACGTGCTCTGGAACTTCCGCGTCCCCACGGAGGATCCGCGCACGGTGCGCATTCAAATCAACGCGCACCAGTGGTCATGGGAGGCGCGGTACGCGGGCGCGGATGGGGCGTTCGGCACGAAGGACGACGTGGTGACGTGGAACGACCTGCGCGTGCCGGCGGGCGTGCCCGTCTGGGTGCAGCTGGTCTCCACGGACGTGGTGCACGGGTTCTCCCTTCCGGCCTTCCGCGTGAAGCTGGACGCCATTCCGGGGCGCGTGAACCAGACCTGGTTCCAGGCCGCTCGCGAGGGCGCATGGGAGGCGGCCTGCTACCAGCACTGCGGCACCAGCCACTACCGGATGCGCGGCATGCTGACGGCGCTGTCCCCGGAGGCCTACGCGGCCTGGCTGCGCGAGGCGGGCCTGAAGGCGGTGCAGGGCTACGACCCGGATGACACCGCGGCCCACTGGGGCTGGGTGTGGAGGACGCCATGAAGGCGGGGGCGTTCTTGAAGGCGCTGTGGACGACGGACCCCCAGCGCGTGGCGCGGCAGTACCTGTGGGGCGGGTTCCTGTTCCTGCTGGTGGGTGGCCTGCTGGCCATGCTCATCCGCTTCCAGTGGGCGTGGCCGGGGCAGCCGGTGCCGGGGCTCGCGTGGGCGCTGCCCGAGTCGAAGGGCGCGCTGACGCCTCCCGCGTACACGGCCGTGTTCACGATGCACGGCCTGTTGATGATCTTCTTCGCGGTGACGCCGCTGCTCTTCGGAGCGCTGGGGCACTTCGTGTTGCCGTTGGCCATTGGCGCCAGGCAGATGGCGTTCCCAAGGCTCTCTCCGTTCGGCTTCTGGGCCTACGCGGTGGGCGGCGCGCTGATGCTGGTGTCGTTCGTGGTGCGGCTGGGGCCCGCGAGCGCGGGGTGGACGTCGTATCCGCCGCTGGCGACGCCCGCGTTCACGCCGGGGCTGGGGCAGACGCTGGTGACGGTGGCGGTGCTGTGCGTGGGCGTGTCCGCGTTCCTGTACGGGCTCAACTTCGTCGTCACGGTGGTGCGCTGCCGGGCGCCGGGGATGACGTGGGGCCGGCTGCCGCTGGTGGTGTGGGGGCTGTTCTACGGCGCGGTGCTCAACGTGCTGTTCGTGCCGGTGCTGGCGGCGGCTACGGGGCTCTTGCTGCTGGACCGGGTGGCGGGCACGCAGTTCTTCATCGCGGGCGCGGCGGCGGTGGGCGGGGGCGGCGACCCGGTGGTGTACCAGCACCTGTTCTGGCTGTTCGGCCACCCGGAGGTCTACATCCTCATCCTGCCCGCGTGGGGCATGGTGGGGGACTTCGTGGCGTTCTTCAGCCGCAAGCCCGCGCACGGCTACCGGCTGACGGCGGGGGCCATGGGCGCGGTGACGGCGCTGAGCGGCGCGGTGTACGCGCACCACCTGTTCACCAGCGGGATGGCGCCGGTGCTGGGGCGCACGTTCATGGTGCTGACGCTGCTGATTTCGCTGCCCGCGGAGGTGATGTTCCTCAACTGGCTGATGACGCTGTGGCGGGGAAGCGTGCGGCTCACGTCGCCGATGCTCGCGGCGCTGGCGACCATGATTGTCTTCGGTCTGGGCGGCATCACGGGCCTGGCGCTGGGCGCGGTGGCGACGGACGTGCCGCTGCACGGGACCATGTGGGTGGTGGGCCACTTCCACCTGACGATGGGCGCGGCCAGCTTCCTGGCGGTGTTCGCGGGGCTCTACTTCTGGTTCCCCCGCATGTACGGGCGCGCGCTGGATGAACGGCTGGCGAAGGTGCACGTGGTGCTGAGCGCGGTGCTGTTCATCGCTGTCTTCGGAGGCCAGCTGGTGGCGGGCTACGCGGGGCAGCTGCGGCGGCTCTATGACCCGTACCAGTACACGTTCCTCGCGCACCTGCTCCCGTTGAACCGGTGGACCAGCTGGGCCGCGTTCGCGCTGGGCACGGTGCAGCTGGTGTTCGTGGTGAACCTGGTGCGGACGCTCGGGTGGGGCCGCGCCGCGGAGCCGAACCCGTGGCGCGTGGGCACGCTGGAGTGGATGGACTCAGGCCCGGGCGCCGTGGTGCTGCGCGGGCCGCATGCGCTGTCGCAACCGGAAGTACAAGAGCAACTGGGTCGCGACTGGATTGGTCAGGCGGAGCCGCTGCCCCCGAGTGTGTCCGTGGCGGAGCCGGTGGCGCCGCCGGAGCCCGGGGTGGAGGGCGCCGTCTAGCGGTGCTCCCAGAGGTCCACGCCGCCGGCGTCGCCCGTGGGGAAGCGGCGGATGAAGCGCTGCTTGAACCAGGGGCGGCTCTCCGGCGTGAGCTGCCACTCTCCTCGCCAGCCGAGGACGACGAAGCGGCAGGAGTCCAGCATGACGCGCAGGGCCTGCTGGGCCTCGGGGGCGGAGAGGGCCTCGGTGGTGTTCTCGAAGCGGTCGCCCGCGCTCATGGCGTCCTGGAGCATGGTGGCGTAGCCGTCCACGATGGGCGTGGCCCCCATGGGGAGCCGTCCCGCCGCGAGCGCCCAGCCGGGCTCGAAGGAGAAGAGGCACGCCTTCGGGGGCACGTCGGAGCGGATGGACTTCGCGAGCGCCACGACGTCCGGAGCCTGCAACCGGCTGCTCTCGATGACGTGCCGCGCGCCGGGCAGGCACGCGGCGGCGAGGAGCAGCGCGGCCACGGCCCGTGATGTGACGCGGCCCCAGCGCACGCTGAAGGCGTGGAGCACGGAGGCGCCCAGGCCCGCGAGCACGGCCTCCGAAGCGGCGAGGTGCGCGTTGTACTGGTTCCAGTAGGTCCGCGACGCGAGGAACAGGGCGACGCTGAGGACGAACGCGCAGGCGAAGAAGCGCGCGGCGGGGCGATGCTCCGGAGCGCCACGGAAGGCGTGCACGCACGCGGTGCCCAGGCCCACGAGGGCGAGGAGGACCTCACCCAGCCGGCGCTCGTGGAAGATCTCGCGCAGGCGCAGCCAGCGGTCCAGTTCGCCGTCCGGGGGGCGCAGGGCCTGGAAGGTGATGACGTCGCGAAGGAACTCGGAAGGGGCGAGCGCGGCCAGCGGACCCACGACGACGGTGAAGGTGCCAACCGCGGCGAGCACGGGCAGGAGTGCGTGACGCCAGGACTCCTTCCCCGGGCGAGCGAGCAGCGCGGCGACGAGCCACAGTCCACCGGGGATCTTCACGGAGATGGCGAGGCCCAGCAGCACGCCCGCGCCGATGCGGCGTGCGCGCGAGGGGTGCCCGGGGAGGAGCCAGAGGTTCGCGAAGCCCAGGCACAGGACGTTGAGCAGGGGTTCAAGGAAGGTGCCCCGCTCGACGAGGGCGGCCTCTGGATACGAGGCATAGGCGAGCGCGGCCACAAAGCCCGCGAGCGGGCCCCACGTGCGCCAGGCGACCCGGCCCGCGAGGAACACGCACAGGGCGCCCACGGTGGCGGCGAGGTAGCGGCTGATTCCATACGCGGTGGCCGCGTCGAGCCCCAGCGTGAGCGCGGCGCCGGGAGCCCAGAGCAGGAGCGCGCCAGGAGGGTGGACGAAGATGAAGTCGCGGTAGGGCAGGTCGCCGCGCAGCAGGAGCGACGCGGCGGAGAAGTAGACGCCCTCGTCGTAGTCCATGGGGTAGCCCATGGGACCGGAGCGATGGAAGAACGCCAGCGCGCGCAGCACCCATGCGCCCAGCGCCACGATGAGCAACGGCCAGAGGGCTGAACCGCGGGTCGTGATTCTCGAAGAGGCTGGAGACATCGAACGTCACGCCCTCCGTCAGAGGTGCTGGCGAGCCAGGAGAGGAATGTGGGAAGAGCGCAGGCTACCCGACCTGAATCGGGGGGAGCATGCCATGTCGATTCCAGCAGCGATCGCTGTGTACACGTCGGGCTCGGGGGTCCCTGAGCACGTCACCGAGCGGCCCTGGCGTGGGGTCGATCACTTCCGGAATGGCTCCCCGGCTGGCCTCGGGCAGTACCTCCTGAATCGCGTGCAGCAGGTGCAGGGCGATTTGCAGGCCGTGGTGCGCGAGCTCATCGATGAGGCTCCCTGGGGCTGGACCAACTGCATGCCGCAGCCCGCGCACACGGCGGTCGAACGCCACACGGAGGAGGACCCCGGCCCTCGGGTCGCACCGGACGAGACCGGGCTTGTGGCCTACATCTACGTCTTCGACCTGGAGGCGCGTCGGCTCGACATGTTCTCGACCTACGTCGGGGACGACGGCAAGCGGATCAGCTCCGTGGTCTTCTCGCCCACGGGCACGCCCGACCTGCCGGCGCTCGACCTCCTGCCCGAAGAGGCTGTCATCGAACCGCCCCTTCCCGGGGAAGAGCTCTCACCCCAGGCGCTGCAAGACTGGCTCAAGGGCCTGCCAGCGCTGGAGCGAGGCTCCACGTTCGTCGACTGGGTGGACACCGAGGAGTGTCCGGACCACTCGCTCTCAATCACGTTCCGGGTGGTCGCCTTTGAAGATCAAGGTGACGGTGAAGGTGAAGTGCTCACGCGCGTGGAGGAACAGGCCTGGAATGCCGTGCCACCCTCCGCACGGCTGGAGCCGGAGCGCGTCCGGAACTTCATCGAGGCGCTCGTCGAGGTGGTGCGCAAGGATTCGAGGCTGCTCGATTCGTTTTGGATTGCCGGGCAGGACTCCCTGCGTCGTTCCGGGGCAAGGCAGCGTGAGAGCTTCGCGAGAATCCTGAGGGCGCAGGCGGCCCGCGACTGAAACCCCGGTCCGGGAGACGGGGGGCCGCCCGGCTTCCTGGTGCTTTCCGCCGGGCCCAGGCATGCGAGAGTCCTGCCCCGTGAGCACGAACGAATGGGCCTCGCCGTCCCTCCAGCGTGACGAAGGGAACCTCTGGTTCGGGGTCGTCATCGCGCACGCGGCGGCCGCGATGCTCTTCTGCGCGGTGGCCTTCACCGCGGGCTTCTACCGGCTGCGCGGCTTCTTTCCCCCTGTGTCCGCGCGCCCCGGGCTCCTCGTCCCCGCGCTGGCGGGTGGGCTGCTCGTCATCGGGGCCGTGTTGCTGCACGTCGTGCTCGCGGATCCACGACGGATCCGGCTTGCGTTGTTGAGCGTGCTGGGTGCCGGGGCGGGGTTCCTCGCGACGCAGGCGGCCTGGCTGCACGTGCTGTTCTGGTACCGCGACCTGCGCATCCCCGACAGCGGCGTCTTTGCCTCCGCGCTGTATGGCCTGTCGGCGGTGCAGGCCGCGCACCTGGCGGTCGTGCTCGTGGGGCTGCTTCGCGCGGGCCTTCGTATCCTGAGGGGCCTGGAGGCACGGGCTTCGCTGCGGCGGGCCCTGCCCGGCTGGTGGTGTTCGACAGTGATGTACGGCGTCCTCTTCGCGGTGGTGTACCTCCCATGAAGCCCACTTCCTGCTTCTCGTTCCGCATGTTCGCCGTGCTCGCGCTGGGGGTGCTCGCTCCCGCGTGCCGCAAGGAGACGCCCACCTTCGAGCCCCTGAAGCTCGCGGACGGCACCGTCATCCCGGCCGCGACACTGTCGCGCGGATACGACGTCTACACGCACTACTGCGCGTCCTGTCACGGCGAGAAGGGCGACGGTCAGGGCCCGGCGGGCTCCGGCATGCGGCCTCCGCCGCGCAACTTCCACCAGGGCCTGTACAAGTTCGGCGGCGTGGCCGCGGGCGAGCTGCCCACCGACGACGCGCTCAAGCGCACCCTGCGCCGGGGCCTGCACGGCACGCCCATGTTCGCGTGGGACGTGCCGCCAGCGGACGTGGACGCCGTGGTCCAGTACCTCAAGACCTTCAGCCCGCGCTGGAAGCAGGAGTCCCCCGGCGCGCCCATCGCCCTGGCCGAGGACCCGTGGAAGGGCCGTGAAGCCGAGGCCGTGGAGCGGGGCCGCACCGTCTACCACGTGGCCGGCAAGGGCAACGCGGGCTGCGCCAGCTGCCACGTCGCGTACCTGCCTCGCGCGGAGCTCGCCGCGCTCATGGAGAGCGTCACCGGCCGCAAGTTGAACCTCGCGAACGCGGATCCCTACACCGCGCTGCAACGCGATTCGGATTACTCGCTCACCGTGGACGCGAAGGGTGAAGCCACGCAGCTGGCCAAGGTGCTGCCGCCGGACTTCCTCTTCCACCGGCTGCGCACCGTGTGGCCCCAGGGCACTCGCGTGGAGGGACAGCCGTACACCGCGCAGGCCCAGCGCGAGGACCTCTACCGCGTCATGGCCGCGGGCGTCGGCGGCGCCGCGATGCCGTCGTGGAAGGGCGCCATCCCGGAGGAGAACCTCTGGGCGCTCGCGTACTACGTGCAGAGCCTGGTCGTGATGCACGACACGTCCGCGGCTCGCGACCTTCAGCAACGGTTGCGTGACTCGAAGGCACAGGAATAGCGGATAGATTCAGTAACCTGAAAAGTCGGTCTTCTTGGGAAACTAATTCCCAGCCGTCGCGAAAATCCGGGCACTGATTCCCTCTTTTCCCGGAGTTCTACTCGTGACGACCTATTCCGTTCGCAGCGGCGACACGTTGAGCGGCCTCGCGCAGCGCTTCAACACGTCGGTGGGCTCGCTCCAGAAGACGAACCACATCGCGAACGCGAACCTCATCCGCGTGGGCCAGCGGCTGACGGTGCCGGACGGGTTCCAGGCGGCGCCGTCGAAGGGGGGCAGCTACACGGTGCGCAGCGGCGACACGCTGAGCGGCATCGCGGGGCGGCACGGCACGACGACGGCGGCGCTGGCGAAGGCGAATCACATCGCCAACCCGAACAAGATCCAAGTGGGCCAGAAGCTCACGATTCCGGGCGCGGGCGGTGGCGCGGCTCCGGTGACCTCGAAGCCGCCGTCCTCCGGGGGCGCCTCGTACACGGTGCGCAGCGGCGACACGCTGAGCGGCATCGCGGGCCGGTACGGCACGACGGTGGGAGCGTTGCAGCAGGCGAACCACATCTCGAACCCGAACAAGATCTACGTGGGCCAGAAGCTCACGATTCCGGGCCGCACGGGAGGCTCGGGCGGGACGTCGAAGCCGCCTCCGTCGACGGGCGGAGTGGACGGGACGCCGGGCACGTCGGGAGG
>NZ_RAWK01000362.1 GCF_003612165.1 Corallococcus aberystwythensis | reverse complement strand
CCGTGAGGGGGTGTCCCCTCCGGCCGCCGGGGGCGGGGCCGTGATAAAGGGCCGGGCGTGCGTACCTTCTGCATCAAGTGTCTGCGTCCTGAAAGCGCGTGCTACTGCGCGCACGTCCCCCAGCTCCAGACGCGCACGCGCGTGGTGTTCCTCCAGCACCCGCGGGAGCGGCGCGTGGCCATCGGCACGGCGCGCATGGCGCACCTGTCGCTGCCGAACTCGGAGCTGCACCGGGGCGTGGACTTCACCGGCCACGCGCGGCTGGAGGAGCTGGCGAAGAACCCCGAGCGCGTCGCGGTGCTCTTCCCGGGCGAGGACGCCATCTCCGTGGAGGAGGCCCAGGCGAACCCTCCGGAGACGCTCATCGTCGTGGACGGCACCTGGCCGCAGGCGAAGAAGGTGGTGATGCGCAACCCGGTGCTCGCGGCGCTGCCGCGCATCGGCTTCGTGCCGCGCCGTCCCAGCAACTACCGCATTCGCGCGGAGCCGGCGGACCACTGCGTCTCCACCATCGAGGCGGTGGCGGAGATCCTGGGGCAGCTGGAGGGCAAGCCGGACTACTTCGACCGCATGCTGGGCGCGTTCGAGTTCATGGTGGACACGCAGCTGGAGCGCCAGGACACGCGCACGGGGCCCAACCGCCGCCGGCTCTACAAGAGCGAGTGGCGTCCGCCGCTGGAGCTGCGCTCGCTGGCGGAGGCCGCGGACCGGCTGGTCCTCTTCTACGCGGAGGCGAACGCGCACGCGCTGGAGGCGGGCATCCCGCCGGAGCTGGTCCACCTGGTCGCGGTGCGCCTCACCACGGGCGAGCGCTTCGAGGCGGTCATCGCGCCGGAGCAGCCGCTGGCGCACAGCACGCCGCTGCACGTCGAGCTGCCGGAAGAGGAGCTGCGCGCCGGTGAGCCGCGCGCGGAGGCCCTGGCCCGCTTCGAGGCGTTCCTGCGTCCGGACGACGAGCTGACGGTGTGGACGTCCTTCGCCCTGGAACTGCTGTGGAACGGAGGCCTGTCGCGCAGGGCCGCGCGCAACGTGCGGCTCGCCACGGCGCGGGCGCTCAAGGGCAAGGCAGGCGGCGTGGAGCAGGCGGTGGAGCTGCTCAAGGCGCCAGAGGTGGCGACGTGGGCCCGGGGCCGCGCGGGCCGCCGCATCAGCGCGCTGGAGTCCGTGACGCGTGAGCTGGTGGCGCGTGGGAACGCGACCGAGCCCCCCGCGAAGCTGCCGCGCACCGGCTCCGGGGGCTGAAAGCCGCTCGCACGCGAGGGGCCGCGAGCGTGGCGGCTCCGGCTCACGCCTGGCCGCGTGAAGCGGCTCAACGCCCGCGTTACTGCCCCAGGCGGGCGGTGCTGACGCTGGCGCCCAGCGTGGTGGAGCCGGCTCGCCAGGGACGGGCCTGCTCGCGCACCCAGCGGCCCAGGCGGGCGATGAGGTAGCAGCCCACCAGCAGCGCCACGGACACGCCCAGCGCCGCCGCGATGCCCAGGCGCGGACCGATGCGCTGCGCGAGGCCCGCGATGTCCGCCCAGCCGTACACCACCGGCAGGTGCAGCACGTAGATCCACAGCGACAGGCGCCCCAACGGCGCCAGCATGCCGCTCACGCGCTGGGGCAGCAGGTTCACGGCCCCCAGCACCAGCAGGCCCTGCGCCACGCGGTACAGGACCATGGTGGGGCTGGTGGCCGCCCAGTCCATGGGCAACCACCGGGTGAGCGCCAGCAGCGCTCCGCCCAGCGCGAGCAGCGCGAAGCCCTGCGCCAGGCCCGGCTTCAGCACGTGCAGCCCGTGCGCGGCGAACGCGCCCGCGAAGAAGAAGCCCGCCCAGGGGAAGAACGGGAAGCGGCTGCCCTCCCCGTTACCGATGAACTGCTGTAGCGGCACCGGCAGGTGCTCGCCCGCCTGCCACATCCCGGCGCTCGCCAGGGGGATGCCCACCGCCAGCCCGCCCAGGAGCAGCGCCCGGGCACCCCGGTGCGACGTCACCACCAGCGCCATCGCGCCCAGCATCAGCGACGCGCCGATGCACTGGAGCGCGTCGAACTGGAAGACCTTGAGCAGCATGGCGTCGGTGAAGCCCAGGTCGCGCACCGCGCCCCAGCCCGGCCAGTGCAGCAGGTAGCCCAGGAAGAGCAGCAGCAGCGCGCGGCGGAACCGGCGGCCGAAGGAGTCCTTCGCGGCGCCCGGCTTCGTGCCCAGCGCCATCACCACCGCCCAGCCGCTCACCAGCAGGAACAGCGGCGCGGTGATGCCCCGGAGCTTCCAATACTCCTGGACCCAGGGGTGGTCCCGGAACGCGGGCGCCAGCAGCGCGTCCAGCGTGTGACCCATCACCATGGCGAGCACGGCCAGCCCGCGCGCGCCATCCAGCGCGGGGTGACGTGACTGCCGGAAGCTGAGCGAGGGACCGAAGCCTTTCAAAGCCAGGCGAGCATAAGCGCACCCTTGGGCCTCGTCTCCAAAACGCACCAACCGTGGGGGTCGGCAGGCGTGAAAACAGGGCGGGATTTCACTCGGAGCCAGGGTCCCGTCCTCGTGCGGGGAATGCTACAGGATGGATGCATGGCCCCTCGTCACACGGTCGCCGCCCTCGTGCTCCTCGCCGTCCCGGTCTCCGCCCGCGCCGCGTCGGGGGATGATTGGTTTGGCAACGACAAGCCCAAACACTTCGCGGCGTGCGCGGCCGCCACGGGCGTGGGCTATGGCGCGGGCGCCGTCCTCTTCGACACTCCGGGCGCGCGGGCGCTCACCGGGGTGGGGCTGGGATTGGGCGTGGGTCTGGGCAAGGAGCTGTATGACCGCGCTCGCGGGAGCGTCTTCTCGATGAAGGACCTGGCGTGGGACGCCGCCGGCACGGCCACGGGGCTACTGGCCGCGTTCCTCGTGGACCGGTTCATCACCGACGTGCTCCTGCCCCCGCCCCGGAGTGTCACCGCCGGGCGTGGCGGCGGGGGCGTCCGGACGCGCGCGGCGCTCCACGAACTTCAGGAGCAGGTCGCGCTGGAGCCGGGGCTCCACCAGCAGCATGCGGCCTTGCGGATCATCGCTGTCGGAGACGAGCACGGTGACCTGCCGGCGCGGGCACTGGTTCATGCAGCCCGTGGGCGTGATGCGCACCTGTCCGGCGAGTCCCCGCTCGGCGAGCTCCCCCTGGAGCCAGCGCGGCAGGTCCTGCCCACCGCTCCGGGCGCTCTTCGTCAGGCACTTGCGGCAGACGAGCACGTCCACCTCCCGCCCCTTGCCGCCCGTGTCGTCGTCCTGCATCCGCCGTCCTCCCAGGCGCCCCGCTTCCAGGCGGATGCGCCGGTCCGTGTGCCCGGCACGCCGCCGGGACCTTGAAGAAGAGGTAGCGGCGCCCGCTTTGTTCCGCCGCGCCTCCCTCCACCGCCCGCCGGGCCGCTTTCCGGACGGGCGCTGATGGACTGATGGAATGGGAAAGCACCGGGGTGGGTGCGACGTTCTGTCTCGAAGCCAGCCCACCGGGGCCCTGGTACGGTGCGCCCCGCGCCGTGCCGCTCACGGGAGGCTCTCCACATGACGCGAAATCGACTGCTTCTGGGTATCTCCCTGTCTGTGATGGGGGCGGGTCTGCTCGCCGGGTGTGAGCGGTCCTCCGGTACGGCTCCGGAAGCGCAGCCGCCCGCGCCGGTGGCCCAGCCGGCCCCGAAGCCGGCCTCGAAGCCCACCGAGCCGGATGCCGCGGCGGTGGCGAAGCTGGCGTCGCACTTCTTCCAGGCGCCTCGCAACCAAGCGCCGCTGCCCACGGACACCGAGGCGCAGGTGGCCCTGGGGCGCATGCTCTTCCACGAGCCCCGGCTGTCGAAGAACCACGACGTGTCCTGCAACAGCTGCCACGGCCTGACCACCTTCGGCGTGGACAACAAGGCGCTGTCGGACGGGCACAAGGGGCAGAAGGGCAGCCGCAACTCGCCCACCGTCTACAACGCGGCCCACCACATCGCGCAGTTCTGGGACGGCCGCGCCGCCACGCTGGAGGCCCAGGCCGAAGGGCCGATGATGAACCCGGTGGAGATGGCCATGCCGGACGCGAAGCGCGTCGAGGCCACGCTGTCCTCCATGCCCGAGTACGCCTCCCGCTTCCGCACCGCCTTCCCGAAGACGGGCAAGCCCGTCACGCTGGCGAACGCCGCCCGGGCGCTGGCCGCCTTCGAGCGCACGCTCACCACGCCGTCGCGCTTCGACCGCTTCCTCGCGGGCGAGCACGCGGCCTTGAGCGCGCAGGAGCAGCGCGGCCTGGAGGCCTTCGTCACCACCGGCTGCACCACCTGCCACAACGGTCCGGCGGTGGGCGGCGCGTCGTTCCAGAAGCTGGGGCTGGTGGAGGCGTACCCGGCGCTCACCGACGCGGGCCGCTTCGACGCGACGAAGAACGAGGACGACCGGGGCTACTTCCGCGTGCCCACCCTGCGCAACGTGGAGATGACCGGGCCCTACCTGCACGACGGCAGCGTGAAGGACCTGCCCACCATGGTGCGCCTGATGGGCCGCTACCAGCTGGGCCGCACGCTGAAGGACGGCGAGGTGGACGACCTGGTGGCCTTCCTCAAGAGCCTCACCGGCGAGCTGCCTCCCGCCGAGCGCATCTCCGCGCCGGCCCTGCCTCCCAGCACGAAGCGCACGCCCAAGCCGGACCCGTCGTAGCGCTTCTTCCGGAAACGTCGCGTCCCGCCCGGTGGGTGCTAAACCCCCGGGCCCATGACCTTCTTCTTCCATCTCCACTCGGGCCTTCGCTACCTGGTGCTCCTGTCCGGCGTCATCGCGCTCGCGTTCTTCGCGTTCGCGGTCGCCACGAAGCGCCCGTTCGACAAGGTGGGGCGCATCCTGGGCGCGTCCTACTCCGGACTCCTGCAGCTGCAGGTCCTGGTGGGCATCGCGGTGCTGGTGACGCGCGGGTACTACCCGGCGCTCATCGGCCACATCGTGATGATGGTCCTCGCGGTGGGCGCCATCCAGGGCCCGCTGGGTGCCACCCGGCGGCGCCTGAAGTCCAGCGGCGAGACCCCCGTTGGCAACGAGCCGCGGCGCGCGGCGCCCACCTATGTGCCGGTGCTGGTGGGCACGCTGGTGTCGCTGGCGCTGGTGGTGGGCGGCATCCTGGCCATCCGCCCGGGCCTGTTCGTCTCCACCGCGTTCTGAAGCGCGTGGGGCGAGGAGGCTGGAGCGCCAGCCTCCTCATGAAGCGCCTTCGTTAGCGACGCGCGCGCCGGCGCAGGGCCAGGGGCGCGAGCAGGGCGAGGAGCGCGGGCAGCAGGCCGGGGCTCGCGCTGCAACCGCCGTCCTCGTCCTCGTCGCCGGGGGTTTCGTCGTCAGGCCCCGTGCCCGCGTCCGGGACGATGCCGCCCGTGCCCGCGTCCGTGCCCCCGCCGGTGCCCGCGTCCGTGCCGGTGCCGGTCCCCGCGTCCGTGCCGCCACCGGTGCCCGCGTCCGTGCCGCCGCCAGTGCCCGCCACGCAGTCACCCAGCGAGTGCTCCAGCGCGCCCATCGTGGTCGCGGCGGGGCGGGAACGCCCGCAGAAATCCTCCGGCGCCAGGGTGTTCCGCGTGGCCGAGCCGATGAGGGCCGACACGTTCCCCTTGAGCGTCAGGTCACCCTTGAGCGGCGCCACGTACCAGCCCGCGAACTCACCCGTCGTCACGCTCGCCCGGTTCGCGCTCGCGTTGCCGGTGGCGCCTTCCCGGTTCCGGATGGGGCCCGACATCAGGTTGCCGGTGGCCTCGCCGGTGGAGGCGGCGTAGCGGTAGTCCACGCCCGTGGTGCTGATGAACGTGTTGAACAGCACGCGCGTGTTCGCGGCCTTGTTCAGGTACACGGCGACGTCCGAGCAGTTCGCGACGATGTTGTTGCGGATGATTCCGTCCGTGTGCTCCGGCGAGCACGGCACGTTGGGGTCGAAGGCCGGCGCGCAATACTGATTGCCGGTGCCGCCACCGCCGAAGGACAGGCCGATGCGAATGTCCCCCGAGGGGACATCCTTCACACAGAGGACGCGGTTCTTCTCGATGAGGCCCCGCTTGCCGCCGCTCTTCATGAAGGCGCCGTAGGAGACGCCGCCGCCCGCCTTGGCGAAGTCGTGCAGTTCGTTGCCGCGGATCACCCAGTCGTCACCGGTGTCGATGTTCAGCTTGTTGACGGGCGTGTTCGTCGCTCGCACGTGCGTGTCGTAGATTTCGTTGTTCTCGATGAGGCCGCGGTGGGGCATCTCCCAGACGCCGCTGCCGTTCTGCGTCGCGTTCGCCTTGAGCTGCGAGTTGAAGTCGCGCACGCGGCTGTTGCGCAGGACGAAGTTCTCCGCGTGGCCGGTGACGTGGAAGGCGTGCTCGCAGGTCTGGTCGTTGGAGCAGATGCCCTCCACGGTGAGCCCGTCGAAGGTCCAGTAGCGGCCGGACACCTTGAAGCCCTCCGACGCGTTGAAGCGGATGAGCGCCGCGTGGCGGTTCTTCGCGCGCACGATGATGGGCGCCGCCTGGGTGCCCTCCGCCGCGCAGGTCAGGTTCGCGTTGAAGGTGTACGTGCCGTTCTCCAGCACGATCTCATCACCGGCCTTCGCGGACGAAAGCGCGGTCTGGAACTCGGCCACGGTGGTGACGCTCTTCACGGCCGCGCCGCCCGTCAGGGGCAGCAGGAGCAGGGCGAGGGATACGGTCTTCAAGGGGGAGACTCCCGGGACGAGAGGGGGGAGTCCAAAGCTACCCGATTCCAATACAAGGCAGGCAGCCAGACGTGCGCAGGCATCCCGGCCGGTAGGGAACCGGCGGACGCGTGAACACCTGTCTTCTCATGGCATGCCCTCCCAATCACTCGAGGTGCGGACGCTCCACGCTCATGGGCACCGCGTTGGCGGCGGTGCTGCTCACGTCCCCAGGCGCGTTCGCGTTGCCTCCCAAGGGACAGCCGCTGCCGGAGTTCTCCGCGCACGACCTCACATCCGGCCAGCACGCGAGCGACGAGTTGAAGGGGCGCCCCACGCTGCTGGTCATCATCACCGACAAGGACGCGGGCGACGGGATGCGCCAGTGGTTCGACGCGGCGGACCAGCACGTGACCGACTCGGTGCACCGCCAGTCGCTCATCACCCTCAAGCTGCCGTTCTTCGTCAGCGAGGGCGCCGCGCGGGGCAAGGCGAAGGACCAGGTGCCTCAGGACTTCTGGAAGGACACCTGGCTGGACAAGAACGGCGGCATGGCGAAGGCGTTGGGGCTCGCCTCCAGCGGCACACCCTACGTCCTGGCGCTGGACGCGCAGGGACGGGTGGTGGCCAGCGTCCACGCCACCGTGGACTCGCCGGAGGCGCGGGCCATCTGGTCCGCGCTCTCCAGGTGATGCTGGAAGGCTAGTAGCGCCCGCCGCTGTCCAGGATGGACTGGAGCTTCTCCTTGTCGTTGGAGAAGGGGAACGCCTGGTACAGCTGGTAGCCGTTCTGCGGATCCAGCAGCGTGGGCCGCATCAGGCGCACCACCTCCAGCTTGTCGTTGGAGAAGGAGAACTGCCCCAGCACCGTCATGATGTGAGACACGAGGAAGTTCTCGTTCGGGGCCACCTGCGAGAGGATGCGCAGCTTCTCGCGCGGGAAGGACTCACGCACCATCGCCTGGGTGATGCTGCGGAACTGCGCGTCCGCGATGGGCCGCACCACCGGCGGCGGGGGCGGCATCGGGTGCTGCGGCCCGGGGGGCGGCAGGCCCGTGCCGTACGGCGCGGCGTCGGCCACGTACTCGCTCAGCTTGTCCAGCTGCTCCATGGCGGCGCGGATGCTCTCGCGGCCCTTGGCGTCCTTCGTCCGGGACATCGCGTCGCGCAGCGCGTTCTCAAGCTTGTCGATGCGGCGCTCCACCTGCTCGCGCTCGATGATGGCCAGGTCGCGCGCGGGAGGCGGGGGCGGAACCGGCTGCGGC
>NZ_RAWK01000361.1 GCF_003612165.1 Corallococcus aberystwythensis | reverse complement strand
GGCGGGAGGCCCCCACCGTGAACGGACGCGGGGGCGCGAACGGGCACGTGCGTCCAGCGGGGAAGGGACACCCATGGCAGGTCCCAGGCGCGCGCGACAGGAGAACGGCTGGTGGTTGGGGGCGAGCCTCGTGGTGGCGCTCGTCCTGCTGGCCGTGGCGGTGGGCGCGGTGCTGCTGACGCGCGCTTCCGTGCAGTCGCGGGTGATGGAGCGCTCCCTGGACCTGCAGGAGGTGGGGCAGCTGGGCCGGGCCTTCAGCGACAAGGTGGCCCTGGCCAACAGCGCGTTGCTGGCGGGGGGACAGTCGCTCGTCCAGGACACGGCGCGAGCCCGGCAGCGCTTCCTGGACACCGCGCACCGGCTGTCCACGCGGTTGGGGGCTCCCGAGGACCAGGCGTTGGTGGAGGAGGTGCGCGCCGCGGAGCAGGTGCACGAAGCCGCCCTGCGCGCCCTCTTGGACACCGCCACCCGGCGCGAACAGAGGCTGGCGCTCGAGCGGCTGACCCGCGCGCACGGGCGGGTGCGCGACGCGCAGGCCCAGCTGGAGCGCAAGGTCCAGGCGCGGCTGGCCCGGGAGAACCAGGCCGCGTTGCTGACGGACCGGTGGGAGGCGGGGCTGCTGCTGCTGGCATCCCTGCTGGGCCTGGGGCTGGCGTCAACGCTGGCGTGGGTGCTCCACCGCCGACTGCACCCGCTCAAGCGCGAGGCGGCGGCCAGCGCGCACCGCTTCCAGGCGCTGGTGGAGGGCGTGCGCGACTACGCCCTGGTGCTGCTGGACGCGCGCGGACGGGTGGCCAGCTGGAACCCGGGCGCGGAGCGCATCAAGGGTTGGAGCGAGGCGGAGATATTGGGCCGTTCCACCGCCGTCTTCTACACGTCCGAGGAGGCGGCGGCGGGCAAGCCGGAGCGGGATTTGTCCCGAGCGCTCCAGGAGGGGCGGCTGCGCGCGGAGGGCTGGCGGCAGCGCAAGGACGGCTCGCGCTTCTGGGCGGAGCTGTCCATCACCGCGCTGCGCGACGAGGACGGGACACCCCAGGGCTTCTCCGTGGTGACGCGCGACATCACCGAACACCGGCGCAACGAGCGGGTGCAGGAGCTGCTCGCGGAAGCGGGCCGCGTCTTCCACCAGTCCCTGGACCCTGACCTGACGGTGGCGGAGGTGGCGCGGCTGCTGGTGCCGGAGGTGGCGGACGGCTGCATCCTCTACCTGCTCACGCCCGCGGGCGAGCTGCGGCCCCGCGCGGTGACGCACGTGCAGCCCGAGCGCGAGGCGAGCCTGTGGGAGGCCCTGCGGCGGTTTCCACCCCGCGCGGGCATGCCCCCGGTCGTCTGGGAGGTGATGCGCACCCGGCGCTCGCGGATGGACGTGGAGGTGGAGACGGAGGACGTGGCGGCCAGCGCGGAGACCAACGAGCACCGGCTGCTCATCGAGCGCATCGCCATCGGGTCGTCGATGGTGGTGCCCCTGCGCGCGGGCAGCGAGACGCTGGGCGCCTTCGTGCTGATGACAGCCCGGGGGCACCGCCGCTTCACGCAGGCGGACCAGGTGCTGGTGGAGGAACTGGCCGGCCGCGCGGCGCTGGCCCTGGTGAACACGCGGCTCTTGCGCGAGGCGCGCGAGGCGGTGGACCTCATCGCCGTCACCGCGCACGACCTGGGCAATCCCTTGCATGCGCTGCAATTGCTGCTCAACAAGGTGCAGCGCGCGCAGGGGGCCGGCCGCGACGAGGACGTGCGGCAGGGATTGGTGGCGGCGCGCGGGCAGGCGCAGCGGCTGGGCCAGCTGCTGCACAACCTCCTGGACCTGTCGCGGCTGTCCTCCGGCAAGCGGGTGCTGGACGCGGCGCCCGTGGACCTGGGGGAGCTGGCGCACGAGGTGGTGGAGCGCTTCGCGGAGGCCGCAGCGCAGGCGGGCTGCGACCTCAAGCTGGAGGTGGAGCCCGGGCAGGTGGGGCAGTGGGACCGCATCCGCCTGGACCGCGTGGTGACGAACCTCCTGTCCAACGCGCTGAAGTTCGGCCGGGGCCACCCGGTGACGGTGTCGGTGTCCGCGCTGGACGTGGAGCACACGCGGCTCAGGGTGCGCGACGAGGGCGTGGGCATCGCGCCGGAGGCCCAGCGCCGCGTCTTCGAGCGCTACGAGCGGGAGCGCTCCGCGAGGACGGAGGCCGGCTACGGACTGGGGCTCTACATCGCCCGCCAGCTGGTGGAAGCGCACGGCGGCGTCATCCACGTGGAGAGCGTGCCGGGGCGGGGGGCCACCTTCACGGTGGACCTGCCCCGCATCCCCCGGCTGGTGGAGGAGATGTCGGTCGCGGAGGCGCCTCCGCTCCAGCAGTGACGTCTTCGCGGGCCCGGCTAGAGGTGCAGCGACGGCACCGGGGGGACGAGGCCGGGCTGGATGGGGAAGTCCGGGGGCAGCTTCTCGCGCTCCTCCAGCCGCTCGAACTCCAGCGAGTCATGCGCGCAGAACACCTTCACCTGGTCGCCGTGGCGCTGCACCAGTTCGCGCAGCCGGCGCAGGTTGTACCAGCGCATCCACCCGTCCTTCTGCATCAGCTTCTGGTAGCCGCGCAGGCCGGCGGTGCACCGGTAGCGGTCCAGGTCCATCTCCCCATGGTAGAAATACGCGTCGCCCGCATGCAGCAGCCACCCGTCCCCGGTGTCGATGGCCACGCCCGCGTGTCCCAGCGTGTGGCCCACCAGCGGCACCATCAGGATTTCCGGCGGCAGCCCGCTGAGCTCGCGCACGCAGTCGAAGCCGAACCAGCTCTCACCCCGGTTGGCGACGTACGTCTCCCAGCGTGTCTCCTTGGACCACTGCTGCGGGCGGAAGCGCGCGCGGTCCAGCCAGGACTTCTGCGCGGTGGCCACGCGGTACTCGTCCGCCAGCACGTGCACGCGCGCGTGGGGGAAGTCATCCAGGCCGCCCGCATGGTCGAAGTCCAGGTGCGTGAGGACGATGTCGCGCACGTCGCTGGCCTGGAAGCCCATCCGCTCCAGCTGGCGGATGGCGGTCGCCTCCTCCGCCAGGGCGGGGCGGCAGAGCATGTCGCGGAACAGGGGGTTGAGCCGCACGCGCGGCGCGTACACGTCATTGAGGCCGAAGCCGGTGTCCACCAGCACCAGGCCGCGCGGCGTCTCCAACACCAGACAGTGGCAGGCAAGCGCCGCCGGGCCGGTGAAGCCGCGCCGCCCATCCATGAGCCGCCCGCCAGGCGGGCACATCGTGGTGCAGTTCAGGTGGTGGATGCGCATGGCGGCTCCCGCTCCTTGTGAAGGCGGCGGCCGTCCGGCGGCGCACCAGGGGCCGCGGGAAGCCACCTTCCATTCGTTCAGGGCAAAAGTGCGCCGTGGTCCCCGTGGGAGGAATCACCGCACCCCCAGCGGGACGGGGGCTCGCCCGCCCGGGGGGCGGTGGACCGTCGCTCAGGGAGCGGGAGACTGTCCGGCTGCTTCCCCATCGAGCGGTGGCGCCGACATCAGCACCAGGGCCTCTCCGGGAGCGACCGGGCGGTGCTCGACGCCCCGGGGAACGATGAGCAGCTCGCCCTCTTCCAGGTCCACGGTGCGTTCGCGCAACTCCACGCGCAGGGTGCCCCGGGTGACGAAGAACAGGGCATCCCCCGTGGCGTGCTGGCACCAGGGGCCGGTGCCGGTCAGCCGCACCAGGTGCACGGGCTGACCGTGGAGGGTGCCCACGGGCCGGGCAATGCCAGGCGCTGGCAGGTCGGTGGAGGCGAGCGCCAGGTTCACCTTCTCCACGGGGGGAGGGGACGCGGAGGCCGGGGCTGAACCGCTGGGAGCGCGGCGGCGTGAATCCCAACGCGGGGGACGGCCGCCAGCGAGGGGTGGGGTCCGGAGGATGGTGCTCATGCGGACAGGGACTCCTTCGGGGGGACGCGGTCCCACCCCCTCATGGGTTGTCTTGCTTTCTGCCAGAGCCAGGGCCTGTGTTTCACCCCCTGCCACGGAGGCCGGTCCGGTTTCCGACGGATGGCGCCGGTAAGATAGGGATTGCCGCGCCCGGATGCTCGGATGTCCACTGCGGGAGGCCCCACCGTGTGGTGAAGAACGGGCGGCCCCGTGGAACGCGCCGCTTCGACGATGCGCAGCACCTCCTCACGGTCGAGTTCCTGGAGCGGAACCTCGTCGGCCTCCTGGTTCTCCCAGCGGCGGCGGCTGTGCGCACGTTCCAGCAACAGCAGCTCATAGCGCTCCTGCGCCATCTTGCGAGTCGTGTTCCCCACCCGCTCATAGGCACGCCCGTCGAAGGTGTACGGCACGGAATCACTGATGCCGCCCACGGTGAGCACGAGGACGCTTCGTCCCGAAGCGACCTCCACGCTCTGGATATAGAGGTCGAGCGGAGGCTCGAAGCGCTCACGCGCGGTCGCGATGTCATGCAGGGTCTGCTCGCTCGCCTGCTGGCCGATGAGCTCTCCGCCCGGCTTCACGCCCAGGAGCACCTGGCCTCCCTGGCCATTCGCGAAGGCGCAAAGCGTGTGCATCGCCTCGCGCAATTCACCTGTCGAGCGCTTCAGCTCGAGCGTGACGGATTCTCCCCTGGCGGCGAGTCGGGCGAGGTCAGGAATCATGGCGGGCCCCCTCTGCATCATCCTGGCCCGCCACGTTCCGACGCTGTTCCCTCTGGCCCGCGGCCTCGTCCATTCGCGTGGCGTACGGACAGGGACCGTGCGTTTCCGCTGTGAGACGGTGCGCCCTTCGTGCACGACGCCTACAGGCAGTCACCCAGGCCGGCGTAGAGCGTGGTGCTCGTGCCGGGCAGCGTCGCGTAGAGGGGCGACGGGCCGGAGAGCGCCGTCAGCAGCGAGGCCATCGTGGTGCCGCTGGCCAGCGGGCTCTGGCAGGTCCAGGTCTGCGTCTCCACGGTGATGGCTCCCGTGGTGGGGTTGATCTCCTCGTTGCTCGCGGCGAACACCCAGACGCACTGGCCAATGACACCCGTCTTGCTGTTGACCGAACACCGGAAGCGCAGCGACTCGATGTTGCTGTAGTCGCCCTCGCAGAACGTGTCCCCACAGATGTCGTCGAAGTTCTCCTTCAGGTTCGAGCGCAGCTCCAGCCACGCCGGATACTCCGGCCGGGACGACAGGTAGGTCGTCGCGTCGACATGGCTGGACCGCGTCTGCGCCACGCCCAGCGGAGCGGACAAGGACAGCCCCAGCGTCGACAGCACCCACCACGAACGGATGTTCATCACGGACGACTCTCCTGGAAATGACCACCCCACGGACGAAGCGGTCACCCGAAGGCCACCCGGGTTTGACATGAATTTCAAGCAAAGCTTCTCTAACGAATCTGCCACGGCCCGCACGACAAAGCCCGCTCCCTCCTGGAGAGAGCGGGCTTGCGTGCTTCATCCAACCAGGTCCGTTCAGCGCACCCAGTTCACGTTGCTGTACGCCTTCACACCCTCCGCCCGCTCCGTGTTCGTGAGCGGCGCGTAGACGCGCGTGTTGATGGTGTTGGCGGCGGTGTCGATCTCCACGAGCCGCGTCGGGTTCGTGGTGCCGTCGTGGAACGTGTTGAGCATCTGGTAGACGGTGTTGCCGTTCACGCCGGTGTCGGTGCGGTAGGCGGCGTTGCCCACGTGGCCGGAGAAGACGAAGCGCACGTTGGCGTACTGCTTGATGAGGTTGTCGAAAACATACTGGGGGCTGTTGTTGCCGTAGCCGCCGTTCGACTGCTCGATGCCACCGCTGCCGTTCAGGTGCGAGTGGGTGATGATGATGACGTTGTGCTTGGGGTACTGGGCCAGCACGGTCTTCGCCCAGTTCACGGCGTTCGTGCGGGCCCACAGCTCCAGGTTCAACACCAGCCAGTTCAGGCCGCCCGCGCTGAACGTGTGGTAGGCGTTGTCGCACTTGCCGGACTCGAACACGCCGCCCAGGGCCTTGAAGCGGGACAGCGGGAAGTAGGTGTTGAAGGTGGTGGTGTTGCGCAGGTTGGCGTTGACGTTGCCGGGGCACGCGCTGCCGCCCTGGCACACGGCCGCCGTGTCGTGGTTGCCCAGGGCGATGGCGTAGGGAATCTGGGCGTTGTCCAGCACCTGGTACGAGTCACTGGCGCGCTGGTAGTGGAGGTGGTCGGGCGTGTCCCAGTCCATCAGGTCGCCGGTGTGCATCACGAAGCGGATGTCCTGCGCCGTCTTGTTGTCGGCGATCCACTGCATGCGATGGGTGAGCCGGGTGGGGTAGTAGACGGCCTCGAGCTGCGTGTCCGGGATGACGACGAAGGTGAACTTCGTGTCCACCGTGGTGGGCGCGGCGTAGAACTGGATGCCTTCGTTGGTCCACCCGGCGGTGGTGAGCGCGTCGCGCTCGGCCTGGGTGACGGCGTGGCGGTGCTTCTTCAGGCCCGGGTTGTCGAAGCGGTAGACGGGCACGAGGCACGCATCCGCCGTCTTGGAAGCGTAGAAGCCCACGCCTTCGTCGGTGGTGAAGCCGGAGGCGATGAGGTTCGAGCGCTCGGTGGCGTCGATGGTGACGATGTGCTCACCCCGGCTGGGGCTGTAGAGCCGGTAGACGGGGGACAGGCCGGTGCCGGAGGAACTCGCGGCCTTGAAGGGCGTGCCCCGGTCGTCGGTATAGGCGTAGGTCGTGGCCGCGTTGGCGGCCTCCGTCGCGTTGAGGGTGAGGAGGCTGTCGCCCGTGGACGGACGGACGCGGTGATACACGGGCTTGCTGAGCGCGGCGCAGTCCAGCGCCGCCGTGGTGCTGCCCAGCTCTTGCGCGGGGACCCGCGGTGCGTCGGACGCCTCGCCAGGGCCGCAGGAGGACAGCGCGCCCATCAGGGCCAGGGACGCGATGAGGGAAGAGGGCTTCAAGGTATGTAACTCCCGGTGAAGTCTTGGTGTTCCAGTTAAAACTGGATTGCCGGGAGGCGCATAGCATTGGTCAAGTGGTCAGAGAAGACCCATGTTGAGCAATGTCGCAATTGTGTCGGGTGCGTCCTGTGCGGGCTGCTCAGTCCGGGTAGAACATCGGGTCGCGCGTGGCCACGAACGACGAGATGGCGTTCGCGACCTCCGGCGGCAGCGTGGTGAACTGCACGCCCACGCCCGGCATCAGGTCCGGCGTGCGGTCGTTGCCATCACGCGCCCAGCGCACCACGCCGTTCACCGTCAGGGGCCGGCCTCCCGGCAGCGTGAAGTCCAGCTCCACGGACGTGCCGCGCGGCACCGCCTCCACCGTGGCGATGAAGATGCCGCCCTCGCTGATGTCCATCGAGAAGCCGGTGAAGAAGTTGGAGTCGCTGCGCGTGTCGATGGTCGCGTGCATCCGCACCCGGCCTCCCTTGCGCGCGTCGCTCTTCGCCGGGGTGGCGGCCACGGGCGCGCGCGCCGGGAGCCGCTCCGCGCGGGTCGGAGTCTCCTCGGACGGCTTCGCTCCGGACGGCCGCAGCGTCGCGGGCGGGACGACCTTCTGGGTCTCGGCCTCCGCCTGGCGGCGGGCCTTCTCCTCGGCTTCCGCGCGGGCCCTGGCGGCGGCCTCCACGCGCTTCAGGTCGGACTCGGCGGACGTCAGCGCCTTGTCCACCCGGGCGGCGTCCTCCTGCTGCACGCGCAGCGCGGACTGGAGGTCCAGCCCCGCCTGCCGGCGCGTGTCCAGCGCGGCCTCGCGGGCATCCAGGGCCTTCTCCCGCAGGCGCGCGAGCTCCGGGGATGGCTCGGGGGACTCGGTGTCCTCCAGGCGCATGGCCCACTGGGACAGGCGCGAATCCCCGGCATGCTCCGGCCGGGCCAGGGCCTGCCGCACGGAGACGAGCCGTTCGGCCAACGCGGCCGCGTCGGCGGTGGCGCGGGCCACCTGTTCAGCGAGCTGCGCTTCCAGCCGGGCCATGTCGGCTTCGGCGCGTGCCAGCTCGGCTTCCCGGGAGGGGGTGGGGG
>NZ_RAWK01000360.1 GCF_003612165.1 Corallococcus aberystwythensis | reverse complement strand
ATGCTGCTGTACATGCGGGGCGTCAACCGCGAGCTGCCGCTGTTCCTCGTGGGCCTGTCGTTCGCGGCGGCCGAGGGCGGGGCGCGGCTGCACCTGTCACCGCTGCTGGTGTCGCTGGCGGCCGGGGCGCTCATCGCGAACCTGGACGAGCGCGAGGGCCGGCGCATCCATCAAGCCATCAACCAGGCGGGCCTGCCGGTGTTCGCGCTCTTCTTCGCCGCGGCGGGGGCCGGGCTGAAGCTGGACGCGCTGGTGACCGTGGGGCCGGCGGCGCTGCTGCTCGTGGCGCTGCGCGGCCTGGCCATCTGGGGCGCGTGCCGGAAGTTCGCGCCCGCGGACGACCCGCGCCTCAAGCGCTTCCTGTGGATGGGGCTCATCTCCCAGGCGGGCGTGACGTTCGGCCTGGCGGCGCTGGTGTCACGCACCTTCCCGTCCTTCGGGCCGCAGGTGGAGGTGCTCATCGTCGCGATGATCACCGCGCACGAACTGGTGGGGCCGGTGCTCACCCGCCGCGCCCTGCTGGGCAGTGGCGAAATCCGTGCGGAAGAGGCGGGCGGCGGCGCATAGTGGGGGCACACCCCTCACATCCGGGGTGGACTCTCCCAGGAGCTCCCCGTCATGCCCGCCGCCGCCGCCCCCATCCTCGAGGTGGACGTGGATCATCCCTCGCCCCGCCAGGTCGCGCGGGCAGTGGAGATCCTGGAGAAGGGCGGCGTCATCGCCTATCCCACGGACACGTACTACGGGCTCGGCTGTGATTTGAATTCAAAGAAAGCCATTGAGCGGCTGTACCAGCTCAAGGGCCGCGACAAGAAGAAGCCCCTGTCGCTCCTGTGCCCGGACCTGTCGGACGTGGCCCGCTACGCGCACGTGAGCAACTTCGCATACCGCGCCATGAAGGGGCTCACGCCCGGCGCCTTCACCTTCATCCTGGAGGCCACGCGCCTGGTGCCGGAGGTGATGATGACGAAGCAGAAGCAGGTGGGCCTGCGCGTGCCGGACGCCGCCCTGCCCAGGGAGCTGGCGAAAGCGCTCGGCCGCCCGCTCATCACCACCTCGGCGACCCACACCGACGGTACGGTCCTCTCCGACGCGCGGGACATCAAGACGGTGCTGGGGCACGGGCTGGATCTCATTCTTGACGGCGGAGTGACATTGAACGAGCCGTCCACGGTGGTTTCACTGATAGGCGATACGCTTGAAATCCTGAGGCAAGGCAAGGGTAGTCTGGAGTCCTGAAATCCTTTCCAGAGGGGAAAACCTTGGCCGAGGGGGAGCTTCCAGCAACGCCTGTCGTCGACTTACCGGAGCGGGTGCCGGGCGCGCTCGCGCTGCTGGGCCTGCTGGTGCTTCGGCCCATTGATCTGCACTACCGGCTGCGCGAGGCGGGCATCCGTTCGCCCGCGGGCCGCATCGGGCAGCTGTGGCGCGAGCAGGCGGAAGGGGGCCGCGCCGCGGGGGCCTACGTGGGGCGGATGCTGCTGCTGCTCGTCGTGCTGTCGCCGAGCCTCACGGTGCTCGCGGGGCTGGGGCTGCGGCTGATGGGCGTGCCGATGCGCGGCGTGTACCTGGTCTCCGCGGCGCTGTGCTCGGCGGTGGGGCTGGTGGTGGCGCTGGTGTCGGGGCTCGCGTCGGGGGTGCTGCTGGGCTCGCTGGCGAGCGTGTCGATGCTGGCGGGGCTGCACGCCACGGCGGGCGGCGCCTTCGGGCCGGAGTCCGGGGGCGGCGCGGCGATGACGGTGGGCCTGTGCCTGGGCATCGTGTCCGGCCTGTCCGCGGGGAGCATCGGCGGGCTGGCCAGCGGGCGCGGGCCGTCCGTGCGCAACGTGCAGGTGGCGGCCATCGCGACGAGCCTCGTGCCCATGCTGGTGTGGAGCAGCGCCTCGTCGGTGTCCTTCGCGGGCGCGGTGGCGGCGAGCGCGCTGGTGGCCTTCCTGATGTGCGCGTTCCGGCTGCCGTTCTACGCGCTGGAGGTGCTGGCGCAGGCGGTGGCGTACGCGGTGGAGCGCTTCACCGGAAAGCCCACGTTGAGATGGGTGCCGGTGCGGCATCACAACCTGAGCTACCTGCCGCACCCGTTCCTGGGCCGGCACCTGGCGCTGGCGGTGCGCTCGCGGCCGGCGGAGGTGCTGGCGGTGGCGGACGCGTGCCTGCGCTCGCCGGGCAACATCCTGGTGGGCTGGCCCTGGGTGGTGGAGGCGCTGGAGCGCGCGCACGCCCAGGAGGCCTCGGCGGAACCCCACGCGTGAGGCGCGCGGGGGGCCCGCCCGTCGCCGGGGCGTCAGCGCTTCTCGACGCTCGTGACGACCTTGGCGCCCACGTCGTTGGGGGCATAGGTCAGCTTCACGGAGTCCCCGGCCTTGATGCCCTCCAGGGTCTTCTTGAGCTGGGGCTTCGACGTGTCCACCACATAGGTGAGCGGCGGGGCGGACGGGGTGGCGCCCTCCAGCTGGATGCTGGACGGGCTGACGCTCTTCACCTTGCCCTCCCGGGACTTCTCCGCCGCCGCCGTGGGCGCGGGCTGCTGCGCCAGCGCCGTCCGGCCCACGCTGCCCAGCGTGAGGACCGCCATCCACATCCATGCCTGTGCACGCATCGTCACTGCTCCTTGTCCGGGGGACCTGGACGCAGGGTGTCTCCACTGCCGGGTGGAAGGCAACGTCGTGGCGGGTGGGGGACCGTCAGGGAGTTGCCCTGGAGCGCGCGTCCGGTAGCCTCCCTCGGACCATGGAAGGACTGCTCGACGCGTTCATCGCCTTCATCCGCGCGGAGCGGGGCCTGTCCGGCAAGACGGTGGACGCCTACGCGGCGGACCTCACCGTGTACTTCGAGGACCTGCGCTCGCGCGGCAAGGAGGACGTGGCGCGCGTCACGCAAGCGGACGTGCTCGCGCACCTGGTGACGCTGGGCAAGCAGGGCCTGGGGCGCCGCAGCCAGGCACGGCACCTGGCCGCGCTGCGCGTGTTCCACCGCTTCCTCGTGGCGGAGCGGCTGGCGGACAAGGACCCCACGGAGGACGTGGACACGCCGAAGTCCCCCCGCAAGCTGCCCGTGTTCCTCACGCTGGAGGAGGTGGAGCAGCTGCTGGCCGCGCCCGACGAGCGCACCGTCACGGGCCTGCGCGACAAGGCCATGCTGGAGGTGCTCTACGCCACCGGCCTGCGCGTGACGGAGCTGTGCACGCTGGAGCTCAACAACGTGCAGCTCACGGCCGGCTACCTCATCACCAAGGGCAAGGGCTCCAAGGAGCGCATCGTCCCGCTGGGGCGCGTGGCCATCGAGAAGGTCCAGGAGTACCTGGCCCGGTCGCGGCCGGAGTTCCTGGGCAAGCGCGAGTCGAAGGCGCTGTTCGTCACGCCGCGCGGCGAGGGCTTCACGCGGCAGGGCTTCTGGAAGCTGCTCAAGCGCTACGCGCTGAAGGCCGGCATCCTGAAGCCGCTGTCGCCGCACAAGCTGCGGCACTCGTTCGCCACGCACCTGGTGGAGCGCGGCGCGGACCTGCGCGCGGTGCAGCAGATGCTGGGCCACGCGGACCTGGCGACGACGCAGATCTACACGCACGTCAACAGCGCGCGGCTGCGCAAGGTCTACGACGAGTTCCACCCGCGCAGCGACGCGTTCAAGCCGAAGCCCACCGCGCGCAAGCGCCCCGCCGCTCCGGGGTGAGGTGGACCCTGGACCCGGGGGAGGGGGCGGGGCGTGCGTCGCCAGGGGACGCAATCGCTTGCGGTGAAGACGCGTCGAGGCCCCGCGCTCACGCCGCTGGCAGTCCATTCCCAGGGCAAGCGAGGCATTCCGGGGAATTGGATCGCCGTGTGCAGTGCAGGACGCAGGCGGGTGGACATGAAGTCCGCTCCCCTGTCGAAGGACTGCGCGTCCATGAAGCGTTCTCGCCAATCCCTGATGTCAGGCGTCCTGGGCCTTACCGGCTGCGTGGCGCTGTCGCTGTCCGGCTGCAAGCTGCCAGAGGCCGACGCGGCCGAAGCGAAGCCCCCCAAGAAGGCACCCACCGCCAACGTGGTGCCTGCCTCCGCCACCGCGCCCGCTGACAGCGCGAAGGTCCGCACGCCGTTCGCCGTGGCCCGCCAGGCGTTCGAGCGCAACTCCGTGAACGCGAACCCCTTCGCGGACAACAACGGCAATGTGCCGCCGTCCTGGCAGTACCAGGGCCCGATGTTCAGCCTGAGCCACGACTATCCGCAGACGCCCGTGGCGCCGCCCGCCAATCCGCCGTGGATCGCCGCGCTCAAGGGGCAGCCCATCTCCAAGGCCAACGCGCTCGCGTACGTCAACGCGCTGAAGGCCTACATCGCGCCGTCCATGCAGACGCTGCTCTACAACTATCCCCAGTGGGATGCGGCGAAGGCGGGCTGGTACAACGAGCCGTGGCTCGCCTCCATCCGCGAGAGCATCCACGGCACCTACGTGGGCTCCGAGTTCCCCGCGGCCACCTTCGCCGCGTCCGGCCTCAAGGTCGACATGACGACGTACGTGCTGACCTACTACGACAAGGTCTCGGCGTACGCGCTGGGGCAGGTGTGGGGCAAGACGGCCATGAACCCCACGCTCACCAACACGTCCGCGCAGTTCCCGGAAGGGTCCATCGTCATCAAGGTGGCGCTGACCAGCGCGCTGGCGAAGGACTGGCCGGTGATGCAGGGCGCGGCCCTGTGGCCTGTCTACGTCCCGCCGCCCAACGGCCCCACGAACGCGAAGCCGCAGGTGATGAACGCGTCGGTGATGCAGTTCGACATCATCGTCAAGGACACGAAGACGGCGCCCAAGACGGGCTGGGTGTTCTCCACGCTCGTCTATGACATGCGCGTGCCCGGCAGCGCGTGGGACAAGATGATCCCCCTGGGCGCGATGTGGGGGGATGATCCCAACGTCAACTCCACGCAGAACCCGACCCAGCCGCTGCAGGAGACGGTCATCAACCCCGCGGCGCCCGCGTACTCCACGGCGACGCTGGGGTGGGGGGGCCGCCTGTCCGGCCCCAATGACGGCGCGGTGGTGGCTCCGGCCTCCATCAACGGCCAGATCGTTCCGGCCGTGCAGGCCTCGTCGTGCATGAGCTGCCACAGCGTGGCCGAGTGGCCCATGAAGACCTTCCTCCTGCCCACCACCACGATGCCGCCGACCGTCGTGGGGCCGAACAACGACGCCCTGGTCCTCGAGCCGCCCGGTTCTCCGGCCTGGATGAAGTGGTTCCAGGACAACCCGGGCAGCGTGCCGCTGGATCCCGGGACGGTGCCCATGGACTTCGACATGGTGTTCGCCTTCAAGTCGCTGCCGGCGTGGCAGGCGGCGACGCAGGGCAACAGCGGCATGAAGGACTTCGAGGCCGCAGACCTCGTCCGCGGCAAGCCGTCCGTCAACCCGCGCGACCTCAAGTACAACGGCCAGTAGGCCGGTGACGTCCAGGGAGCGCGGGGGAGGGCGGAGCATCGCCCCCTCGCGCTCCACTATCCTGACATGGGGCTGTCACGGACCGGGCATACGGTGGCTTCATGACCTCGAACGCACCGCGTCCCCTGACCCTGCTGGAACTGGCCGACCCTGGCCTGCCCGGCATCGAGAGCTACTCGCCCTTCTGCCTCAAGGCCCACCGTGCCCTGAAGTACGCGGGGCTGCCCTATGCGCGCGGCTGCGCGGACAACCCGGCCACGCACCGCGCGCACAACCCCACCGGACAGGTGCCGGTGTTGCTGGTGGGGGAGGAGGCGGTGCCTGACTCCACGGCCATCCTCGCCCGCATCCAGCAGCTGGCGCCGGGCCGCATCGACGCCTCGCCGGAGGCGCTGCTCTGGGAGGAGCTGGCGGACACGTCCCTCAACGGCTTCCTGGTCGCGGCGCGCTGGGCGGATGACCGCAACTGGCCCAGGACCCGCGCCGCGTTCTTCCACTTCATGCCGGCGCCGGTGCGCGCGGTGGTGCCCACGCTCATCCGGCGCAAGCAGGTGGAGCGCCTGGTGGCGCGCGACGTCTGGCGCGCGGGCCCGGAGGCGTGCTGGCGCCGGTTCGGGATGCTGCTGGACCAGTTGGACGCGCGGGCACCGGAGCAGGGCTTCTGGCTTTCAGGCGCGCTGAGCGTGGCGGACCTGGCCCTGTTCGCGCAGCTGCACAGCCTGCGGACGCCGCTCACGCCGTGGCAGGGCGCGGAGGTGGACCGGCGCCCGCGGTTGAGCGCGTGGCTGGGACGGGTGGATGTGGCCACCCGCACCACGAGCGTGCCCCTGCGCGCCGCGAGCTGAAGCAAGCAGGGCGCTCGTCCAATCCTTCCGTCCGATAGCGGAGGGTCGGGTGCCCCAGGGAGCACACCACCCAACGATCAAACGTTGGACACCGCCAGCGCATGGGCGTGCCGCTCCTGACTTCTCTTACGGTGTTCGCATGAACCCCGTCCCCCACACGCCCCCCACTGGTGAACCCTTTCCCCTTCAAGCGACGACGAGTGAGTCGCTCGACGCGCTCATCCAGCGGGTCGACAACATGTCGGAGGTGGAACTGGATCACCTCCCCCTGGGGATGATCCAGCTCGACGGGCAGGGCCGGATCCTCAAGTTCAACCGGACCGAGGCGTCGCTGGCGCGCATCCAGGCGCGCGAGCAGATCGGCAAGAACTTCTTCTACGACGTGGCGCCGTGCACGCGCGTGCGTCAGTTCTTCGGCCTGTTCCAGGAGGGCGTGCGGGCGAAGAAGCTCTACCAGACGTTCGGCTTCGTCTTCCGCTTCGTGCACGGCGCGCGTCACGTGGCCATCACGCTGTTCTACAGCGACAAGACGGACTCGGTCTGGGTGCTGGTGTCCGACAAGAAGATGCCCGGCGAGCGCTGAAGCCGCCCTCAGCGCACGAAGCCCGCGACGGGGCTTTCAAAGACCTTGCTCACGACGTTCATCGTCCGGAGCCAGGCCTGCGCCTCCTCGCCCAGCCGCCCGTAGACGCGCACGTCCACGGGCCTCGCGACGCCGAGGAGCGCCTTGAACTCCGGCCAGCCGGAGATCATCCGGATGTGCTCCATGACCCGGCGCGAGTCCGCGAACGTGATGACCGCGCCGACCTCCGTGTCCTCCGGACGGGCGTGGAACTGGATGCTGAGCAGGGTGCTGACGCCTTCGGTTTCCAGCCGCTGCACGGCGGCCTGGAGCGTCGCGGTGAAGACGTCGTAGGGCGCCGTCCGTTCGAGCACCTCCACCAGGGTGATCCGCTCACGGGCTGCCTGCTCCATGGTCCGCGCTCCTTCGCCGGGCTTCCCCCATTCTGGGTACCCATGGCCCGCGGTTTGGGAAACCGGCGCCCGGGTTCCACCTCCTGCTGATTCCCGGCCACTTTCCCCAGTGGGAATGCGCCCTTGGGAAGGAGAGGGGTTCCCGGCGGGCCCTGTTGGTACATTGCTGACACTCCATGTGCCGGGAACGCGCCGCCACCCCTTTTGACGGCCTTCGGGCCGCCCAGCCCAGCGAGCACACCCGCTGGCTGGCGGAGGCCGATGAGCCCGCGCTGCGCGAGCTGCTCCACGCGCGCTACGCCGGGAGCTACTCCTACCGCTTCCTCCATGAGCCTGGAGGGGCCTCGCGGCTCTGGAGGGCCGGCGCGCTGCTCAGCCTGGGGGAGTTTGACGACCAGGGCACGCTCCTCTGGCACACGGGGCTGTGGTGCAAGCCGGGGCGGGACTCCCTGGACTCGGGGCTCTCCCTGGCCCTGCCCATCCGGCGCACCGCCATGGACCGCGCCGAGCACGAGCGGCTGTGGAGCCACCTCCTGGAGCTGCTCAGGCGAGAGCTGCTCAACGCGCGCGTGGGCTTCCTGCACCAGCAGACGTCCACGCTGCACCTCATGGCGCAGCGCTACGCGTCGCGCTTCATGCGGGCCGTGCCGGTGGGCCTCATCGTCGACTACACCGAGGGGGAGACGCTGGTGGGGGT
>NZ_RAWK01000035.1 GCF_003612165.1 Corallococcus aberystwythensis | reverse complement strand
GATGCGTCGCCACAGCTCATCCGGCACTCGCCAGCCGTCGTCCTTCTTCACTACCCCATGGCCGCGTCCTCCTGCCTCTTCAACCCGGCAGGTGGCCGACCTTCTTCCCTACCGAAATAGGCTCTTAGAACCAAGCGCAAAGAACAATGAGCCTTATCAGCAAGCACATCGAATTTCTTTTGGTGCAAATCCAAGGAGGTAATGGTGGGACTCGGTGAAATTTTTGGCGAATTTCTGTCCAACCTCCAGATCGACAATGCCGAGACGATCTCGATGCGATACGGAGAGATAACGGCGGCATTAAACAAAGCATTTCGCGACACCGACTCAAAGATCGACAACAGACTACAGGTCGGCTCATATGGCAGGTCATCTGCAATCAAGGAAATCTCCGACCTCGACATGCTATACATCATGCCGAGCACTGCCTGGGACGACTACTGTGGAGAGGGAGGGCAGTACAAACTGCTCGATGCCGCAAGCAACGCAATCAAAGCGCGATACCCCAAAACGGATATTTTCGTCGATCGACTCGTTGTTCGCGTGCTCTATCAGGACTTCCACGTCGAAGTTCAACCTGTCTTTGAGACAGACGATGGCAGCTTCAAGTACCCAGACACATACAATGGCGGAAGCTGGAAGATCACCAAGCCACGTGAAGAAATAGATGCGATGTCCGAGGTTGACGAACGAAAGAACGGGAACCTTAGGCGTCTCGCTAAAATGGCTCGAGCATGGAAAAACAAACACGGCGTCGGCATTGGTGGCCTACTAATAGACACCCTTGCACACAACTTCCTTGAATCAACGAAAGACTACGACGAAAAGAGCTTCCTATACTTCGACTGGATGAGTCGTGACTTCTTTTCCTACCTTGCTGCGCTGCCCGAGCAAGAATATTTCGCGGCACTTGGCAGCGGCCAACGGGTCAGGGTCAAGAGTAAGTTTCAAAAGAAAGCAAAAAAAGCGCACGAACTGTGCCTAAAGGCAATCGACGCAGAGGGGCGCCCCACTCAGAACTCAAAGTGGCGAAAAATTTACGGTCCTCCATTTCCGGCTGACACCGCAGGACTCAAGAAGTCAACCCTCATTGATGGCGCCTATTCCGCAAGCAACACTGAAGAGTTCTTCGAGAGCCGTTTCCGCTATGACGTCCGATACAATATTCGACTCGAATGCGAGGTATCTCAAAACGGCTTTCGCGAGTACCTGCTCAGCGATCGGATTGCTAGAGGTCTACGACTCCGGCGCAAACGGTCACTCAGGTTCTTCGTAGCGGCACACGATATTCCGGAACCCTTCGACCTCTACTGGAAAGTTCTCAACAGAGGGGCCGAGGCGATTCGGCGGAACAATATTCGAGGTCAGATTGTGGAGGACGCAGGACATCTGGAGCGGACTGAAACTGCCAATTTTTATGGAGACCACATTGTGGAGTGTGTCGCCGTCAAGAATGGCGTCGTCGTCGCAACCGACCGAATTCGTGTACCTATTGATGGAGAGAGCGACGGGTGAGAATGCTTCTCGAAAATCAACTTAAGCCAAGGCAATCACTCGCAGCGCCCAACGAAATTTAGTCCGGGGCTGGTCAGTGACGAGAGACATCCTCAGCTTGTAAGTCATGGTCTGCTAGCTCGTCCCCGACGCCTTCTGGCAGCGCGTAGCACCGATGCTGCCTCCGCACCGGCCCAAGAAAAAGATGGGCCGTCCTCGGGCGGACGAACGGGCGGAGCTGGAGGCCATCGTCTTCCAGCATCACAGTGGCACCCCGTGAGAGATGCTGCCTCGCAAGCAGTTCGACCTGTCCGACATGACGGCTTGGCGCAGGCTGGAGGAATGGCCCCGCGCTGGTGTGATAGCTACAGTTAAATTCGCGGCGAATGGGAAACCGATTAATGAAGCGGCTGCGCGCCTGGGGATTGTGTCTGTTGCTTGCCAACGGCTGCGCCACGACGTCCGCGGTCCGCGAGTCGCCGCCCGTTCCGGACGTAGCCGCGCTGGATGCCGAAGCGGCTCGCGCGATGACCGCGACCGGCGCGAAGGGACTGGCCATCGCCGTGATTGACGACGGGCGCGTGGTGGCGACCCGCGCCTATGGTGCTCGTGATGCGAAGGGGGAGCCGCTGCGGACGGACACGGTGATGTATGGCGCGTCCATCACCAAGACGGTCTTCGCCTACGTCGTCATGCAACTGGCGGACGAGAAGCGCATCGACCTGGACACGTCCATCTCGAAGTACCTGGACAGGCCACTGCCGGAGTACCCGGACGAGGACCGCTATTCGACCTGGTCCCACCTGGCCGGGGATGACCGCTGGCGGGACATCACGCCTCGCGTCCTGCTCACCCACAGCGCGGGCTTCGCCAACTTCGGCTTCCTGGAGCCCGATGAGCGGCTGCGCATCCACTTCGCTCCCGGCAGCCGCTTCGCGTACTCCGGCGACGGCATCATCCTGATGCAGTTCGTGCTCGAACGCGGACTGGGGCTGGACGTGGGCGCGGAGATGCAACAGCGCGTGTTCGACCGCTTCGGCATGCGCACGACCAGCATGATGTGGCGGCCGGACTTCGCCCAGAACCTGGCCGACGGATGGAAGGCTGACGGCGGCGTGGAACCGCACGACGAGCGCAGCCGGGTGCGCGCGGCGGGTTCCATGGACACCACCCTCGACGACCTGTCGCGCTTCGCGGCCGCACTGGTGCGCGGTGAAGGTCTGTCACCTGAAACATTCGCCCGGATGACGTCGCCGCAACTGCTCATCACCACCCGGAGCCAGTTCCCCACCCTCCAGGACGAACTGCCGCCGGAGTCGCGCCGCAAGGACCTGGCGGCGGGCCTGGGCGTGGTGGTGTTCGACGGCCCGCAGGGACGCGGGTTCTTCAAGAACGGTCACAACGACAGCACCGCCAACACGCTCGTGTGCCTGCCTCGCGGGCGCCGCTGCGTGCTCATCCTGAGCAATGACGTCCGTGCAGAGCCCGCCTACCCGCACCTGGTCCGCTTCGTGTTGGGCGAAGCCGGCGTGCCCTGGGATTGGGAGTACGGTGACATGCCACTCTGGGACGGGCGCTGACCCCACGCCCTTCACACTTCTTCACCGCCCGCTCAAACTCACGCAACTGGCGGCTTCCATATTGGTTCCAGTCAAGCCCACGCCTCTGGAGCCACACGCCATGAAGAAGACGCTCGCCATCGCCGGAACCGCCGTCGTCGCCGTCACCCTCCTCACCGGGTTCGGCTTCGGCCGCCATCACCGCGGCACGCCCGACCCGGAGCGCATCCACCAGATGGTCACCTGGAAGCTGGACGACAAGCTGGATGACCTGGACGCCACCGAAGCCCAGCGCACCTCCATCCACGCCGTGAAGGACCGCCTCCTCAACGAAGGCCGGGGGCTCATGGAGGGACAGCAGGCCGCCCGCACCGAGGCCGTCACCCAGTTGGCGTCCGACACGCCCGACGCCGCGAAGCTCCACGCCCTGGTGGACGCGCGCATCGACGCCGCTCGCGCCTTCGCCCACAAGGCGGTGGATGCCGTGCTCGAAGTGCACCGCACGCTCACGCCCGCCCAGCGCCAGGAGCTGGTCGGCGACATCCGCGAACACACCGGCGCGAAGTAGACCCACCCAGGGAGTTCCACCCCGGTGCGCGGGGCACGACACATCCCGTGTTTCACCTTGATCCTTCGTGGGCAGGAATGACGCGCGCGGTTATGGTCGGACGGTGGATTACACCGACTACGCACGACGCATCCGCTCCCACGCTACGCTGGGTGAACTCTCCGAATACGGCCAGGTGAACGAGGGGGGGCGCGACTATCCCCTCTTCCGCCTCATCGTCCCGGGCGACCGCTGGCTCGTCATCACGTCCGGCTTCCATGGCGAGGAGCCCGCCGGGCCGCTGACGCTCGCGAAGCACCTGCCGGACATCGTCGCGTACGCGAAGTCGAAGGGCGTGGGCCTGCGCGTCTACCCGTGCATCAACCCCTCCGGCTTCGAGGACGGCACGCGCTACAACCGCAGCGGCGAGAAGCCCAACAACGACTTCATGCGCTACGAGATCGCCCCCGGTGAGTGGCGCGGCGAGCTCGTGGGCGACCCGTCCATCCTCCGCTGGGCCCTGTACGACGGCGGCCCCAAGGAGACGCGCGCGGTGCGAAGCGACCTGGCCCGCTTCCCTGCTCCGGATGCCGCGCTCGACATCCACCAGGACAACTACCTGGGCGGCATCGCCACGTACGCGTACACCTTCGGGGACACCGCCGCCTTCCGCCCGCTGATGGAGGCCGCCGCCGCGCACGCCACCGTGGTGAAGAGCCGCAAGGTGGATGACAACGCCTACGCCGACGAGCACGGCCTCATCTACTTCCACGATGGCAGCGTCACCGACTGGTACATGCGCCAGGGCGTGCCCTATGCCGCCGCGCTGGAGACCACCACGCCCACGACGCAGGACGCGTGCGACGCGGTGAACCTCATCTGGATCCGCGGCTTCATCGACCTGGCCGCGCGTGGCGAGGGCCCCACCCGATGATTCAGCGTCCCCTGGGAAACAGCGGTCTCACCGTGTCCGCGCTCGGCTTTGGCGCGGGGCCCGTGGGCAGTGAAGCGCTGAGCGACGCCGACGCGGAGGCGCTCCTGAACGGCGTGCTGGACGCGGGCATCACCCTCATCGACACCGCGCCCAGCTATGGCGTGTCCGAGGAACGCATCGGCCGGTTCCTCGGCGCCCGCCGCCGGGAGTTCGTGCTGTCCACCAAGTGCGGCTACGGCGTGCCCGGCGTGGAGGACTGGACGCCCGAGTGCATCACGCGCGGCGTGGACCTGGCCCTCCAGCGGCTGCGCACCGACGTGCTGGACGTGCTGCACTTCCACTCGTGTCCGCCGGACGTGCTGCACCGCCCGGGGCTCATCGAAGCGCTCACCCGCGCGGTGCAGGCGGGCAAGGTGCGCGCCGCCGCGTACTCGGGTGACAACGCCGGGCTGGACGCGGCGCTGGAGACGGGCGCGTTCGCCGTGGTGCAGACGTCCGTGAACCTCTTCGACCAGCGCTCGCTGGACCACGGCGTCGCGAAGGCCCGCGAGCGCGGCGTGGGCGTCATCGCCAAGCGGCCCCTGGCCAACGCGCCGTGGCGCTTCCCGGGGCGCCCCTACGCGCACGACGTGGGCGAGTACTGGGAACGGATGCAGCGCATGGCCCTCCAGACGGACGGGCTGGACTGGCCGGAGCTGGCGCTGCGCTTCACCGCGTTCGCGCCCGGCGTGGCCACCTGCATCGTCGGCACCACGCGGCTGGACAACCTCCGCGCCAACGCGCGCACCCTGGAGCAGGGTCCCCTCCCTGACCCCACTGTCCAGGCCATCCGGGACGCCTTCCGTCGCAATGACAACAATTGGGACGGCGTCATCTGACGCAGCCCGCCAGTCTGACATTCCGTCCTTCAGCGAAGATTTCAGCGTCGGCAACTGCTCAGAATCGACGTTTGTCTCGTCCATCCGGGTCGGGTGCTCAGCCTGGGGGCCATGGCAACCATCCGGTCCATGAACGTGATGCCAGAGTTTGAGAAGGATGGAGAGTCGGTGGAGATGCACCCCTCTGCGCTCGACCTGAACCAGATCGAGCCCACGCCGCAGGTGGCGAACTGGTTGCGCCTGCGCGCGAGCCAGTGGCTCACCACGGCGCAGAAGGACTTCAACACAGCGCTCTTCGCGCGGGACGGTTCGGAGGCGTCGTTTGACCGTTACGCCGACGCCCGCTCGGAGCTGGACTCCGCGGAGGCCTGGGCGCTGCGCGTCGCGGAACTCCTGACGCAGGCGCGTTAGAGCCGAGCCGCGTTGATGGGAGGCGGACGTTCGGTGTCCGCCGCCTCCGGGACATCCGAGCGGGACTGCTAGCCTCCACTCCTCCCCCGGAGGAGTCCGCGGATGGCCTTCACGCTGAACGTCAACGGAGCAGCCCACGTCATCGACGAGGAGGAGGACATCCCCCTTCTCTACGTGCTGCGAGACACGCTGCGGCTCAACGGCGCGAAGTACGGCTGCGGCGTGGGCCAGTGTGGCGCGTGCACCGTGCTGCGCGACGGGGCGCCGGTGCGCTCCTGTGTCGTGCCGGCCGTGTCGCTCCAGGGACGGGAGGTCACCACGCTGGAGGGACTGCGCGCTCCGGACGGTGCGCTGCACGCGCTCCAGCGCGCGTTCCTCGCGGAGCAGGCGGGACAGTGTGCGTACTGCATCCCGGGGATGATCCTCTCCGCGGCGGGGCTGCTGCGCCGCAAGCCCTCCCCCACCGAGGCGGACATCCGCACCGCGCTGGATGCGAACCTGTGCCGGTGTGGTTCCCACAACCGCATCGTGCGCGCCGTGCAACGCGCGGCGGCGGAGCTTTCGGGATGAGCGCTCCTGTTTCCCGACGCTCGGTGCTGAAGGGGTCGCTGGTGATGGCCTTCGCGCTCGCGGGGCCGGATGTCGGATGGGCCGCACCCGCGAAGAAGAACGGGCTGCCCCAGGACCTGGCGCGCACGCCGGGGCTGGATGCGTGGATCCGCATTGGCGAGGACGGCGTCGTCACGCTGATGACGGGCAAGGTGGAGCTGGGCCAGGGCATCCTCACCGCGTTGGGACAGTTGTGCGCGGAGGAGCTGGACGTCGAACCGTCGCGGCTGCGCGTCGTCTCCGGTGACACGCGCGTGTGTCCTCCCGAAGGCCCCACGGCCGGGAGCATGTCCATTCCCAATGGTGGCGCGGCGGTGCGGCAGGCCTCCGCGGAGGTGCGCGCGCTGCTGGTGGACATGGCCGCGAAGCAGCTGCGCATCCCGGCGAAGCGGCTCACCGTCCGGGACGGCACGCTCCAGGACACAGGTGGAAGCGCCCGCATCACCTACTGGGAGCTCGTGGGAGGCAAGCGCCTCCAGCGAGAGGCCACCGGCACCGTCGCGCCCAAGCCCGCGGCGCAACGCAAGCAGGTGGGACGGTCCCTCCCCCGGGTGGACCTGCCCGCGAAGGTGACAGGCGAAGCGCGCTTCGTGCAGGACCTGCGGTCCGACACGTTGGTGCATGGCCGCGTGGTGCGCGCGCCCACGCCGGGTGCATCACTGGTGTCGGTGGACTTCGCGCCGGTGACCGCGATGCCCGGCGTGCTCAAGGTGGTGCGGGACGGAGACTTCCTGGGCGTCATCGCCACGGGTGAATGGCGGGCGGTGAAGGCCGCCGCCGCACTGGCCGCCACCGCTCGGTGGAAGGAGCGCGCGCCCCTGCCCGTGGATCCGCATGCGTGGTTGCTGGCACAGCCCACGCAGGATACGGTCATCCACTCCGTGGAGCGGCCCACCGACGTCGCGCCTACGCGCACGCTGGAGGCCACCTACCGGCGGCCGTACCAGATGCATGCGTCCATCGGTCCGTCCTGCGCGGTAGCGGCGTGGGACGGCGCCACGATGACCGTGCACACCCACAGCCAGAGCGTCTTCGAGACAGGCGAAGCACTGGCGAAGCTGCTGGGGCTGTCGAAGGAGCACGTGCACTGCCGGCATCAGGAGGGAGCCGGCTGCTACGGCCACAACGGCGCGGACGACGTGGCGGCGGACGCCGCGCTGCTGGCCCGCGCCCTGCCCGGCCACTCGGTGCGCGTGCAGTGGTCACGCGAGGACGAACACACGAACGAACCCTACGGCTCGGCCATGGTGACGCGGGTGCGTGCGGGCGTGGACGCGAACGGGGACGTGCTCGACTGGGATTACGCGCTGTGGTCCACGGCGCATGGAACGCGGCCCGGAGGCGAGCCCGGCAACCTGCTCGCGGGCCGTTCGCTGGCGAAGCCCTTCGCCCAGCCGGAGCCGAGGAACGGTGGACCGCCGAACTACTCCGCCGACCGCAACGCCATCCCGCTGTATGCCTTTCCAGGTCAGGCCGTGACGACGCACTTCGTGAAGGCGATGCCCGTGCGCGTGTCGTCGATGCGCGGTCTGGGTGCCTACGCGAACGTCTTCTCCATCGAGTCCTTCGTGGACGAACTGGCGCACGCCGCGAACGTGGACCCCGTGGCCTTCCGGCTCCGGCAGCTCCGGGATGAGCGGGCAAAGGCAGTCATCACCCGCGCGACGGAGCGGTTCAATTGGGCAGGCTTCCAGCGCAGGCCGCACCACGGCCGGGGGCTCGCGTTCGCCCGGTACAAGAACCTGGCGGCGTACTGCGCGGTGTGCCTGGAGGTCTTCGTGGATCCAGACACCCATGTGCCGCGAGTGGTGCGCGCCGTCATCGCCGCCGACGCGGGCGAGGTCGTCAACCCGGATGGGCTCGCCAACCAGTTGGAGGGCGGGCTCATCCAGTCGCTGAGCTGGACCCTGAAGGAGGCCGTGCGTTACGACGCGCGCCGCATCCTGTCGCGCGACTGGGAGGGCTACCCCATTCTCACCTTCTCAGAAGCGCCGCCCGTGGACGTGCAGCTCATCGACCGGCCGGAGGAGCCGTTCCTCGGTGCAGGGGAAGCAAGCCAGGGGCCCACGGCGGCGGCGCTCGCCAATGCCGTGTTCGACGCCACGGGCCTGCGCGTGAGGGACCTGCCGCTCACCGCGGAGCGCTTGAGGACCCTTCGCGAAATCCAGGCCTCCGGACATCCAGGCTGACCCCCTCCCGGCCGAGGCCGTCCCAACTGGTCCGACTGTCGGACCAGTTCGCGAGGTGCGCCGCCGCCGGGGAGCCCTCGCGGGATTCTCTTTTTCTCAACCCAGGGGACGGACTTCCTGTCCGCGCGCTCAGGGCTTCGGACAGTGGGCGCCCGTGTCCATCCAGGCCTGGATGAGCGCGCCGAACTGCGCCTGCGTTCCCGGCACCGGCTGGCGTCCCGGGCCCGGGTTCCAACCCCAGCCCACGAGCACGTCCTCCGCCATGTGGTGCTGGATGGCGGCCAGGTCCTTGCCGCCGTTGCGCTTCGGGTCCTTGAGCTGCTCGCAGATTTCGCCCAGCGAGCGCCCCACCCACGCCATCTCCACGGGGGCCAGCGCCCACTTGGGATTGCCCGGGATGCTGGCCACGGTGGCGCCCACCGTGGGCGTGTTCGCCTCCTGATGGCAGGCCGTGCACGGCAGTCCGGGCGCACCGTGGCCGTCCTCGCCGCCCACCACCGCTGGGACGTGCGCCTGTTGGGTCATGCCCTGCCGGGGCCGCCCATCTGGCGGGTGGCAGTTGGTGCAGCGCGGATGGGCAATCACCCGCCCCGCCTCCACGAAGAGCGCAACGGAGCGCGCCTGCGCGTCCTCGATGCGCGCGAAGGACGCCACGGGCCGCAGCGTGTCTGGCGCCACGGGTGCGTCAGGTGTCGCGCTCCGGCAGCCCGTGGGCGCGACCACGGCACACGACAGCAGGAGGACGGCCCGGTGGCTTCGCATGTGTGCCCAAGCGTGACACGGCACGCAGGGGACCCACCATCCCAGAGGAAGGCCGGTCCCGCCGAGTGTCCACCTTCCGGCGCCAGGGAAGGCCCCCGGCCCTGACTCCTGACGCGTCAAAGCCAGTCCTGACACGCCAGGAATCAGCGCCGCACCCAAAGCCTGTCGCCTGACACGTCAAGGCGGCGGCCCTGCCTGCGCAAGTCCTTGAATGCAGACAGGAAATCACCAGGACTTCCCTGGCACACAGGCTGCACACGGATTCCTCGAAATAGAACACCTCTCACCCTCTCCCTGTGAGGCAGACATGTCGCGCGTGAATCCCCCACCCATGGACACCGGAATGGACGATGGCCTCCAGGTCGACGTGGCCATCGTTGGAGCGGGCGTCTCCGGGCTCTACACGGGCTGGAGGCTGCTGGCCGGGGAACTCGCGCAGGGCGAGACGCGGCCCGGGTCGGTCCACATCTTCGAGCTGACCGAGCGGCTGGGCGGGCGCATTGAATCCGTCTTCCTGCCCGGCGTCTCGCTGGCCGCGGAGATTGGCGGCATGCGCTATCTGCGCTCGCACGAGATTGTCGATTCGCTCATCACGAAGGTCTTCGCCCAGGAATTGACGCCCACGGACTTCCCGCTGGGTGACGACAGCAATCACTACCGCTACCTGCGGGGACAGCGCTTCAAGGCCGACGCGTGGGTGAACGCCCAGAAGAACCGCCAGCCCTACTGGACCCGCTACTTCCTGCCCAGCGAGGTGGTGGGGTTCGACTCGGACCAGCTCTTCAACAAGATCATCTACGACGTGCTCATGGCCGACCCGTGGTTCCGGGAGCGCTACGCGGACAAGGTCTCCTTCACCGCGCCCTACGACTATGGCTTCAAGCTGACCGCGCGGGAGTGGGATGACATCAAGCCCCAGCTGACCTACCGCAAGCCGGGCCCCTACGAGGGCCTCAAGGTCAACGACCTGGGCTTCTGGAACCTCATCAAGGACCAGGTGGGCCAGGAGGCCTACGAGTTCCTGGCGGTGGCGGGCGGCTACTACTCCAACACCATCAACTGGAACGCCGCGGAGGCCTTCCCCTACCTGGTGGGCGACTTCTCGAAGGCGGACGTGAGCTACCACACCCTGGTGGGCGGCTATGACCAGGTGGGCAACAGCCTGGCGCAGCGCTACGTGGCGCAGGACCCCACCGGGAAGCGTGCCCACCTCTGGGGACAGAACGGCCTGCAGCGGCTGGACCCGGCGCCGGGCGGCAGCCCGTACAAGTACGTCCTCACGATTGGCAATGCCCAGAGCGGGAAGAGCTGGACGGTGTATGCCAATGCCGTGGTGCTCGCCATGCCGCGCCGCTCCCTGGAGCTGATTGGCGCGGACCGGTTCTTCTCCAGCCCCGAGGTCCGCGCGGAGGTCCGCAAGAACATCGGCGCGGTCATCAGCGAGCCGTCCTTCAAGCTGCTGATGGGGTTCGAGTCCCCCTGGTGGAGCCAGGAGTTCAACGCGCACGCGGGCGAGTCCCTCACCGACCTGCCCATGCGGCAGTGCTACTACTTCGGCACCGACCCGGTGAACAGCCACTCCATCCTGCTGGCCAGCTACAACGACATGCGGACCACCGCCTTCTGGTCCGCGCTGATGGCGTCGCCCCACCGGAACCTCAAGCGTTTCAAGCCCCGCGCCACGCGACTGGCGAGCGCGGAGGCGCTGGCCGAGGTGGAGTCCCTCCAGGCCCCGGATGTGATGGTCCAGGAGGCCGTCAACCAGCTCCAGGAGCTGCACGGCGCCGAGAACCCCGTCCCCGCGCCGTATGTCTCCTACTTCCGCAACTGGACCGACGACCCCTACGGCGGCGGCTACCACGCGTGGCAGGCCGGCGTGAGCGTGCGGGAGGTGATGCCCTTCATGCGCCGCCCCGACCCCTCCGAGCGCATCCACATCTGCGGCGAGGCGTACTCGGACCAGCAGGGCTGGGTGGAGGGCGCCGTCTGCGAGGCGGAGAAGATGCTCCAGGCGCACTTCGGCCTCGCGTGGCCGTCCTGGCTGGACAGCCAGTACTACCTCGGCTGGTGAAGCCAGACATCCCCCGGCACGAGGACAAGCAAAGACATGGACTCCTATGACGTGGTGGTCGTGGGCGCGGGCGCCATTGGCCTGTCCGCCGCCTACTGGTGCTCGAAGGCGGGCAAGAAGGTCCTGCTGCTGGACCAGTTCGACTTCGACAATGACTTCTTCTCCTCCAAGGGAGAATCCCGCTTCTTCCGCGTGATGTATTCCAACCCGCACCTGTCCCTGCTGGCGCAGTCCGCCTATCCGCTCTGGCGGCAGCTGGAGGACGACAGCGGGCTGGACGGCATCCTCAATGACACGTCCCTGCTGTTCTTTGGCCCGCCCAGCGGGGTGAACACGCCCGAGGGAGACCTGGTGGATGCCCAGGCCGTCCTGCAGGAGCAGGGGCTGCCCTTCGAGCGCCTCACCGCGGCGGACTTCCCCGAGCGCTATCCGGCCCTCAAGGGCCTGAGCGACGACGTCGTCGGCTTGCGGCAACCCCAGGCGGGGGTCATCGCGGCGGACCGCGCCCTCCGGGCCCTCACCGAGCTCTGCCGCAAGCAGGGCGTGACGATGATTCCCCGCCGGACGGTCAGCCGCATCCAGGACGCTCCGGGACAGGTGACCGTCACCACCGCGCAGGGGAACTACACCGGGAAGAAGCTCATCCTGGTCCCCTCCGCGTGGACCAACCCGGTGCTCGACAGCCTGAACATCCAGCTGGAGCTGGAGATCTGGACCATGACGTATGCCTATTTCGCCGTGGCCCAATCCCAGTACACCTACCCGCTCTGGTTCTACTTCGGCACGCCCCAGTTCTCCGGGGACGACACGACGACCTACTACGGCCTGCCCCCGCTGCTGACGCCCGGGCGCCTCAAGGTGGGCACGGACTTCACCTTCACGAAGTCCCCGCTGCCGCCCACCTCCCCGCCCCAGGCGGACCCGCGCATGGTGGAGCTGCTCAACACGTTCATGCGCACGCACTTCCAGGGACTGCAATCCCTGGCACAGGACCCCGTGGGCTGTCTCTACACGATGACGCAGGACCTGAACTTCGTGCTGGATGCCCTGCCAGGGCACCCGGACATCCTGCTGTTCACCGGCGACACAGGCCAGGCGTTCAAGTTCACGCCGCTACTCGGGAAGATCCTGGCCGAGCTCGCGCTCACCGGCGTCACCCAATTCAACATCCAGCCCTTCTCCATCCAGCGGCCCGGAATCCTGCGGCCCCGCTGAAGCCTGTCCTCCCCCTCAATCCCAGGAGCCCGCAATGGCAGATACCGAGAACACCGCCAACGTCCTTGTCGTCGTGGATGCGGAGAGCATCTATCAGACCTACCAGGGCCAGTTCAGCACGGACCCCAACCGCCCCGTCTCCCTGGGCGAGCGGACGCCCTACATCTACATGTTCGTCCGCCAGGACGAGATGCTCTCCGGGCAGGCCACGGACGACCTGACCATCGCGGTCAACACCAACAACAACATCCGGTGGCGGATCACCTCCCTGACGGGGAACACCCGCTACAGCGTCGCGCTCAACACGTGCACCATCCTGCGGGGCGTGGGCTGCATCACCCAGCCCATCCTCATCGAGCCCACCGTCACGGTGCCCCTGCCGTCGGTCAATGGCTACCAGGTCACCGTGGACCGGTTCCAGCAGTACAAGGATGCCTACTTCCAGGCCACGGCGGTGAACGCCTCGGAAACGCCTGTCTCCTACCAGTTCTCTTTCGCCCTGGCGAACAACGACGGGAACATCCTGGGTTACTTCTCCTGGGACCCGAAGATCTCCATCACGGCGTAACACCCCCGTCTGTCTTCACACTCCAGGCCCCCGTTTGTCTTCTTGGAAAGGATTGAAGCGTCATGGCACAGGATAGCGGCTTCATTGACGTCCTCACCGTCGTGGATGTGGACAAGGTCATCAGCAAGTATCACCCCAATGCGTCGGCGGACGAGCCGGGGGTTTCGATCTCGGACTGCGTGTACATGCTCGTCCGGCGGGACGAGGCGGTGGGGGCGGAGGCGATACCGGAGCTGACCTTCGCGGCGAAGACCAGCGACACCCTGCGGTGGCGGCTGGCGTCGCTGACCCTCAACACGCGCTACAGCGCCGTGCTCTACAAGATGCGGGTTTCCGGCAACCCGGATTGCATCACCCGGCCCCAGCCCCTGGTGTCCAACATCAAGGTGCCGGTCCCGGAGGTGTCAGGCGGACAGAGCAGCGGCTTCAACACGCAGGACTACGTGGACTTCTTCCTCCAGTCCACGGCCCTGAGCCCCACCGCGACGGTGCCGAACCAGAAGGTGACCTACCAGCTCTACGTCCAGATCACGGACAACCAGGGCAACAAGGTGGGGACCTACTCCTGGGATCCGTACATCACCATCACGACCTGACCCGCGCGGCCCACAGACATAGGGAGACCTCACATGAGCGACCAGAACCGAATGCAGGCCCGCGCCGCGCTTCCAGGCAGCGGCTGTCCCTTCCACCGTGGCGTGGGGAGCGCCATGCTCTCCAAGACGTCCTCCGGCAACCTGGTCCGCCCCCACGGCGGAGTGGGCGCGGCCCCTTCCAGCAGGTCCGCCCAATCCCTCACCGGGGACAACGGCCCCGTCGCCTCCGACTTCTTCCGGATGTTCCCGGACCTGGCGCCATCCCTGTTCAATGTGGAGGACCTCCGGCTGCTCACCCTGCCGGGCGGCCCGATGGACGTCGCCAACCTGGGCGTGGGCGTGCCCCAGGACAACCCCACGATTCCGGCGGGCTATACCTTCCTGGGGCAGTTCCTGGACCACGACCTGACGTTCGACGTCTATTCAGACATCAACGGCCGCGACACCCAGCCCAACCAGACGCGCAATGCCATCACCCCCACGCTGGACCTGGGGAACGTGTACGGCCGGGGCCCGGTGCAGGACGCGTTCCTGTTTGACCAGAAGGACGGCGCCACGCTGCTGTTCGGCCGGCCGGACAACCCGGACGGGGACGTGCTCCGCAACGTCCAGGGGACGGCCATCATCGGGGACCCGCGCAACGACGACAACATGTTCGTCGACCAGCTTCAGCTGGCCTTCATCAAGTTCCACAACCAGGTGGTGAAGGACCTGAAGGGCCAGTTCTCCGGAGGAGACCTCTTCACCGAAGCGGCGAAGCGCGTGCGCTGGCATTACCAGTGGATCGTCTACCACGACTTCGTGCGCCGCTTCGTCGGGGACGACCTCTACGGCAAGCTGGTGGACCAGGGGCCGCAGTACTTCCCGCCCAACCTCCAGCAGATCCCCATCGAGTTCTCCGCGGCCGCCTACCGCATGGGCCACGCGACCATCCGCGAGCTCTACCAGGTGAACGCGAGCTACAAGAACGTGCAGATCTTCGACCTGCACCAGCCCGGGACCTTCCTGAGCCCGGAGAAGCGCGTGGACTGGAAGTACTTCTTCAACACGGACGCCAGCGTCACGCCGCAGGGGGCCAAGCTGTTCGACACGGTGGTCGCATCGGAGCTGCTGCAATTGCCGGAGGCGCTCATCCCCGGCTTCGACCACCCCCAGTTCAACGGGAAGCCGGATCCGCTCTACCTCTCACTCCCAGGCCGCAACCTGCTGCGCCAGAACGAGTTCACCCTGCCCGCGGGACAGACCGTCGCCGACGCGCTGGGGGTGACCCGGTACTCCAACTCCCAGCTGGGGCTGCCGCAGAACTGGGCGAGCACCCTGGCGCCGCTCTGGTACTACATCCTCAAGGAGGCGAAGCTGGCCAACCAGGGCCGCTTCCTGGGCCCCGTGGGAGGCCGCATCGTGGGCGAGACGTTCTTCAGCGTCCTGAAGAACGACCCCCGGTCCTTCCTCCACAACAAGGGATGGAAGCCCACCTACGGCACGGCCGGCGACTTCACCATCGCGGACCTGCTGCGCATCGCGGACGCGTACACGGCGTCCTGACACGTCCGGGGCGCTCCGCGGTGTGAACGCTCAGCGCCCCACGCCCATGCGCGTCCACAGCTCCAGCAGCGTGCGGAGCACGGACGCGTCCGGCACGTCCGCCGCGGGCGGCACGTCCACGCGGATGCCCTGCGCCGCCAGCCGCGTGAAGGGGTTGTCCGCGTCCGGCGTCTTCAGCGGCACGGACGGGTCCGCCGGCCGGAAGCCGAATGCCAACGCCCGGGCCTGCACGGCCGGGCTGCGCAGGAAGGCCACCCACTCCAGCGCCGCCTCGCGCTGCTCGGGCGTCACCCAGTCCGCCTGCAACACCGCCGCCGGATGGTCGCTCCACAGCGTCACCGGCGGATAGTCCACCCGCAGCGGCCCCCACCGGCCCTGCGCGTGGCTCAAGTGCGCGATGGCCAGGCTTTCGTACACCAGCGCCAGGTCGTAGCGGGACGGCCCGTAGCGCACCAGGTCCGTCATGAACGTGCCCGTGGAGGGCTCGAAGCGCGTCACGCCCCGCTCCAGCCCCTGGAGCCACGCCTGATAGCCCGGGTCCAGCAGGTCCGCTTGCTTCACGGCCGTGCGCCGGCCCAGGTACTCCAGCGTCGCGGACAGGAGCGCCTGCAGGCCGGAGTTGGACTTCGTGGGGTCCGTGTGGCCCAGCTTCACGAAGCCCCACTCCGGCGGGCCGCCCACCGCGGGCCAGCCCCGGTCGCTCGCCACCGCGCGCTGGAGCGTCTTCCACGACAGGGCCGCGCCTCCGTCCGCCTTGCGCAGCACGTCCATCCGGTCCTGCCAGCCCACGAACACCAGCGGCGTGATCACCAGCGGATGCGGGACGGCATCCCCCTGCGTGGCGAACAGCGGCCCGTGCGAGGCGTCCGTCGCCCAGTCCGCCGCCAGCATGCGCAGCTCCGCGCTGTCCGCCGGGCTCCACACCGTGGGCTTCTCCCGGCCCTCCAGGATGGCCCGCGCCGCCTCCAGCGAGCCCTGGCCCACCAGCGTCACCCGCACGTGCGGATGCGTCGCCTGGAAGTCCGCGAGCGCCGCCTCCACCCACGCCCGCTTCTCCGTGCTGTAGAGGAACGTGATGTCCGTCACGCGCCGGCGCGACGGCAGCGGCGGGGACTCGGGCTCCGGCGTCCCCTGGCGGGGCGCTCCCGGGGCCGCCAGCAGGTAGAACACCCCCAGCATCGCGGCCAGCACGCCAATGAGGAGGAGGACCCGGGGCTTCATGTCCCCCCTCGTACCCCGGGGCGCGGTCCCGGAAAGCCCGGAAGTGCTTTTGTCACAACCCTGTCACTCACGACTTCTCCCCTGGCCGCTCCCCTTCCAGGAGGAGCCTACCGGGTTGTTTGAACTCATATGGCTGGCAGAATGGGCCGGATGACGACACTGGCACGAAGCATCGCGCTCCTGGGGCTGGGAGCGGTGTTCGGAGGCTGCGCGGCGAAGCAGGCCCCTCCCGTCCAGCACTACGCGCTGGGCATGTCCCGGGCGGAGTATCGGGACTACGCGGGAGCGAAAGCGAGCCCCTGCGACTCGGAGCCGCGCTGGTTCCAGGACGAGCTGACCGCGGTGAACGGCCTGATGGCGCGCTTCCTCAAGGAGACGGAACAGGCCCTGGATCCGAAGGCGCTGGAGCACCCGAAGCAGCTGGCGCTGCTGGAGGAGGGGCTGCGCACGCTGCCCCCGGTGCTGAAGGTGCACGAGGCCAACCTCCGCGCGCTGACGTCCTGCGACTTCCGGCGCGTGGGTGCGTTCCCGGACCTGGCCCAGCGCGGCACGACGCTGCTGGCGGAAGCGCGCGAGCGCATGGCGCTGGGGCCCCAGATTCAAGCGGCCTCGGCGCTGCGCGAGGCCCAGAAGCAGTGGCGCGAGCAGGGCCCGGCGCGCGAGGCGAAGGCGCGCGAGACGTGGTGCCCGAAGCCCTCCAAGGTGGGCCAGCCGGACCTCTACTTCGCGCGGCAGTCGCCGGACGGGCGCACCGAGTGGTTCTTCTGTGATGGCCACGTCGTGGAGAAGTCCGGGGACGCGGAGCCCGCGCTCCTGAGCCCGGAGGGGCTGTCCAAGGCGGAGCGCCGGCGGGTGCAGGCGAAGAAGTACCTGGACGCGGCGCTGGCCTACCCCGCGGAGGAGATGGACCGCGAGCCCACGGCCGCCACCCTCCAGAAGCCCGCCGCGTCCGAGGGCGGCAGCGCGGCGGAAGGCGCACCGTAGGCCCGGGCGTGACGCGCGGCCCTCCGGCGTCACGCTCCCAGCCGGGCGAGCCGCTTCGACAGGTGCGCGTCACCGCCCGCGTCCACGCTGGACACGAAGGCGGACAGGGACTGGCCCGCGCCGGACAGGTGGGCCTCCACGTGCGGCTTGAGCACGGACCAGCGCTTCGTCCACGCGTCCTCGGAGCCGTCCCGCAGCTCCGGGCGCTCGCTGAGGAGCGCCGTCACGCGCAGCGCCAGCTCCGGGTCGTTGAGCGTCCGCACCGCGGCCACGCCCGGCGGCACCGAGCCCGCGGGCGCGGCCTTCCACATCTCCGTCGCGCGCTGGAAGGCGGCCACGTCCACCTGGGACAGGAGCCCCAGCGCGTGGCGCAACGGCAGCCGGCCCTCCGCCTTGGGCCCCACCACGTGCGCCATCAGCGCGGCGAAGGGCGCGGCCAGGGCCGGGTGCGCCGCGGGGTCCACGCCGCCCAGGGACCGCAGCGCGTGACGCGCCTTGCGCGACAGCCGCGTCACCTTCCAGCTGGGGCCCTTGAGGCGCGACTGGAGCAGCGTGAGCGCGGATGCGGCGGCGGCCACGGCCTCCGGGCCGGGCGTGGCGGGGGTGACCCGCCGGGGCAGCACGAGCGCGGGCGGCGGCGCGGCGGCGGCCTTCGGGGGCGGCGCGGCCGGGGCAGCTCCGGAGCCCGCTTCGGCGCCGACTTCCGCGTAGCCCTCGCGCACCTTCTCCGCGACCTTCTTGGTGTACTCCTTCAGGGCGGCGTCTTCGTCCGGGAAGACCTTCTCCTTGCGCTGCCCCGCGGTGCCGATGCGGCCGTAGGTGACGATGAAGGTGGCGCCCTGGACCTCGGGCATCCAGAACTTGGAGCTGTTGCCGTCGACGAACTCGAACCTGCGCATGGACGCGGAGGTTACTCCACCTTCGCGCCCAGGGCGCGCAGCCCTTCGTCGCGCGACACGCTGCCCGTGTAGCCCAGCTCCAGCCGGGCCTTCTCGTCGCTCACCGTCACCTCCTGGCCCGCGAGCAGCAGCTCCGTGCGCGACAGGGGCGGCGGGCTCTTGAGGCCCAGCAAATCCCAGACGAAGTCACTGACCACGGCCACCGTCGCGGCGAGCGCGGTGGGCATGGACTTGCCGCCGGGCTCCACGCCCTGCGTCTTCAGGAGCGCGGTGACGAAGGCGCGGAACTCCACGGGCGGGCCGTCGGTGAGGAAGTACGCCTGGCCGCCATGCCCCTTCTCCGCAGCCAGGAGCATGCCCTCCACGAGGTTGGCCACGTGGCAGGTGGACGTCAGGTAGTGCCCGCCGCCAATCCAGCGGAAGCGCCCGGCCTTCACCGCGGCGACCAGCGCGGGCAGCACGGTGGTGTCCCCCGGTCCCCAGACCAGCCGGGGCCGCACGGCGACGGTGGTGAACTCCGGCGAGCTGACCTGGAGCACGAGCCGCTCCGCCTGGCCCTTGGTGGACGGGTACGGGCCCACGGGACGCTGGGGCAGCGGGTGCGTTTCGTGGAGGTTCGCCATGGGGCCGCCGTCCACCAGCACGGCCTCCGTGCTCACGTGCACGAAGCGCTTCACGCCCGCCGCGCGCGCCGCCTCCAGCACGGCCTCCGTGCCGCGCACGTTGGCTTCATAGAAGGCCGCGCGGGGGCCGGTCAGCTTCACGTGCGCGGCGGCGTGGAAGACGGTGTCGCAGCCCTCCATGCCCAGGCGCAGGCGCTCCGGGTCGGAGAGGTCGCCCTCCCACGGCTCGCCGCCCGCGGCCCGGACGGCCTCCGAGGCGATGAGCGAACGGGCCAGCGCACGCGCCGGTTCCCCGCGCTTCGCGAGCGCCGTGAGCAGGTGCTTCCCGACGAACCCCGAACCACCGGTGACGAACGCGCGCACGTGTGAAGCCTCCTCCAGCCGAACACGCCGCTCCTACCACTCCCGGTGGGGCGCGGGGTAGCCCGCGCCCCGCGCGTCAGAACATGTCGCGCAGCGAAGGAGCGGGGCCCGCGAACAGGGCGCTGGCGGTGTCGAGCGACGCGTCGTCCGCGGTCAGCATGCCGGCCAACTGGAGCGCGCGGGGCGTGAGGAAGCCGGTGTAGAGCGGCGCCAGGGCGCGCACATGCAGCTTCAGGCGCCCCTCGCCGCCGGGCCGGACGCGGGCGGTGCCGCCCTCCACCTCCAGCACGAAGCGCCCCTGGTTCTCCGGGAGGACGTCGTCCTCCACGTCCAGGTGGAGCGCGCCGGACAGGCCGGGGGCGAAGCCGCGCGCCTCCAGGGCCCGGGGGACGTCCAGCAGGCGCGTCATCCAATGCATGGAGAGCTTCACCTGGAAGGTCTGCTCGCGCAGCAGCGCGAGGAGCGGTTCGTCCGCGCCGCCGAACCACATCACGTCCTGCGCCAGTGAGCGGTGGTCGCCCAGGAAGCGAAGCAACCGGCGCGCGGCGGCGGGCGTGGTGGCGGTGAAGTCCGTGAGCTTCATCACCTGCTTGAACACGGTGCTCTGGGGCGCGAGGTTGCGCACGAGGTACACGTAGCCCTCCACGCCGGAGGGCCCCTCCACGACGTAGCCGTAGGCGGTGTCACCGCGGGGCGTGCGCACGCGCCGCCAGATGTAGTCCCCCCGGTCCAGCCAGCCGTGGTGCTGGGCGGCGAAGCGCCGGTAGCACGCCTCCACCGCCGCGGCGTCGGATGGGCGCATGGGACGCAGGGACAGCGAGCGTTCGCCCAGCTCCAGCGAGGCCGCTTCGACGTGGATTTCGTAGCGCGCGCCGGCCACTTCGTAGCCCACGCGCCGGTAGAGCGGCTGGGTCGCGGGGTAGAGGGCGGAGAGGGGAGCGCCCTCGTCGCGGACCTCGCGCAGGAAGCGATGGAAGAGGCGCGTGGCGGCGCCGGCGCCCCGGTGCGCGGGAGCGACGCCCACGCCGCCGACCCCGATGAGCGGCACCGAGCGGCCGCCCAGGAACTGGCCCATGCGGATGAGGGTGAGGGTGGCGGCGGCCTCGCCGTTCAAGCGCAGGACGCGCAGCGAGGACTCCGCGAAGTTCTTTCGCACCGCGGTCTCGGCATCCGCGAGCGGCATGGCGAACGCCTGCGCGGTGATGTCCGCGATGGCGGCCAGTTCCTGCTCGTCCCTCGGCGGTCCGTACTCTTCCGTCTCCATAGGCGGCGCAGCATGGCGCAAGCGGAGGGAGGGCGGGAAGGCTGGACGGATCCGCTGTCACTTCGTGGGTTTCGGGGCCGGAGGCAGGCGCCCGTACTTCCGCAGGGCCTTCACCAGCCGCTCCGGTGGCAGGCCATGGACGCGGACGCCCTGGTGCCCGGTCATCGTGTCGGAGGCGAGCATCGCGTTGAGGATGGCCTCCTGGGTGGCCTGCACGGTGGCTTCAAAGAGCGGCGTCATCCGCTCGTTGTCGAGCATGGAGACCGGGGCGACCTCCGTGGTGCTCACGGGCTGGGTGGAGAACGCGAGGAAGATGTCTCCGGAGGCGTTCTCCCCCAGGCCGCCCATCTTCCCGAGCGCGAGCGGAACCCGGCGGGCCACGCGGTCGAGCTGGTGCGGCAGGAGCGGCGCGTCGGTGGCCACCACGATGATGATGGAGCCCATGCCTTCCGGAGGGGGCGGACCGGCGCTCGCGCGCCGCGAGCAGGGAGGCAGGTGGGAGCGGTAGGGCCCTTTCGGAGGGACGTCTCCGAGGTAGCAGGAGCGCAGGTCGGGGATCTCCTCGCCCACGGGAGCACCCGCGACGGAGAGGAGGCGGCGGCTGCCGTAGTTGCACTGCACGAGCACGCCGAGGGTGTAGCCGCCCTGCTCCGCCGGGAGCCTGCGGGAGGCCGTGCCGATGCCGCCCTTGAAGCCATGACAGACCATGCCCGTGCCGCCGCCCACGGAGCCCTCCGCGACGGGGCCGGGACGCGCGGCATCGAGCGCCTGCATCGCGTGCGGGGGCCGGACGTGGAAGCCATCGATGTCGTGCAGGAACCCGTCCCAGGTCTCCGCGACCACGGGCAGGCCCAACTCCCAGGTGAGGTCGCGCTTCTGGGCCCAGGCGATGACGCCCTCGTGCACGGCGCCAACGGCGTGGGTGTCGCTGATCATCACGGGGCCGGAGAGCAGGCCGGACTCCTTCACCCAGTGGGTGCCGGTCATCTCGCCGTTGCCATTGAGGGCATGGGTGGCCGCGAAGACAGGCTGGGCCACGGCATCCCGGCCCCGGGGCAGCACGGCGGTGACGCCGGTCCGGACAGAAGTGCCAGTGTTCAGCGTGACGTGGCCCACTTCGACGCCCTTCACGTCCGTGATGGCATTGAGCGCACCCGGCTGTCCGCCGAAGGGGACGCCCAGGTCACTGGAGCGCGGGCGGGCGGTGCTGGTGAAGGGAAGGAGGCAGAGCAGGCCCAGGAGGAGCGCGGGACGAAGTTCCATGGGCCCGGGTTCTACACCTCGACGAACTGTCCTCCCACGATGCCGGTCTGTTCCAGGGCGTCCTTGAGCTGTCCATCCAGGATGATGGGCAGGAGATATCCCCAGGGCCGGAAAACGACAGCGCTGCCCACCTTCGCGGTGTCGATGCGCAAGCCGGAAACAACGTGGTACTCCCCCACCTTGTCGGGACGTCCATCCTCGGGCGACCAGAGCCGGGCTTCCTCACAGGCCGCATCGTCAATGCAGCGGATCACGCGCATCACGTTGAGCAGGAAGAACGGCTCGGCCTGCCCTTGGACTTCCACCGGGAGGAGCTGCACGTCGTCCGGTGCCAACTCGCGGAACACGGATGCAATCCGCCCACTGACGATGGGCGTCCCGGCCACCGTCGTCTTGTCGAAGTCCAGCGGTTGGCCGGGCCGGGACAGCGGAACACGCAGCGGCCCTGGGTCCACGACAGGCCTTCCGGACACGAATGCCCAGATATCCGGAACCGTCTTCCCCTCCAGGTCGGTGGGCTCACGCAGGTACCAGCGGTCCGGCACAGCGATGTCGAAGTCGAGCTCGAAAAAGTGTCGCGGCATGGCTGCTCAGCCCTTGGGGTTCTTCGTGATGAGCTTCCGCAGCTTGGTTCCCGCAGTCACGAGGTCTTTCGCGATCCTCGCCAGTTCGCCAACCAAGGCAGCCCGGCACTGCCCGGGGTCCTGGCATCCCTGCATGGCAAGCCGGATCCGGGCCAGCACCTCGGCGTGGTACTCGCGTGGATGTGGTCCCTGGTGCCCCTGAATTCGCACTTGATTCACGCCGTCGGAGAGCTTCATTCCGGCGGACTGGAAGATGTCTTCGAAGATGGGCGTCCAGGGCCCACCAGACAGCTCCGACACCTCGTTCTTGTCCGTGCAGATGTGATGAACATCTCCCTCCAGGTCGCCCTGGATGCCGCCTCCGGGCCCCATGGCGACGGCCGCCACGGCGGTGGGAGCCAACGTGACGTTGAGCACTCCCGCCGACGACAGGGAGATGGAACGCACCTCACCGGCCATCGCCCGCGACAGCAGGAACCCGCCCTCGACCTCCGCTCTCACAGCCGCCTGTGGGAAGCCCGGCATCCGCGGCCCCTGCGCAGCCATCGCGCTCCTGCCACCGAGCGCCGTCATCGCGACGAGGACCAGCACCCGCGCGCCATTGCTCCCGAGCACCCGTCCGAAGCGATGCCCCGCCTCCTCCAGTGCGGCAACGTCTCGGGCGTCCCGCGACTCGTCCATGAGTCGCAAGAAGGCCTGTCCCATGTTCCACACGGGCCCTGTGCCCAGATACGCGATGAGCGAGGCCGTCAGCATCACCGCGACCAGCTTGGTGATGGGCTCTGGCGCGACCAGCATCACCATCGCGGTGCCAATCATCGTCGTGACCATGGCCCGGAGCGCGGCAGGGTCCATCAACTCCTCCATCGCGTCCCCCACCCCCGCCCAGACCGTATCGAGCGCGAAGGAGAGCGCCATCCTCCGCCGCCCCATCGGGTCCAGGGGGAAGGCATTGCTCAGGCGAAGCGCCTGCCGGCCTTGAGCCCCATCAACGATGCCTCCCGCCGATGCGAGCAGGGACCGCCGTCCGTCCTCCTGACGCGCGATATCCAGCTTCAGCTCCAGCACGAGCCGGGTGACGGCGTCCTTGAACGCCTCCTCGTCAATCCGGACCGGCTCCGTTTCCGCCGGCGCATAGGCGATGGGACTGCCCCGGCCCGTGTCGAGGTTCACCACGCGCGTCGTCGCGCAGCCTGCCGCAAGCCACAGCAGCAAGGCCATTGCCCAGGGCTTCATGCGCCCTCCGAAGTCCACGGTTCCGACACGACCGCCTGCTCCGGGTCCCGAAGTTCCATGGGCCCGGGTTCTACTCAGACCTCGACGAACTGTCCTCCCACGATGCCGGTCCGCTCCAGGGCGTCCTTCAGTCCTCCATCGACGATGAGCGCGGACCGAAATCCCCACGGGCGGAACACGCGCTCGTCAGAAACCCGTGATTTGTCGATACGCAGCCCGACGATGTACCGGTACCCCCCGACCTTCTCGGGCTGCCCGTCCTCAGGTCTCCAGAGCTTGACCTCTTCACTCGCGGCCTCGTCCACACAGCGGACCGTGCGCGCTACGACCAGGAGGAAATAGGGCTCGGTTTGGCCATCAACCTGCACGGGAAAGAGCTGCACGTCGTTGGGGGCCAGCGCACGAAAAACATCTGCGGTCCGGGTACTGAGAACGGGCGTGCCCCCTACGCCCGCGGACGTGAAGTCCAGGGGCTTCCCAGGACGGGAGAGCGGAATACGCAACAGCCCCGGAGAAGGTATGGGCGTCCCGCGCGTGAATACCCAGGGGTTATCCAGTGGCTGACCGTCGAGGTGGGTCGGTGTCTTGAAGTACCACCGTCCCGGTACGTACACGTCGATGTCCATTTCGAAGAAGCGTCGTTCCATCGCGTCAGCCCCATCTCACGGATCCGACGAGACCACCCGCTCCGGCTCCAGCACTTCCCGCGTCCGCGCCCCACGCTCGATGTAGCCAGCGCCGCCTCGCAGTTCGCGGCCGTCCTCCAGCACGGCGATGAGGCTGTACGACGACTCGCCGACGGCCGGATAGGCCAGGGCCACGGTGTTCCCTTTTCCCAGCGGCCGGTGGAGGACCTGGCCGTGGCCGTGCTCGATGCGCACCTCTCGCACGTCCTGGCCGGTGCGGTTCTCCACGCGCACCTCGATCAAATTCCGCGTTGGCCCTGTGTCATGCAGCCACAGCGCGACCCCGGTGATGAGCGTCAGGACCGAACCCAGCACCATTCCTCCCAACAACCACAGGACTCGCATGGAACTCCCTCCTCCACGGTCCCCGTGCGGGCAACCGGTGCCGCCGTTCTACCAGCCGCGCTTGCCCACGCAGTGCTAAGCCCTACCCCCAGGAGGAAGCACGCCCATGCGGAAACTGACCTATTACATCGCCAGTTCTCTCGATGGATTCATCGCCTCGCCCACCGGGGCGTTCGACTACTTCGTCATGGAGCCGGACTACCTGGACGCCATCGCCGCCGAGTACCCGGAGACGCTTCCCGCGAGCTACCGCGCACACAGGGGCCTCACGGGCCCGGGCAAGCACTTCGACACCGTGCTGGAGGGCCGGCACACCTATCAGGTCGGCCTGGACGCGGGCGTCACCAACGCGTACCCGCACCTCGAGCACTACGTCTTCTCCCGCACCCTCACCCAGAGCCCCGACCCCGGCGTCAACCTCTCCAGCACGCCGCTCGCCACCGTGCGCGAGCTCAAGGCCCGGGATGGCCTGGGCATCTGGCTGTGCGGCGGCGGCCAGCTCGCGGCCGAGCTGTTCCCCGAAATCGACGCGTACATCATCAAGCTCAACCCCGTCATCGCGGGCAATGGCATCCGCCTCGTCGACGCGGGCTTCGCGCCCCACCGGCTGCGGCTCACCGGCACCCGCACGGTCGACAGCGGCGTCGTCTTCCTGAGCTACGTCCCTCGCGAGCCCTAGCCTGGCCCTCCGCCCGGTCCTGCCGGCACCCGACACTTTATTGGACCCAGGCTCAATCCGGGCCCGTGAAACACCCCGGGATCCACGCAGGGTGTGAGCTTCCGCTCTGCTCGGAAGCCTGGCCCCCGGCAGGGTTGGCGGGTGGATGACTCTGAAGAATCGTTCCTCCACGAACGACCCGGCCGGTGCGTTACGCTAGGACCCCATGAGGAGTCCCCTGGACGACAGCCCGTCGCCCTCGTCCACCAGCGGTGGCGACATCGCATACGCAGGCCCCCATGCCATCCGCGACATGGATGCGCAGCTGCGCCTGTTCATCGACAGCGTCAAGGACTACGCCATCCTGACGCTGGATCCGGCCGGCTACATCATGAGCTGGAACACTGGCGCGGAGCGCATCAAGGGCTACCGGGCCGAGGAGATCCTCGGACAGCACTTCAGCCGCTTCTATCCGCCCGAGGATATCGCCAGCGGCAAGCCCCAGATGGATCTGGAGATCGTCAACCGCGAGGGCCGCTTCGAGGAGGAGGGCTGGCGCGTGCGCAAGGACGGCAGCCTCTTCTGGGCCAACATCGTCATCACCTCGATGCGCGACTCGCAGGGCCAGCTCGTGGGCTACGGCAAGGTGACGCGCGACTTCACCGAGCGCAAGCAGACCCAGGAGCACCTGCAGCAGAGCGAGGAGCGCTTCCGCCTGCTCGTCGAGCACATCCAGGACTACGCCATCTACATGCTGGACCCGGAAGGCCGCGTCTCCACCTGGAACGCCGGCGCCGAGCGCTTCAAGCAGTACAAAGCCGACGAGATCATCGGCCAGCACTTCAGCCGCTTCTTCCCCCCGGAGGACGTGGCGCGCGGCAAGCCCTGGCACGCCCTCCAGGTGGCCGCCCGCGAGGGCCATTTCGAGGAGGAGGCCTGGCGCATCCGCAAGGACGGCAGCCTCTTCTGGGCCAGCGTCGTGCTCACCGCGCTGTACGACTCGCAAGGCAACCTCCGGGGCTTCGCCAAGGTGACGCGCGACATCACCCAGCGCAAGCAGACCCAGGAGCGCCGTGAGCTGGAGATGCTGCGCGACGCCGTGCGCGCCCGCGACGAGTTCCTCTCCGTCGCCTCGCACGAGCTGAAGACGCCGCTCACCCCGCTGCAGCTGAAGCTCACGGCCCTGCTGCGCACCGTGGAGAACAACCCTTCCGCCACCCTGCCCGTGGAGCGCATCGCGCGCGACCTGGAGGTGGCCCGCCGGCAGGTGCGCAAGCTGTCGGACCTCATCGAGGACCTGCTGGACGTGTCGCGCATCAGCGTGGGCCAGCTGCGGCTGGACCGGGCGCCCATGGACCTGGCCTCGCTCGCGAGGGACGTGGTGGTCCGCTACGCGCCCCAGTCCGCGCAGGTCGGCTGCTCGGTCACGCTGGAGGCCCCCACCCCCGTCGAGGGGAACTGGGACCGGGCCCGTGTGGATCAGGTCATCACCAACCTGCTCACCAACGCGCTCAAGTACGGCGCCGGTAAACCCGTCCATGTCCGCGTCCGCAAGGAGGCAGGCCTGGCCGTCCTGAGCGTGCGCGACGAGGGCATCGGCATTTCGCAGGAGGACCAGCCGCGCGTCTTCGAGCGCTTCGTGCGCGCCGTCTCCGAGCGCAACTACGGGGGCCTGGGGCTGGGCCTCTTCATCACCCAGCAGATCGTGGAGGCCCTCCACGGCACCGTCCAGGTGCGGAGCACCCCCGGCGAGGGCTCGACCTTCACCGTGATGCTGCCTCCAGACATGGACGCGGAGACGCAGGCTCCCCCGAAGCCTGACGCTCCTCCCGAGCCGTGAGGAGGTAGCGGTAGGGCACCACGCGCGTCAGCTCATGCAGCGTGGTGACGCCGGCCGCCACCTTCGCCAGCGCGTCCTCCACCAGCGTGCGGAAGCCCCGCGCCCGCGCGTGCCGGCGCAGCTGGACGCCCGGAGCCCCGGTGGCGATGAGCAGTTGCAGCTCCGGGTCCACCACCAGCAGCTCATAGAGGCCCACGCGGCCCTTGAAGCCCGTGTGGCGGCACGCCTCGCAGCCCTGCCCCGCCCGGGGCTGCACACCGTCCAGCAGCGGCCCCAGGAGCGTCAGCTGATCCGCCGTCGGCGTGGTGGGGGCGGAGCACTCCGGGCAGATGCGCCGCACCAGCCGCTGCGCCAGCACCGCGAGCAGCGCCTCCGAGATGTCGCCATCCTCCAGCTTCAATCCGCGCAGGCGGCTCACCGCGCCAATGGCATCCGCCGTGTGCAGCGTGCCCAGCACCACGTGGCCCGTGGACGCCGCCATCAGCGCGGTGCTGCCCGTCTCCAGGTCGCGAATCTCCCCCACGAGCATCACGTTGGGGTCCTGCCGCAGGAGCGCGCGCAGCAGCGTCAGGTGCGGCATCTGCGGCGACACCTGCTTCTGGTTCACCTTGGGGACCACGTATTCGATGGGGTCCTCCGCGGTGATGATCTTCTTGCGCCCGTCGTTGAGCCGGGCCAGCGCCGCGTACAGCGTCGTCGTCTTGCCGCTGCCGGTGGGGCCCGTCACCAGCACCAGCCCCTCCGGGTTGCTCAAGAGCCGCAGCACCGTGGCCTGCACCTCCGGCGTCATCCCCAACTTCTCCACCGGCACCAGCCCCACCGTGGCGTCGAGCAGGCGGATGACCACGTCCTCGCCCGCCGGGGAGGGCACCACGCTCACGCGGAAGTCCACGAACTTCCGCCCCGCGGGCCCTTCGTAGAGCGCGCGCAGGCGGCCGTCCTGGGGCCGCCGCTTCTCCGCGATGTCCAGCCCCGCCATCACCTTGATGCGGCTCACCACCTCCGGCAGCGTGTCCGGGGAGATGTCCGTGTACGTCTGGTGCAGGATGCCGTCGATGCGGTAGCGCAGGTCGACGTCATCCGTGTAGCTCTCCAGGTGGATGTCGGACGCGTTCTGCGCCACCGCCACCGCGAGCACGTGGTTCACCAATTCCACCGGCGTGGGCCAGGGGGACAGCGGCGTGCCCGCCTTCAACACCACGTCCACCGACGCGTGCATCCCCGCGCCGAAGCCCACCTCCAGCGCGGCGTCGATTTCGTAGCGGTTGAGCCGCACGGGCCGCACCGGCCGGCGCAGGAAGTCCGCGATGCGGTAGCGGACGGACTCGTCCTCCGGGTCCAGCATCGCCACCGTCACGGGCTCGGTGTCGTTGCCAGCCACCACCTTGCCCATCACCGCGACGCCCAGCCGCCGGCAGAAGGACTCGGGGAGCAGCCGCAGCGATTCACGCTCGAGCGTGAACTGGGGCAGTTCGGAGAACGGGGGCACGTCCGGGGGAGCCATGGCCTGCCGGCTTATCACGGCGCCCCGCGCACCCGCGTCCGAGGCCCGGTCGCTTCGACACGTCGAACGAGGGAGAGGTCCCGGGCACGGCGGTTGCTCGCAAGCAGAACTTCTACTGCACGCGCTCCACCCCCGACGCGGGCAACACGCTCTACTTCTTCGTCAACGGCGCCGCGGAGGAGCTGCAGTGCCAGTTCGTCAGCACACAGTGCAACGTCTCCCTGTACGAGTCGTAGGGCATCCCCAGTGTGACGACGCGCTGCACGAATCGTTGCGGGGGGTAACGTCCTGTCACCTTCCGCCGCACCCTGACACAGCGAGCCAACCTCCAAGGTCCTGAAACCCGGAGTGCACGCGAGTGGAACGGGCGTTGCTCAGGGGATGGGGACCCATGCGCCCCGTCCCCCCTGCCCTGTCGCGGTTCCTGGTGCTGACGACCCTGCTGACCGCGCTGCCGGCGGCGGCAGGGAAGATCCAGCTTGGCGAGGACGCGGTCCTCAACGTCGACGTGTTGCTGCATCCACAAATGCAGCTCATCAAGGACGGCGCGCCCACGGGCGGCGTGGGAACGGACTTCTTCCTGCGCCGCGTGCGGCTGCTCGTCTTCGGCTCCATCACGAAGAGGCTGTCGTTCTTCATCGACACGGACCAGCCGAACTTCGGCAAGAACGGCGACTACAACGTCGCCTTCTACATCCAGGACGCGACGATCGCGTACGAGTTCGCCGACAAGACGTGGGTGGAGGCGGGCTTCATCCTCGCGCCGCTGTCGCACCACGCGCTGCAGGGTGCCATCGCGCTCCAGACGGTGGACTACCACTCCGACCTCATCCGCTACCCGCCAGGCGTGGGCAAGGTGTGGCGCGACATGGGCGTGCAGGTGCGCGGCTTCGCGGGCCCGTGGACGTACCGCGCCGCCATCCTCAACGGCGTGGAGGGCGCGAAGCTGGAGAACGGCCAGGTGGTCAACGCGGACGACCTGCCGCGCGTCGTGGGCCACGCGCGCTACAACGTCTGGGGCCACGAGTACGACCAGTTCCTGCGCGGCATCTACTTCACGGACCAGCCCATGCTGTCGTTCGGCGTGGGCGCGGACTACCAGTACAACGTCATCGCCACCGCCTCCGGCGTGCACGACGCGGTGGCCATGGCGGCGGACGTGTTCCTGGACATCCCCGTGGGTGACGACCAGGAGTTCGTCTTCCAGAGCAACGTCTTCTCCTGGCAGCAGGGCTACGACAACGTGCGCAGCGGCACCGGCTTCTTCGTGGAGCTGGGCTACCGCATCGGCATCATCGAGCCCGTCTTCACCGGCGAGTACTTCAACGGGCGCGTGGCGGCGCAGGACTTGCTCTCGTTCCGGCCCGGCTTCAACCTCTGGTTCCAGAAGCACACCTTCAACCTGAAGACGGAGGTGGCCGTATCGCGCGTGGGGGACATCGCCCACGCGACCACGGGCATCACCGGCACCGCCCAGCTCCAGCTCTTCTACTGATGAACGGAGTGCACCGATGTATGGCAATTCGAAGGACGACCTGCTGAAGGCGCTGGCCGCGAGGCGCTGGCGCGTGGCCGGCGCGCTGACGGTGGCGATGCTCGTCGCCTACCTGGGCTTCATCCTGCTCGTGGCATTCAACCGGCCGCTGATGGGGCACCAGTTCATCCCCGGGCTGTCCGTCGGCATCGTGCTGGGGGCGCTCACCATCCTGCTCGCCTGGGTGCTGACGGGTGTCTACATGCTGTGGGCGAACCGCAAGTACGACCGCGCGCTCGACGAACTGCGCCGCTGAAAGAGGCCCCCCATGAATCCCTCGACCGCGGGCACACGGATTGGCCAGCCCAACACCACGGCCATCTTCTTCTTCCTCCTCTTCGTCGGCATCACGCTGGCCATCACGTACTGGGCCGCGCGCAAGACCAAGACGACGTCTGAGTTCTTCGCCGCTGGCGGCGGCATCAGCGCGGCGCAGAACGGCTTCGCGCTGGCCGGGGACTTCATGAGCGCCGCCAGCTTCCTGGGCATCGCGGGGCTCGTGGCCACGTCTGGCTTTGACGGGCTCATCTACTCCGTGGGCTGGCTGGTGGGCTGGCCGGTGGTGACCTTCCTCATCGCGGAGCCCCTGCGCAACCTGGGCAAGTACACCTTCGCGGACGTGGTGGCGTACCGGTTGAAGCAGACCCCGGTGCGCCTGTCCGCCGCGGTGGGCACGCTCACCGTCGTCGTCTTCTACCTGATTGCCCAGATGGTGGGCGCGGGCAACCTCATCCGCCTGCTGTTCGGCCTCTCCTACGAGACGGCCGTGGTCATCGTGGGCGCGGTGATGATCCTCTACGTGCTGTTCGGCGGGATGATCGCCACGACGTGGGTTCAAATCGTCAAGGCGGTGCTGCTGCTGGGCGGCGCGACGGCGCTGGCGGTCGCGGTGCTGTCCAGGTTCGGCTTCAGCCCCACGGCCCTCTTCAGCGAGGCGGTGAACCGCTACGGCCCGGAGGCGCTGGCGCCGGGCAAGCTGGTGTCCAATCCGCTGGAGACCGTCTCCCTGGGCGTGGCGCTGATGTTCGGCACGGCGGGCCTGCCGCACATCCTGATGCGCTTCTACACGGTGCCGGACGCGAAGGCGGCGCGCACCAGCGTGTTCTACGCCACGGGCCTCATCGGCTTCTTCTACCTGGTGACGTTCATCCTGGGCTTCGGCGCGTCCGTGCTGGTGGGCCGTCAGGCCATTGTCGGCGTGGACAAGGGCGGCAACATGGCGGCGCCCATGCTGGCGGAGGCCGTGGGCGGCACGGGCTTCCTGGGCTTCATCTCCGCGGTGTCCTTCGCCACCATCCTCGCGGTGGTGGCGGGCCTGACGCTGTCAGGCGCGGCGGCGCTGTCCCACGACCTGTGGTCCAGCGTGGTGCGCAAGGGGCACGCGCCGGAGGCGGAGCAGCTCAAGGTGGCGCGCATCTCCAGCCTGCTGTTGGGCATCCTGGCCATCGTCCTGGGCGTCGTCTTCAAGAACCAGAACGTGGCCTTCATGGTGGGGCTGGCGTTCGCCATCGCGGCGAGCGCGAACTTCCCCGCGCTGCTGCTGTCCATGCTGTGGAAGGGCTTCACCACCAAGGGCGCGGTGGCCAGCATGCTGACGGGCTCCATCAGCGCGGTGCTGCTCATCTTCCTGTCGCCCACGGTGCAGGTGGAGCTGCTGGGCAACGCGTCCGCCCTCTTCCCGCTGAAGAACCCGGGCATCGTCACCATCCCGCTGTCGTTCCTGGTGGGCTGGCTGGTGTCCCTGCTGTCACCGGAAGACGAGGCGTCACGCAGGTTCGCGGAGGTGGAGCACCGCATGCACGTGGGCGCGGTGGTGACGCCGCCCGTGACGGTGCCCACGGGCGTCGCGGGACGGGTGCCTCCTGGCATCCCGGAGGCTCCGCACAAGGATTGAGGCTGCTCGGCCTTTCGTCCCCGTGACTACTTCCCGCGCGTGAGCGGGAGCACGTCCTGCACCAGGTGGACGAGCACCTTGCCGGGCTCCTCCTCGTGGACCATGTGCGCGGAGTCCTCGAACCAGACGAGCTTCTTCGACGGGGCCTGGACGGTGGGATACCAGGCCTCCAGCAGCTGCGCGGACGTGGTGCGGTCATGCCGGCCGTGGAAGAAGACGACGGGCACGGCGAAGCGGTTCGCCTTCGTGAGGTTCATCTGGGTGATGGGTCCCCAGAACGCCGCGAGGCTCAGGTCCAGGCCCTCGTCGCGCGCCTGCATGTCCTTGTCGGTGACGTCCGGGCTGTAGCGCCAGACCTCCGCGCCGTGCCAGTCCGGCGCGCGCCAGCCGTGCGTCTCATAGTGCGAGCGCCAGCGGCGTTCCTTGTGCAGGTTGGCCAGCGTGCGCGCGGGGTCCTTGGGGTCCGGGAACGGGGCAATGGACTCCAGGTCCGCGATGGCCTTGGTGTTGCCGTCCGCCTTCGCCGCGGCGAGCGTGGCCTCGTAGCCCAGGACCTCGTTCCTCGGAACGTCCAGCCCCTGGCCGATGCCGACGTAGGCGTCGAACCAGTCCGGGTGCTTCTGCACGAGCCGCACGCCCAGCATCGTGCCCCAGCTGTGGCCCACGAGCACGATGCGCTTCTTGCCGTACGTCTTGCGCAGGTACGCGACGACTTCTTCCGTGTCCGCGACCATGCGGTCCACCGTCATGGTGGGGCGCACCTTGTCCGGCGGGTTGAGGGCGTACGTCTTGCCCGCGCCGCGCTGGTCCCAGTGCGCGACGGTGAAATATTCCTCCCATTCGCCCTGGTAGAAGTACGCGGTGGGCAGCGCGGTGAAGCCCGGCCCGCCGTGCAGGAAGAGCAGCAGCGGGTTGTCCTTGTGGCGTCCGCGCACGGAAATCCACTGGTCGATGCCGCCGATGCGCACGGCCTCCGCCCGCTCGATGCCGTCCGTCAGCACGCTGCGGCGGGCCTCCCGCATGACGTCTTGCGGCGTAGGCGGTGCCCCCTCCGCGAGAGCTGGGAGGGCCGCCAGCGCCAGGCCCAGTCCCAGGAGGGAGAGGGGGGCGCGCTTCCGGGTGTCGTTCAGGGTCCGCATGCCCCTGGAACGGACGGCCCGCGCGCCGATTGCCCGCGGCAGGCGTCTTCAGTGGCTGGAGCCCAGCTGTATCTGGAGGTTGCGCAGCGGGGCCTGGTCCGCGCGGAGGTGGCCGCTCAGGGGGACGTCCATGTTCACGAGGGTGAACGTCACGGCGGTCAGCACCACCACGAAGATGATCCAGGCGAGCGGCCCACGCACATGCCCTTCCGGCCGGTACCCCAGGAGCACCCCCGAGCCGAGCATCCCGATGAGCAGCAGGATGAAGACGGTGTTCGGGATGATGTTGCGGGCCGCCGCCAGGCGCTCCTCGGAGACGTCCAGCACGTTGTTGAGGGCCTCCGTGGTGAGGGTCATGACGGCGGTCGGGAGCTGGGGCGCCACCCCCTCCAGCAGGGACCAGAGCTGGTCCTGGATCGCATCCGACTCCGCCAGCCGCTGCTTGAAGCGCTCCGGGTTCCCCGCATCCGCGTAGCCTTCCAGCCGGACGTCGACGTAGTGGCGCAACCGGGTCCGCATCTCGGTGCGCGTGGGCTCCGGAAGGAAGCTCGCGCGCAGGTAGAGCGTGCCAATGTCGTTCGCCTCCTTGACGACGAGGTCGCGGCGCAGGGTGTACCGGTCCGCGGCCATGGAGAAGGAGAAGGCGAGCAGCAGCGCCACCATGCCGAGCACCGAGGACTGGAGCGCCGTTATCTCATCGAGCCCCTCCTTGCGGTGACTGAGCCGGAAGCCGACCTCCAGGCTCGCCAGGAGCAGGGCCATCACCACCAGGGCCATCATCCACGTGGGCAGCAATTCAACGAGTCGCATCGCGCCGGGAGGCCTCCACTCCACGAATCCTGGAGGGCAGCAACGGTGGGCCCGGAAGCCGGTGGAGGCAACGCGCCCACGGGTCCAGGGCCAGGGATGACCGTGAACGTTCCGCAAGCCAGCGCGCGGGCTGCGGCCACGCGCTGCACGTCGCGGAGCTGAGGAGTGCGATGGATGGCCCCCGCCACACCCTTGTCTGAACGGGTCCAAGGTACGCCGTGGAACTCTCGGCGTGCGTCAGGGATTGGCGTGCAGCTTCTCCCGGAGCGCCCGCATGGGCCGCTGATCCACGCGGATGCGGCCTCGCGTGGTGAGGTCCAGGTCCAGGAGGGTGAACATCACAGCGGTCAGGATGACCACGAACAGGGTCCAGGAGAGAAGCCCGCGCTGGCGCGCCTCCGGCCGGTACCCCAGGAGCACTCCCGAGCCGAGCATCCCGATGAGCAGCAGGGCGAAGATGGAGGTCGGGATGAGGTTCCGGGCCGCAGCCAGGCGCTCTTCGGCGGTGTCCAGTACCTCGTTGAGGGCCTCGGAATTGAGCATCAGGACCCCGGTCGGAAGCTGGGGCGCCACTCCCTCCAGGCGCGACCAGAGCGCGTCCCCGAGCACCTCCGATTCCTGGAGCAACTTCGCGAAGCGCTCCGGCTCCGCCGCGGCGTCGTAGCCCTCGACCCGCAGGTCGGTGTAGCGGCGCAAGCCGGCCCGCATCTCACCGCGCGTGGGCTCGGGGAGAAAACCCATGCGCTGGTAGAGCGTGCCAATAGCGTTCGCATCCTGGACGACGAGGGCGCGGCGCAGGCTGTAGCGCTCCGCCGCCATGGAGAAGGAGAAGGCGAGCAGCAGCGCCACCAGGCCCAGCACCGAAGCCTGGAGCGTCGGGGCCTCGTCGAGTCCCGGCTTGCGGTGGCTGAGCCGGTAGCCGGCCTCCATGCTCAGGAAGAGGATGCCCATCACCCCCAGGGCGAGCAGCCACACAGGCACGACGTCGAGGATTCGGATCATGCGCTGGACGATTTCCGGTCCCCGGGAGGAGGAGACCCGGGAAGCTGGACCCGCCAGCGGACGCAGGCAACGCGGCCTCCGGTCCAGGGGCTGGGCGGATGTTGAACGTTCCGGAAGCGCAGCGCCTAAGCTGCGCGGCCTGTGGACCGTCCTTCCGAACAGAGCCCCCCGAGCGGCTTCCGCGCCCGCCTGCACACGGTCATCTTCGAAGCGGACACCCCCGCGGGGAAGGCGTTCGACATCGCCCTGCTCTGGGCCATCGTGTTCAGCGTGGTGGCGGTGATGCTGGAGAGCGTCGCCCAGGTGCGCACGGGCTACGGCTCCTGGCTGCACACCGCCGAGTGGGTCTTCACGGTCCTCTTCGCGCTGGAGTACGTGCTGCGGCTCATCGCCGTACGCCAGCCGCTGCACTACGCGCGCAGCTTCTTCGGCATCGTGGACCTGATGGCGCTGTTGCCGTCGTTCCTGAGCGTGCTGTTCCCCGGCGCGCAGACGCTGCTGGTCATCCGTGTGCTGCGCCTGCTGCGCGTCTTCCGCATCCTCAAGCTGGGGCACCTGCTGGGCCAGGCGGAGGTGCTGCTGACGGCCCTGCGCGCCAGCCGCCCGAAGATCATCGTCTTCCTGGGCACGGTGCTGAGCATCGACGTCATCATGGGCGCCGTCATGTACCTGGTGGAGGGCGAGGAGCACGGCTTCGACAGCATCCCCCGCTCCATGTACTGGGCCATCGTGACGATGACGACGGTGGGCTTCGGGGACATCACGCCCAAGACGGTGCTGGGGCAGTTCCTCGCGTCCATCCTGATGGTGATGGGCTACGGCATCATCGCGGTGCCCACCGGCATCGTGTCGGTGGAGCTCGCCGCCGCCACGCGTCCGCCCCTCAACACACAGGCCTGCCCCGGTTGTGGCGCACAGGGTCATGACCTGGATGCGCGTCATTGCAAACGCTGCGGTACGGCATTGGACTGGACCCCCTCGCGGCCCACCGGGTGAATCCGTCTAGGATGGCCGCGCATGGCCCGCGCCATCGACACGCCCGAGCTGGACGAGGAACGGCTGGTCCACCAGTTCCCCGACATCAACCGCAAGGCGGTGGGCGCGTTCTACACGCCCGCGCCCATCGTGGAGCGCACGCTGGCGCTGGCGCTGGCGCACCTGGGTGACGGGCCGCTCACGGTGGTGGACCCGGCCTGTGGCGCGGGGGCCTTCCTCGCCGCCGCCGCGCGGCACCGGCCGGACGCGAGGCTGTGCGGCCTGGAGTTGGACGCCGGCGTCGCCCGCCTGTGCCAGGCCCGCGTGCCGGGCGCGGACGTGCGCGTGGGGGACGCGCTCCGGGGCGGACTGGAGCCGCTGCTCGCGGAGACGCCGGAAGGGCACGCGGAGTTATGGGTGGGCAACCCGCCCTACAACGGCACCTCCGCGGTGCTGAAGGACGCGGCCTGCTACGCGCGGCTGCGAGCCCTGGTGCCGCTGGCGATGCCACCGGGCACGAGCCTCCGGGACGACTTCGCGTTCTTCCTCCTGGTCGCCATGAAGCGGCTGACGGCGCGGCCAGGTGTCCTCGCCTTCATCACGCCCGCGAGCCTGCTGGAGTCGTTCATCTACGCGCCCCTGCGCCACGCGCTGCTGGAAGCGCTCCACCTGCGTGAGGTGGTGGACCTGGGCCCGGGCATCTTCACGGGCACGCAGGTGCGCACGTGCATCACGGTGTGGACGTCGCGGTCCGGAGCCGCCGCGTCCGCGCCCCGCTACGAACACAAGGGCGTGGGCCAGTGCTTCACACCCGAGTCCCCCGAGTGGCGGCTGTCCCCCATCGCGCAGGAGGCCGCGGCGCTGGACGCGGACTGGCGGGCGCGGGGCGAGCTGCTCACCACGCTCATCCCGGTGAGCCTGCCCGGGGTGAAGACGCGCTTCGACGAGCTGCTGGTGGACGCGGACCGGGACCGGCTGCTCGCGCGCCTCCGGGCCTTCTGCGCGGCGACGCAGGACACGCTGGAGGACTTCGCGCGCGAGCACGGCCTGGAGCCCGCGCTGTTGCCCAAGCTGCGCGCGCTGAAGCAGGGGCCGGCGCTGGAGGTGGACGCAAGCCACGTGCGGCCCTTCTTCCGCTACGGCGGCGCAAGGCACCGGGGCGCCCTGCCTCCGGAGGCGAAGGCGTTCTGCTACCTGGACCGGCGGCTGATTCCCCGAGGCGACCACCGGCTGCGCGGCCCGTATGATCCGCACCAGGACGCGGTGAAGCTGCTGTTCAACGTGCGGGAGCTGCCCCTGTCCGCGGCGCTGCTGGAGGAGCCCGGCTGCGTGCACGACCACCGCCACGCGCGCTTCGCGCCGCTGTACGTCCCCCAGCGGATCCGGGATGAGGGCCTGGGCATCACCCGGGGCGCCACGTCGCGCGAGTCCCTGGGCCCGCTGGTGCCGAACCTGTCGCCGAGGGGAAGCGCGTGGGCGGAAGGACTGGGCGGTCCGGAGGCGGCGTTCCGCGCGGTGATGCGCTTCCTGAACGGGGCGCCGGTGCAGCGGGTGTGGGCACCCGCGTTCGGAGCGTCCCGGGTGGTGCCGGTGCCGCTGGAGGGCCCGCTGCCGGAGTGATGACTCTCCATCACCGGATGCACGGGAACGGACATTCTCCAGCGACGGGCACGGGTGGCGGGTAGTGTCCCGCGCCGCTGGGTAACCCAATCCCTGGAGTCTCCGAGACATGATGATCCGTCCCCTGCTGGTTGCCGCCGCCCTCCTCTCCACGCCCGCCCTGGCCCAGGACGCCGGGACGCCGGCCCCCACGGACGCGGGCACGAAGCCCGCCATCAAGAAGGGCGAGACGGTGAAGGCGACGCTGAAGGACGCGCAGGGCAAGGACGTGGGCGAGGTGATGCTGGAGCAGGCGCCCAAGGGCGTGCTGGTGAAGGGCACGCTGATGAACCTGCCCGCGGGCGAGCACGCCTTCCACATCCACGAGACGGGCAAGTGCGAGGCGCCGGAGTTCAAGACGGCGGGCGGCCACTTCAACCCGACGAAGAAGCAGCACGGCGCGCTGTCGCCCAAGGGCCAGCACGCCGGTGACCTGCCCAACCTCTACGTCCCCCAGGACGGCAAGGTGCAGTTCGACGTCTTCATCGCCGACCTCAAGGTGAAGTCGCTGCTCGACAAGGACGGCTCCGCGCTCATGGTGCACGCCAAGCTGGACGACTACCACACCGACCCCACCGGCGACGCCGGCGGCCGCATCGCCTGCGGCGTGGTGGAGAAGGCGCAGTAGTCACCGCATCACGGAAAAATGCTCCCGGTCCCCGAAATGGGGCCGGGCCGCATCCGGGCTCACACGTACCCGAACCGCCGCCGCGCGAACCACTCCGCGCCCAGCAGCGCGATGAGCGCCACGAGGTAGTACCAGCGGTCCCACAGCGGCTGGTCCTTCGCGCGCCCCACCTCCACCACCGGAGGATCCAACAGGGGCACGTCCGGCATCCCGTCACGCGGCAGCTTGTACGCCTTGCCCTCCGTGACGCTGGCGATCTGCTCCATCAGCTCCGGCCGCACCGACGCGTCCGACAGCTCCGGGCCCACCGCGCGCACCGCCACCGCGTCCTCGCCCTTGCCCAGGTCCGTCTCGCCCTTCTTCGCGGACGCGAGCAGCTTGTAGGGCCCCGGCGCCGGCGGCGCGAACTCCACCCGCACCACGCCGTCCGCCCCCGTCGTGCCCGTCTGCACCGCCACCGGCTTCTGCGTCGCCACGGAGAACAGCTCCACCCGCACCTGCGCACCGTCCGCCGGCTGGTAGTCCGCCATCCGTGCCTGCACCACCACGCCCACCGGACGCCCCGGCTCCACCGACGGCGGATCCGCCGTCACCTTCAGCGTCGTCAGGTCCGGGTCCCGCACCAGCCACCGCAGCGCATTGCCCCAGAAGCGGTCATACGCGCGGTTCGGTGAGCCATCCCGGTGCGCCGTGAACGCCCACGACCACGTGGCGTCCGTCGCCACCACCATCGCCCGGCCCCGCCCGTAGTCCCACACCGACACGAGCGGCGCGTTCTTCCCGTCCACCGTCAGGAACGGGTGGTCCATCAACACCGTCGCGCCCGGCCGCGCCCGCGTCAGGTTCGCCCCCGGAATGGGCGCCAGCTCTCCCCACGTGCCCTCCGTGCTCGCCGCGCCCGTGCCAATGGACGTCACCGGGTGCCGCAGGCCCTCCGGCGTCAGGCGCGGCTTGAACGGATCCGCGTTCGCCGGGCCCGCCGCCTCCACCGGCAGCGCCTCCATCAACGTGGGCATCCCCGCGCGCCCTTCACCCAGCACGCTGTCGCCGCCAATCATCACGAACGCGCCGCCCTCGTGGATGTAGCGCTCCAGGTTGCGCTCGTACTCCGCGATGGACAGCGACGGGTCCGAGTAACCGAAGTTCTGGAAGATGACGACGTCGAACGTGTGCAGCTTCGTGTCGAAGATCTCCTCCATGGGGAACGGGATGAGCGACAGCTCGCGCTCGTTCGACACGCCCGGGTCGTCCGACAGCGTACGCAGGATGTAGAACGACACCAGGTCCACGTTCGCGTCCTGCTTGAGCAGCCCGCGCAGGAAGCGCTCGTCCCACGACGGCCGGCCCACCACCAGCAGCACGCGCACGCGGTCGCGAATGACCTTCAGCGTGAACGACCGGCTGTTGTTGTCGCTCACCGCTTCATCCGGGAACGTGGGCACCGTGACCGTGTAGACGAACCGCCCCGTCTGGTCCGGCGTGAAGGTGAAGGACACCGGCTTCACGTCGTCGCCGGTGGTCATCCGCACCAGCTTGCTCGCCACCGTCTTGCCCTCCTGGCTCAAGACGACCGGGATGTCCTGACCGGCGAAGCCACGCCCGTGGATCTCCACCTCCACCGTCAGCGAGTTGCGCACGAAGGCGAAGTCATCCACCTTCAGCCCCTCCACCGACAGGTCCTTCAGCGCCTCCTGGCCCACCAGGAACGTGGACACCGGCACGCCCAGGTCCGTGAGCGCCGCGCGTGCACGGCCCACCGCGCCCGCCTTCAACTCCGTGTTGTCCGCGCCGTCGCTGAACAACAGCACGCCGGACAGCTTGCGCGCCCCCTGCCCTCCAGACGCCGCGGACCGCAGCGCCGCGAGCAGGTCCGTCGTCCCCGCCCGCGCGGGCTCCTGGGCCAGCTGCGCGGCCGTCACCGGCGCCAGCTCCGGATCCACCCCGTACACCTCCACCGTGAAGCGGTCCTGCCAGGACGCGAACGTGGGTGCGGCCTTCTCCAGGAACGCCGCCACCTGCGCGCTGCGCGTGGGGCCGCCCGGCTCCGACGGGAAGTTCATGGACGCACTGCGGTCCACCAGCACCGCCACCCGGTTCTTCATCCGCGCCACCTGCAGGTGCCGGATGCCGGGCTCCAGGAGGAAGAAGAACGCCGCCACGCCCGCGCCCAGGCGCAGGCCCCACAGGAGCAGCTTGCGGCCCCGGGACGGCTCGCGGCGCACGCCCCACGCCGCCAGCGCGATGCCCAGCACCAGCCCCACGCCCAGCAGCACCAGCGCCCAGACGGGCAGCGGTGAGAGGCTGACGAGCTTCCACGCGTTGAAGGACGGGGAGTTCATTCGGTCGTGCGCGCGCGAGAAGGACTGTCAGCGCCGCTTGTTGAGGATGAGGGGCAGGTGCACCGCGTCGTCCTTGTAGTCCAGGCAGAGCGCGTACATGCACAGGTTGATGCCCAGGCGGATGGCCAGCTCACGCTGCGGCTCGCCGCCAGGGGACACGTCGAACTCGTAGTCGCCGGACTCGCTGCGGCTCCACGCGCCCGCCACGTCGTTCTGCGAGTAGATGATCGCCGCGCGCTTGCCCACGCTCGCCACCAGCGGCAGCGGCTTGTGCAGCAGGCGGCCCGGCGCCGCGTCCAGCAGGAAGAAGGACTTGAAGACGACGTGCGTCGACGGCGCCTCCTTCAGCGGGCTCTGCGGCAGCACGCGCGCCATCTCCCGGCGGAAGCTGGCGTCGAAGCCCTCCCCGTCGCTGCCGTCGTTGGCGTCCCCGAACACGAAGCCGCCGTACGTGAGGTAGCGGCGCAGGTTGGACACCTCCGCGTCGGACAGCGCCGGGAAGGCCCCGTCCCCTCCGAAGTAGAGGAACGGATACTCGAAGAGGTCCGGGCTGCTCAGCGCGAACGGGCGCGCGTCCGGAACCACCTCCACGGACGTGCGTCGCTGGAGCTCCCACGCAAGGCGGCGCAGGCCGGACAGCCGGACGTCCCAGCGGCCCCCATGCCGGGCCACGGCGGGGATGAAGCGGCTCTTCTCACCGAAGGCGGCCGCACGCCGGGACAGCAGCGGGACGAGCGCGGACGTGGCGAGAAGCAGGTTTCGACGGGAGAGGGGCCGCACGGGCATGGGGACCTGCTTATACCGTCGGCGGGTGCCTGCATTCCCTGGTATAGACGCGCCCCATGGCGAAAGGCGGACAGACGCCCCCCGAGGACTCAGGCGGCCCCTCCGGCGGCCCCGGCTCGGACGCGGTTCGCGCCGCCTGGGCCCGCAAGGACGCCGGTGACGTGGCCGGTGCCCGGAAGGACGCCCAGCGCATCCTCGCGGGCAGCCCATCCCCGGAAGACCGCGAACGGGCGGAAGACCTGCTGCGCGCCACCGCCACGCCGCGCGCCCTCTACGGATACGCGTTCCTGGGCGCGGTCATCCTGGCGGTGCTGCTGGGGCTGGTCCTGACCCGCTATTCCTGACGGCCACAGCCGCTAGGATGGCGCGCCATGGATGGCTTCCTCCAGGCGCTCAAGGCGTACCAGACCTTCAACCCCTCCGGCTGGGTGGGCATCTACCGGCTGCTGCCCATGTGGGTTGGCGTGGTGGTCGCGCTCGTGGGGCTGGTGCTGCTGCTGGCGGGCGGCGGCAAGCTGTTCCGCGCGGTGGCGGGCCCGGTGGGCGCGGTGCTGGGCCTGCTGTGGACGGGCGCCGTCACCCAGCGGCTGGGCATGGTGGACCTGGATCCGCGCCTGCCCACCCTGGTCGCCGCGGCGCTGATGGCGCTGGGCTTCCTCTTCCCGCCCGCCGTCACCTTCGTGGGCGTGGGCGTGCCGCTGGGGCTGCTGGCGGGCCAGATTGCAGGCCCCAGCGACTTCCTGCTCGGCTTCGGGCCGGGCTTCATCGTGGGCGGTCTGGTGGGCGCCATCCTCCACCGGCAGGTGAGCGGCATCGTCGCGTCCGCGGCGGGCGCGTGGCTCTTGGTGATTGGCGCGCTCGCGGCGCTGCACCAGTTCGGAGGGGTGGTGGAGGCGGTGGCCAGCCGCCCGTGGGGCGTCATCATCGCCGCGCTCCTCTTCGCCCTGGCGGGCAGCATCTACCAGCTCGCCGTGCGCCCCTCACCCAAGGAGTCGGATCAACAGAAGGCGGAGAAGCAGCGGCTGAAGCAGCGCCAGGCGGAGCAGCAGGCGCTCGAGAAGCGATGGGGGGTCAAGTAACCCCTCCCCGGCAATCCTTTACGCCGGGGGGGCCGGAGCGTAGATTCCGCCGGCTTTCCCCCTCCCCTTCCTCGAGCATCGATGGGCCAGGCCAGCCGCAAGGACAAGGACACGCAGAAGCAGGAAGGGTCGCCCCCGGCGGCCTCCGTCCCGTCTTCCCCGGATGCCCCCTCCGCCGTGCCCCATGAAGGGTGGCGCAAGCCCGCGGGCATGGGCCGCAAGGGCTGGGCCGTCCTCGCCGGCGCCGTCGCCTTCATCCAGCTGCCGCTCATCCACTACGCGCTCTTCCGGGGCCAGGCGGACGTCACCGCGACGGTCCCCTACCAGCAGGCGTTCAACGACCCGGCCGTCGTCGCCCGCGACTTCTTCTCCACCGGCGCCTACTGGCGCGTGACGAACGGGGAGCTGCTGGGCCCCGCGCCCAAGAACAACCCGCTGTGGCTCCAGGCCCCGCTGCCGGATGACGTGGCGGTGGAGTTCGACGTGCGCCCGGAGTACCCCGAGGGCGACATCCGCGTGGAGCTGTTCGGCAACGGCCGCGACCCGGCCTCCGGCTACGTGCTGGTGCAGGGCGGGTGGAACAACAGCCTGTCCGTCATCGCCCGGCGAGACATCAACGGCCCCTCGCTGGAGGTGCTCCAGCGCAAGGCCGCGCGCGTGGCGGAGAAGGGCGGCGGCCAGGGCGCGGACCTCGTCGCCACCGGCGTCTTCAAGAAGGACACCGCGATGCGCGTGGAGTCCCGCGTGGGCGCGCCCATCCAGTCCGGCCGCACGTACCACTGGCGCATCGAGCGGCGCGGCAACGTGCTCAAGTGGGCCATTGACGGACAGCTGGTGGCGGAGCTGGACGACCCGTTCCCCTTCAAGGGCAAGGGGCATGACCGGCTGGGCCTGTCCGGCTGGGAGTCGCAGCTGTTCTTCGACAACCTGCGCATCGGCACGCCGGACTCCATGCCCGCCACCCTGGTGGCGAAGGAAGAGCCCGCCCTGCCCCCGGGCCCCTCCGAGGACGACTTCAACCGCGACACGCTGGGCGACGCGTGGAACGTGACGAACCCCGCCGCCGTGAAGCTGGAGGACGGGGCGCTGGTGGTGCAGAACGTGGGCAACCGCCCGGTGTGGCTGAAGAAGCCCCTCCCGGAGAACGCCATCATCGAGTTCGACGCCTGGGGTGACAGCCCGGACGGCGACATGAAGGTAGAGGCGTGGGGCGACGGCCGCTCCTTCTACGCGGGCGACCCGCGCCTGCAGTACACCGCCACCGGCTACGTCTTCATCTACGGCGGCTGGCGCAACACCCAGTCCATCATCGCCCGCCAGCACGAGCACACCAACGACCGCGCCGTGCGCGACGGCGCCGCGGTGGTGCCCGGCCAGCGCTACCACTTCCGCATCACCCGGCGGGATGGACTCCTGTCGTGGGAAGTGGACGGCAAACCCTTCCTCACCCTCCAGGACGCGTCTCCGCTCTACGGCCCCCGGAACCGGCACTTCGGTTTCTCTGGCTGGCAGACGCGCGTCCACTTCGACAACCTCAAGATCCAGCCGCTGTAGCCTTCCCCCGGGCGGCGGAGGAAACACCCGTGCGCAGAGTCGGAATCTTCGGCTGGGGCGTGGTCGCCCCGCGTTCCCCCAACATCGAGGCCTTCGCGAAGAACCTCGAGTCGTCCGAGACTTGGCTGACCCCCTTCAACGGCTTCGGTCCGGACAACTTCCTCGTCGGCACGCCCACGTTCAACCTGGCGGACTACAAGCCGTGGATTGACGAGCGCTTCCCCGCCAACCGCTTCTCCCAGCTGGAGCGGAAGATGGGGCAGCCCACTCAGTACGCCATCGGCGCCTTCATCCAGTCGCTCGCGCAGAACCCGGGCATTGAAAAAGAGCTCCAGGCGCTGGGCACCAAGGCCCACGTCTACGTGGGCACCGGCCTGGGCGACCTGCCCACCATCCAGAACATCTCCCTGGACCTCTACCGCGCCCAGCGCCGGTGGGACCGCTTCTGGGCCTCCCCGGAGCACAACGGCGCCGTGCGCCAGTGGCGTGAGACGCGCGAGCCGCTGCCCGGCCTGCCCCCGGAGCCCTCCACCATCGAGGAGGTGGAGCGCGACAAGGCGGAGGACGACTGGTGGCACTTCTGGGCCGGCCGCTCGCCGGAGCTGCGCGAGTACCTGGAGGAGCTGCGCGAGATTGAAGCCATTGGCGTGCCCGACGAGGGCGACGTGGAGTCCGCCAAGCTGGCCGTCATCAAGGAGAAGCGCACGCGCAACGCGCGCCTCCAGAAGAAGTGGAGCGCGCCCGAGCCGCCGTGGAACGCCGTGTCCTCCAACGTGCTGTGGAACATCCACAACACGCCCGCGTCCCAGGTGTCCATGCTGGGTCAAATCACCGGCATGACGTTCGCGCCGGTGGCCGCGTGCTCGTCCTTCGGCTACGGCCTGAAGCTGGCCATGAACGCCATCCGCCTGGGCGAGGCGAAGGCCGTCGTGCTGGGCATGACGGACGCGGCGCCCAACCCGCTGGTGGTGGGCGGCTTCTACAACGCGCGCGTCATCTCCGCGGACGCCGCCGTGTCCAAGCCCCTCACCGCGCTGCGCGGCACGCACATCGCCGGTGGCGCGGTGGTGTGGGTGGTGGGCGACTACGAGCACTTCACCCAGAAGGGCTTCAAGGCGCTGGGCCTGGAGCCCGTCGCCGTGGGCGTCACCGCGGACGCGGACCACATCATCACCCCGTCCAAGGAAGGCCCCACCCTGGCCATCCGCGAGGCGCTGGACGCCGCCGGCTGCCAGCCCGAGGACGTGGGCAGCTGGGACCTGCACGCCACCGCCACCCCGGGTGACTTCCTGGAGGTGCAGAACCTGCGTGACGTGCTGCCGGAGTCGGTGCTGATCACCGCGCGCAAGGGCACCTTCGGCCACGGCATGTCCGCGGGCGGCGGCTGGGAGCTCACGGCGCAGTACCTGGGCGCGGAGGCGGGCAAGGTGTTCCCCACGCCGCTGGCAGCGCCGGAGCTCAACAAGCAGATCGCCAAGGTGCACCGCCGCTTCGTCTTCAACGAGGAACAGGCGGCGCCCGAGGGGTGCTCGGGCAAGCTGTCCATGGGCGTGGGCGGCATCAACGCCTGCATCATCTCCCGGCCCTGGAAGTAGCAGGGAGGCGCGCGGCGGGCTTCGCGAGGGGGCGCCCTCCCTCGCGTCAGCCCTTGGGCACCGCCACCATGTCGAAGTCCGGGATGCGTTCGCGCATGAACTCGCGCATCCGGTTGATGAGGGCCGCCTCAATCTGCCGGGCGCGCTCGCGGCTGACGCCGTACTTGTCGCCGATGTCCTGGAGCGTGAGCGGTTCATCCGCGGTGAGGCGGTGCTCGAAGATGTAGCGCTCCTTGCCCTCCAGCGTCTGGGCGAAGGCGTTGAGGTTCTCCCGGAAGAGGGCCTTGAGCTGCTCGGCGCCCAGGCGCTCGTCGGCGGGCACCGCGTTGGACGGCAGGTAGCGGTCCGCCCGGGTGGAGCCCGAGTCCCCGTCGTTTCCCAGCGGCGCGTCGATGGACATCTCGTCGTGCCCCAGCCGCTGGTCCATCTCCACCACGTCCTGCTCGGAGACGTTGAGCCGCTCGGCCAACAGGCGCGGGCTGGCCTCGAAGCCCTGGGAGACGAGCTTCTCCTGCTCCTGGCGCAGCTTGAAGAAGAGCTTCCGCTGGGCCTCGGTGGTCCCCAGCTTCACCATCTTCCAGTTGTCCATGATGTAGCGGAGGATGTACGCGCGGATCCACCAGGCGGCGTAGGAGCTGAGCTTCACGCCCCGGTCCGGGTCGTACTTCTTCACCGCCTGCATCAGCCCGATGTTGCCCTCCTGCACCAGGTCCAGCAGGGACAGGGGGTTGCGGTGGTACTCGTGGGCCAGTTTCACCACGAGTCTCAGGTTGGAGGCCACCAGGCGGTAGGCCGCCCGCACGTCCCCCGTGGCCTGGTACTCCTTGGCCAGCCGGTGCTCCTCCTCGCGGGTGAGCAGGGGGTGGCGCGTCACCTCGGCCATGTAGGCCTGGAGCGGGTCCCGGTTGGTGAGGGCGGCCCCCTCCGAGCGAATCAGGGCCGCGGGCCGGGGGGCGCGGACCGGGGTGGGCACCTCCTCGATTTCCGCCTCGGCTTCGTTCAGCTCCGCCAGGTCCGGCTCCAGGGCGTCCGGGTCCTGGGCGAGCTCCTCCCCTTCCTCCTCCAGGGCTTCCGGAGCGCTCTCCCGGGCGGCCCCGGGGCGGGCGGAGGCCGCGGGGCGCTTCGCGCGGGGC
>NZ_RAWK01000359.1 GCF_003612165.1 Corallococcus aberystwythensis | reverse complement strand
GGCCTGTCCCTCCTCAAGCCGCTGTGCGGCGTGGATGACGACCTGGAGGCGAACCTCGCCCGGTTCGCCCAGCTGCCCTACCCCCACTACGAAGTCCTCCTGGGCGTGAAGGACGCGCACGACCCGGCCTTCGCGGTGGCGAAGGCCGCGGAGGCGAAGTGGCCCCACGTCATGCGCGTGGTGCTCCAGGTGGGCGAGCCCGGCTTGAACCCCAAGGTGAACCAGCTGGTGACGCTGTCATCAGAGGCCCGCCATGACTTGTGGGTGGTGAGCGACAGCAACACCTGCGTGGGCGACGGCTACCTGGAGGAGATCGCCGCCGCCTTCGAGGACCCCACCGTGGGCTGCGTGACGCACCCCGTGGCGGGGCTGGGTGAGAAGACCTTCGGTTCGCTCCTGGACAACCTCCACCTGTCCTCCAGCGCGGCGGCGGGGATGATCGCCGCGAAGCACCTGGCGGACCGGGACATCGTGGTGGGCAAGTCCATGGCGCTGCACCGCGAGGACGTGGAGGCGCTGGGCGGCTTCTTCTCCGTGAAGGACGTGCTGGCGGAGGACTACGTCATCGGCCAGTGGGTGACGCGCAAGCTTCACAAGCGCGTGGTGCTGGCGCACACCCCTGTCTTCAACGTGTCCCTGCGCAAGGGCGTGGACGCCTTCTTCCAGCGCTACCTGCGCTGGAGCGTCATCCACCGCACAGCGGTATCGCCCTCGACGTACATGGCGCAGGCGCTCCTCAACCCGGCTCCGCTCGCGGTGCTGGGCGCGCTGATCCACCCGTCCGCGCTCACGGGCCTGGCGGCGCTGGCGGTGGTGCTGGGCAAGGTCTGGGTGGACGTGGCGGTGTTCCGCGCGCTCAGGCCCCAGCCTGTGGGTCTGCGCGCGGTGCCCGCGGTGCTGGTGAAGGACGCGCTGCTCTTCGCCGCGTGGTGGCACGGCGCGTTCAGGCGCACGGTGGACTGGCGCGGCACGCGGTTGCGCGTGGTGTCAGGCACGCGCCTGGTGCCGATGCGTGCGCGTGACACGGCCGCGGCGGAGTGGATCCCCAGCAACGGGGTGGGGTGAACGACGCTGGCCCAACTTTTGACGATCCTTCGAACACCAACCCTCGCCGCTCGAAGAACCGATGCCTATCTCCTTCAGCATGGCCTCCCTGAAGCTGGCGCATCTTTCGGATCTTCACCTGGACATGAGCCGCGAGAGCGACGTCGCCGCGTCCTCACTGGTGAAGGCCCTGGCGGCGCAGGAAGTGGATCATGTGGTGGTGACGGGAGACCTCACGCACCGCGGATCCCACGCTGAGTTCCAGCGCTTCCGTGAACACTTCGCACCCTGGATGGAGACCGGACGCCTCACCTTCATCCCCGGCAACCATGACCGGCCCGGCGAGGATGTCGGCAGCGGGTTCATGGAGGGACGCAAGGTCCACACGGTGGAGAAGGCAGGACTCTTCCTGGTCTGCGTGGACTCCACCGGTGAGCACAACCGCAACTATTTCCACAGCCATGGCGAACTGACGGAAGGCGTCGTGGACGAAGTGGACCGCGCGCTGGAGGCCGCGCCGAAGGACACGCTGGTCGCGGTGCTGCTGCACCACCACGTGATGCCGCTGCCCCTGGAGAGCTTCCCGGAGTGGATCGCCACGAAGTGCGGACTGCCCCACGCGTCGGAGCTCGCGTTGGGAAGCCGACTGCTGGAGCGCGTGGGCGGCCGGTGTGACCTGGTGCTGCACGGCCACCGGCACATCCCCAGCGAAGCCGACCTGGGCAGCCCGGGTGAGCGAACCCTGCGCGTCTACAACTCCGGCAGCAGCACGGACCTGGGCCGCTTCCGCGTCTTCAGCCACATGGCTGGCCGGCTGGTGGGCGAGGCGGAGTGGTGCCAGGCGTCGGAGCCGGCCAGGCCGCGCACGGCGGTCCACAACGTCAGGCCTGCCCTCCAGTACCTCGTGGGCCAGCTGGGCATGGCGCTGTTCTAGGGCCTGGCTGCCTGCCTGCCTCATGGCGGGGCTGGGTGCAGGTGCCGCGAATGCCAGCGGGTCCCCGGAAGGTTCTCCCCAGGTCAGGAGGATGCTTGGGGCGACTCGCGGTGGATGACGGAGCGCGGAAGGTCCTGGTCGTGGATGACGACGCGGACTGGCGGGAGTTCCTCCGGGTGAGCCTGGAGGACCTCGGCTATGAGACCACCGAGGCAGCGGACGGACAGGAGGCGCTCGACTCGCTCAAGCGGGGCGAGCGCTTCAAGGTCATGCTGCTGGACCTGAACATGCCGGGCATGAGCGGCCTGGAGGTGGTGGAGAAGCTGCCGCGTGCGTCCACGAACCCGCGCATCGTCTTCCTCACCTCGGCGGCGGCCCAGGATGTGGGCAGCGCACTCATGTCGGGTCCCCACTACTACCTGCCCAAGGGAGCGAGCCGGGATCAATTGTCGCTCCTCCTGCAATCGCTGGGGGTGTAGGACGGGAGGCGTCCCCCGCCGGCCAGGAGGTCCGCCATCGTCACGGAGCTCGTCATCATCCTGTTGCTGGTGCTGGCCAACGGCGTCTTCGCCGGCGCCGAGCTGGGCCTGTTGTCCGTGCGCAAGACGCGGCTGAAGGAGCTCTTGGAGCAGGGCAGCAAGTCCGCGAAGGCGGTGTCGGCGCTGCGGGATGATCCGGAGCGGCTGCTGGCCACGGTGCAAATTGGCATCACGGTGATTGGCTCCACGGCGGCGGCCTTCGGCGGCGCGAGCATCGCGCAGCGGCTGTCCGGGGTGCTGTCGGGGCTGGGGGTGCCGGAGGCCACGGCGAGACAGGTGTCGTTCGCGCTGGTGGTCGCGCTGGTGTCGTACCTGTCGCTGGTGCTGGGGGAGCTGGTCCCCAAGTCCCTGGCGCTGCGCTACTCCGAACAGTACGCGCTGACGCTGGGCCGTCCGCTCAAGGCGTTGGCGTGGGTGATGCGGCCCCTGGTGTGGTTCCTCACCGCGAGCTCCAACGTGGTGCTGAAGCTCTTCGGGGACCGGACGAACTTCTCCGAGTCGCGCCTGTCTCCGGATGAGCTGCTGCAGCTGGTGGCGGAGGCGTCGAAGCAGGGCACGCTGGATCCGCGCGCGGGAGAGATTGCGTCGCGCGCCTTCGCGCTGGGCGACCTGACGCTGGGCGAGGTGATGGTGACGCGCGAGCACGTCGTCGCGCTGCGCCGGCACGCGAACCCGGAGGAGATCCGCCAGGTGCTGCTGGAGCACGGGCACTCGCGGATGCCGGTGTACGAGGGCACGCTGGACAACGTGGTGGGCTACATCGTCGCCAAGGACCTGCTGGGCGTGGCCTGGGAAGCGAACCTCATCGTGCTGGAGGACGTGCTGCGCCCGCCGCTGTTCCTGGTGGAGTCCATGCGCGCCATCCCAGCGCTGAAGGAGCTGCAGCGCCGGCGGATGCAGCTGGCCGTCGTGGTGGACGAGCACGGCGGCGTGGTGGGGCTGGTGACGGTGGAGGACCTGGTGGAGGAGCTGGTGGGGGACATCCTCAGCGAGTCCGAGACGCCCGAGGTGCTCATCCGGCGCGAGGGCCCCAACCTCGCCGTGGTGCAGGGCGAGGCGAGCCTGCGCGAGGTGAACCGCTCGCTGGGGCTGGAACTGGAGGAGAGCGAGGACTACTCCACCGTCGCGGGCCTGTGCATCGCGCTGGCGGGGGGCGCCATCCCGGAGCCGGGCGCGCGGCTGTCCCTGGCGGACGGCACGGTGCTGGAGGTGCTGGAAGCGTCGCCGCGCCGCGTGGGCCAGGTGCGCTTCCACCTGCCGGAGCAGCCCGCGCAACCAGAGGCGTGAGAATCCGGACGCGTGCCCCAGGGCGTCATTGGTGATGACGCGCCGGGTCGATATAAGCCCGGAAGGGTCAGCCCCGGCCCCGGGAGGCTCGCGCCGCGGATGTCGTCATCGCCCCCACGCATCGCATTCGCCATCGAGACGACGCTCGGCAACGCGGTGTTCCTGGAGAACCTCCAGCGCGCGCTGGCGCGCCGCGACGACATCACGCCGGTGTGGCTGCCCATCGACGAGCACGCGGATGACGTCTGGGAACAGCTGCCGCTGGTGCGCTCGCGGCTGTCGGTGCGCGGAGGGCTGCGGACCCGCAGCGCGCTGAACCAGGCCTTCGCCCGGGAACCGGTGCGGGCCGCGGTGGTGCACACGCAGCGGATGGCGCACCTGGCGCACGACTTCATGCGCCGGGTGCCGAGCGTCATCTCCACAGACGCGACGCCGAGCGGGCTGGAGGACTACCTGCGCTACTACGGCCTGCCCACGCAGCACGCGGGCTGGGTGGGCCGGGCGAAGAACGCGCTGCACCGGCGCACGTACGCCATCGCGAAGGGGATGCTGTCCTTCTCCGAGTTCACCAAGCGCTCACTGGTGGAAGAGTACGGCGTGCCCGATGAGAGCGTGCACGTCGTGTGGCCCAGCGTGGACACGTCGCTGTGGCGGCCCGCGCCGGAGAAGAAGCCCCGGGACGGCGTGGTGCGGCTGCTCTTCGTGGGAGGCGACCTGGGGCGCAAGGGCGGCAAGCTGCTGCTGCGCTGGGCGCGGGAGACGCGGCGGAAGAACTGGCGGCTGGACCTGGTGACGTCCACGCACTTCGAGGCGCCGCCGGGGGTGCGTGTCCACGTGGGCGTGCAGCCGAACTCACCGGAGCTGATTGGCCTGGCGCAGGCAGCGGACCTCTTCGTGTTGCCGACGATGGCGGACATGTCGTCGTGGGCCATCGCGGAGGCGAAGGCCGCGGGGCTCGCCGTGGTGTCCACGCCCGCGGGCGGCGTGGGCGAACTGGTGCGCGACGGCGTGGACGGGCGCATCGTGCCGGTGGGTGACTACGGAGCGCTGGCGAACACGCTGGACATGCTGGTGCAGCGTCCGGACACGCTGGAGGCCATGGGGCTGGAGTCCCGCCGCATGGCCGAGGAGCACATGGATCTGGACACGACGTGCTCGCGGATGCTCGCGTTCATCCGTCAGGTGACGGGGGTCTGAGCGGGACATGCGTTCCCTTCATCCCGCCCTGGAGCATGTCCACCAGCAGGCCCGGGGCGGTCCGATGGATCGCCGGTTCCGGGTCACCCTGCACTTCCATCCGGATGCCGTCTTTGAAGGCAGCGGCATCCTGCCCGCGATGCGGCGTGACGGCCGGTACCGCTCCCAGTTCGAGACGCGCACGAGCAACGGCGGGCTCACGGCGTTTCCCCAGGGAGCGCGGTGGCAGTGGGAGAGCCGCCTGTTCAACGGCTTCTATGATCAGCGCGGCGGAAGCGAGCGCCCCAAGTACGGCTCGCTGAACTTCCGCGGTGATGCATATGGAGGCTCGCCGCGCTTCGGCTCGGGCTACTTCCGGCTGACGGAGGCGGCGCTGGACCGCTCCAGCTTCTGCTTCCCGGACAGCGTCTTCGAGCCCACGGCCTTCGGGACCTCCGAGCGGATGGCCCTGATGGACCTGGCGGAGGCCACCGCGCTTGAGGATCCACTGGACTGGTATGTCGAAGCCCACGTCCATGGCGACCTCTGCCTTCCAGAGGACATCGAGGCCCTGGTCCTGGACCCCAGCTACCGGGGGACGCCCGTCGAGGACGAAGCTCGCGCGCTGGCCGTCCCCCTGGAGTGGCATCCGGGATACGCCGTCACGTTGGGAGCGCTGCACCAGCACCCGGGCTACCGGGGTGACGACATCGTGCGGCTCGCGGAGCGGCTCGCGGACGACGAAAGGCTCACACCGTTCATCCTGGGCCGCGCGCGTTCAGATGCCTCGGTGGAACCCCAGCCGCTCAAGAAGCTCTGGCACTGCCTGGCCCGCTTCGGGAGGACCTGGGATTGGCCCGCCCCGGGTGGTTGAGCCGTTCCCACGTTTCAGCAAGGCTCATGCTCACCATGGCCGCCAAGATCCTCCGGTATCGCGCTGCGAGTGCCATTGCCCTCACCGTCTTGGTCGGGTGCGGCTCGGCCACTGTTGGCACTACCGGGAGACCCGCCGCCGCGAAGTACGTGGGCCCGGTTGTCACCACCCCGGACGGCGGCCAACTGCGCACGACCATCTACTACGGGCCGTGGCAGTGCAGTGCCGCGTTCCTTTCACGGTGCGAGTCGAAGTGCGCCGCGCAGGGCTACCCCCTCATGGGCTGTATGTGGCTGGCCGACTTCAAGGGCGACTGGAAGGGGCGCTACCTCTTCATGCCTGCGGAGGCGGGTGGCCGCCTCGCCATCACCCACTGCTGCTGCGACTACCCGAAGGTCGCTGACCCGGAAAGTCTTCGGAAGGTGTGGTCGCGCTCACGCATCCGCTTCCGTGAGGAGTGGGCGAAGGAGTTTGGCACCTGGCCGAACACGGCAGGGCGTGCGTGGCCCGGCCACCACCTGAGGGACTTCCTCCATGGAGGAGATCCGACAGCGCCTGGGAACATCCTCCCCGTTCCAGATGAGGTGCACACCGTCATCAACGCCGAGTACCCTGCCTGCTACGCGCCCGGAGGGAAGTGGCTGACGCCCGGCCCTGAGCGCCCGTACGCGGATTGAGTGCGCCGCCATGCCCACAAACATTCAGCGCCTGTTGACAGAGCTTACCCGGCACCACTTCCCAAACCCGCCCGCGACGCCTGCGCAGCTCGCCGCGTTTGAGGAACGCGTGGGCTGGAAGCTCGATGAGGACCTCCGCTCCTTCTACCTGCACTGCGACGGAGCCGCGCTCTTCAAGTCCTGGCCAGACACCAATTTCTGGATCCTGCCCCTTGCCCAGGTGCGCCGCGGACGGGTGGCAATCCAAGGGCGAGACGAGGATACCAACGGGCCACCAGACTGGTACGCACTCGTGGACCTTCAGGACACGGACTTCGTCCTGGTGGACGTGGCCCAACGCCGGGGGCCCTACCCCATGCGCGATGGGTACCACGGGACGTTTCCGGATGCGGCCCATACGAAGGTCATCGCGACGTCGTTCGGGGATTTCCTGGCAAAGGCGCTGGCAAGCGGCGATGAGTTCTTCTGGCTAGATGGGTGAGCACCGCCCGCACGTTACGCACAGGGGATACCAGCCGCCTGCGCGCATTCAGAATATAGTTGGAGCTGGTCGGAGCCGTTCACCAGGTAGGAGATCCAATGGCAACCAACGATGGATTGCGCGAATCGCTTCTCAAGGAGTTCCAAGAGGCTAGAGCTGAACTAACGGCAGACCTCCAGTTGCTAAGGCTCTTGCAAAGCACACGGCCTGACGCGGCCAGTTTTGTGACTACCGCTGAGCATCAGACGGAGGAGCGAGTCCGCCACGGTCGTGCTCGGTATGAGCAAGCCTACGAAAGGCTTCAGAACTACAGGAGCTGAAATCAGCAGCGGCCCGCCCCGATGCGCTGAGTCGGGCCCCTGAGCAGCACCAGCCGAACGTCTACCGGACTTCAGCGCTGCCTGGCCGAGCAACTGGTTGGCCTCCGTGCAGGCGAAGCGACTCAGATTGTCCGAGCGGACACGACCTGCCGGGGCGCGAGTAGAACAGCGCAAGACTGAGTGTTACGCACTCATATTTTGGGCTCCCCAGCCAATCCCTTCAATGGGGTGTTTTTTCCTCTTTTTCGAACCAGGATTGAAAAGCCACCATCGTGGTGACGCCCACAGGAGTGCTTCCACGGTGTTGCTCATCAGTTACGATCTAAATCGGGACACAGATGGGAGTCGACACGCCGCTCTCGACAAGTTCATCATCGAGACGGCGCCGTCATCCATCAAAGCTCTGGAGTCGCAATGGCTTGTCGACACGACCCTGGCGCGTGGATATCGCTCAGCCTCAAAGTAGCCGTTGCCCGTTGTTGGACGCCTTCCACGAGACGGCCCCAGAAGTGAAGGTCATCGCAGGGTCATTCAGCGACCTCGTGGAGACGGCGCTGGCTAGGGGCTGTCCCTGATTAACGCAGCCAGAGAAGCATGGACGCAACGTGCAAGACGGCGAGGTAGCAGGTCGCCGTCTTGTCGTAACGAGTGGCGGCGGCGCGAAAGCGCTTGAGGTCGTGGAAGA
>NZ_RAWK01000358.1 GCF_003612165.1 Corallococcus aberystwythensis | reverse complement strand
GCCCCGCGCACTGCCCAAGCCCAGTCTCAGCCTCCGTGACTACCTGGCCTCCCGGAAACCCAGATGAGCAATCACCTCGCCATCGCCACCGTCACCACCGCCCTCAAGACATTGGTGAGCAAGTACGCCATCGAGGCCGTCCCCAGCGCCCACGTCTCCACGTCCAACCCACGCACGCTCGGCTCTGGCACCCTCGTGCGGGGCGTCAACATCTACCTCTACCTCGTCACCCCGAACCCCACCCTCCGCAACGACCACGTCCCCACGCGTCGGCCCAATGGCAGCCTGCTCGCCGTGCCGCGCGTCGCCATGGACTTGCACTACCTCTTCACCTTCTACGGTGATGAGGACCGGCTGGAGCCCCAGCTCCTGCTGGGCAGCGTGGCCGCCACCCTCAACCGCATTCCCATCCTGACACCCTCCCTCATCCGGGAAGCCATCGATAGCCACCCCTCGCTCCTCCACGGCTCCAACCTGGACCAGCAGGAGTCCCAGCTCACCGTGACACCTTCCCGGCTCGACGCGGAGACGCTGTCCAAGATGTGGTCCGTGCTCTACCAAGTCCCCTACCTGCTCTCCGTCGCGTACGAGTGCGGCCCCGTGCTCGTGGACAGCGACGTCGTGGCCACAGCCAACCGGCTTGTCGAAAAGGTGGTGCCTTCCCCGAAGCCCAAGGCCTCATGAGCTGGGAATCCCATAACCGCGCCTTCCTCTCCGCGGCCCTGCGGCGGGTGCACTTCCTGCTCGAGCGCCACTCGGACCCTTCGCTCGCCACGCCCGCGGAGCTCCCTGCGTTCGACGACGAAGGCTGGCCTCCCTGGCCCGAGTCCGAAGAGTGCCCTCCCGTCCTGCGAGAGCTGTGCGAGCAATTCAAGCTCACGCCCTTCGAACGTGACACGCTGCTGCTGTGCGTCGGCATGGAGCTGGACGCGCGCTTCCCCGCGCTCTGCGCCCGCGCGCAGGGAGATGCCAACCGGCCGTGGCCCACCTTCTCGCTTGCGCTCGCCACGATCCCGGGCTCGCACTGGGATGCGCTCTCGCCGCAGGGGGCCCTGCGCCACTGGGGCCTCATCGCCCTCGGCACTGGCACCTCGCTCACGCTCGCGCCGCTTCGCGCCGAGGAGCGCGTGTGGCAGTACCTGCTCGGGATCGAGGCGCTCGATGAGCGCCTCTCGCAGTTGCTCCAGCCGCTGCCCGAGCCCGGCCCGCTCGTGCCTTCGCATGAGCGCATCGCCCGCCAGGTGGCCGCCACGCTGGCCAGCGCCACCCGTGAGCCCGAGCTGCCGGTGATCCAGCTCTCCGGCCGCAGCCGCAGGGATCAGCTCGCCCTGGCCGTGCGTGCCACGGAGCTGCTTGAGCTGGAGCTGCGATGTCTACCCTCCGAGGCCCTTCCCTCCTCCCGGGAGGAAGGAGAGCGGCTGGCGAAGCTGTGGAATCGGGAGGCCCTGCTCAACCGTGTGGCGCTGGTCGTGGACTGCCATGACCTGGACACCCATGCGCCCGAGCGCATGGCGGCCCTGGCGCGGTTGACGACCTCCGTGCGTGGCGTGTTGCTGTTCACCGCGCCTGAGCGGCTCGCCACCGGGACGCGCGGCACGGTGCTGTTGGAAGTGCCCCTTCCTGCCGCCACCGAGCAGCGCGGCCTCTGGCTGGAGGCGCTGGGCCGCCACCTGCGCCCCGAGGCCTTCGAAGGCTGGCGCCTGCCACAGGCCACCGAGGTCCTCATCAACCAGTTCGACCTGGACCGTCCCGCCATCGACTCCGCCGTCACCCATGCCATGGGCCAGCTCCAGCTCGTGCGCGAGCCCGGCCCGGAGCAGGTCCAGGCCGCGCTCTGGCAGGGGGCGTGCGCCCAGTCGCGGCGGCACCTGGAGACGCTCGCCCAGCGCCTGGAGGTGCGCGCCAGCTGGGAGGACCTGCTCCTCCCCGACCCGGTCCTCCAGCAGCTCCGCGAAGTGGAATTCCACCTGCGCCACCGCCTGCTCGTTCATGAGACGTGGGGGCTCACCTCCGGCGGCTGGCGCGGCACCGGAACCTCCATCCTCCTCTCCGGCCCGCCCGGTACGGGCAAGACGCTCGCCGCCGAGGTGCTCGCCCACAGCCTGGGTTTGGACCTGTACCGCATTGATCTGAGCGGAGTGGTGAGCAAGTACATCGGTGAGACGGAGAAGAACCTGCGCCGCGTCTTCGATGCCGCCGAGTCCGGAGGCGCCGTGCTCCTCTTCGATGAGGCCGACTCGCTCTTTGGCAAGCGCAGCGAGGTGAAGGACAGCCATGACCGCCACGCCAACATCGAGGTCAGCTACCTGCTCCAGCGCATGGAGTCCTTCCGGGGGCTGGCGCTGCTGACGACCAACCTGAAGTCGGGTTTGGATCCGGCCTTCACGCGCCGGTTGCGCTTCATCATCGACTTCGCCTTCCCGGACCGGAAGCAGCGCGCTGCCATGTGGCGCCGCGTCTTCTCCGCCCAGATGCCGGCCGAGGGGCTGGAGCCGGAGCGCCTGGCGGTGCTCAATGTGTCGGGCGCGGCGATTCGCAGCATCGCCTTGCATGCCGCCGTGCTGGCCGCCGAGGAGTCCTCGCGCGCCGGGACCCCCGCCGCCGTGAGGCCCCGCCACGTGATCGCCGCCGCGCGCCGCGAGTTCGAGAAGCTCCAGCAGCCCTTCCCCAACCCACGGGAGTTCGAAGGATGGGACTAGTCCTGGACATCGAAGCGCTGGTGCTGCCCGAGGGGCTCGTGCTCCACCCCGAGGGCTTCCGGGAAGCCCTGTCCTCCCACCTGTCCCGGCTGCTCGCGGAGCGCGGCCTGGAAGGCCTGAAGCCCGGCCCTGGCGGCACCCTGCGCCTGGAGTCCGCAACCCTCTCACTTCCCCCCGGGCTGGACACCGAGCGCGCCGCCGCGCACGCTGCCGCCCAGCTCCTCGCGCAGCTCACCGGAGACACGCCGTGACGACTCTCTTCGACCCCGCGCTCAAGACGCTGATGGGCTCGTTGGTCATCCTGCCCGCCACGGGCGGCAGCCGGCAGGTCATCGTCTTCCAGCTCAACCCCGCATCGCTGCGCCGGCGCCTGGAGCCGCAGCTCGTCGGCGGTGATCGCCAGTCCCAGAGCTCCCGGCTCATGTACGCCGCGGCCCCTACCGAGTCCATCGACGTGGAGCTGGAGATCGACGCCACGCTGCAGCTCTCCCCGGGCCCCGGCCAGCCCGCGTCGGCGGACATCCGCCCCCAGCTCGCCGCCCTGGAGACGCTGCTCTACCCCTCCACCACCCAGGTGCAGACCACGCAGACCCTGCTCCAGGCCGGCACCCTGGAGATCGGCCCGTACCTGGCGCCCACCGTCGTCTTCACCTGGGGCACCACCCGCGCCGTGCCCGTCAAGCTCACCAGCTACAGCGTCACCGAGGAGGCCTTCCTCGCCTCACTGGCCCCCATCCGCGCCCGCGTCTCCCTGAGCATGCAGGTGCTCAGCTACTCCGACGTCAGCCCGCAGGATCCCGCGTTCTCGCTGTTCATGGCCTACCAGAGCGCCAAGCAGCAGCAGGCCGCCTCGGGCGGGTACTCCTCCGCCAGTCAGCAAGTCATTGGCGTGGACCCCAACTCCCTGGGGTGAATCGGCCGGGCCGCGCTCAGGGCGTCTTCGGGGCCTTCTTGTTCTTCGCGTACTTCAGCCGGTCCTGATGGGACAGCTGCTGCCAGTCCTGGGGCATTCCCTTCTGGCGCCGCTTGCCGGTGCCGTCGTCCTCCCACTCGTCGGACTCGTAGCCGGAGAAGTCCAGGTCCTGGAGTGCCGCCAGCTTCTTCTGCAGCTCCTGCGGATCGATCTTCCCGAGCCCTCCAGAGGCCTCGATCTCAAGCGCCAGTTCGCTCTTCGGCGTCACCGTGCCACTCTGGGTGAAGTGGGTGTCCAGCTTTTCCTTGGGATCGTCGGAGCGATGCTCGGGCAGAGGCCCCAGGAAGACGTTGTGCTGCGTCCAGGCGAGCCCGCCAATCCCTATCTGATCCGAGGTCCCTCGCTGCGCCCACTGCTCCAGGTTGCCATGGGTGGCCTGATTCCCCCCAATGGCGGCATTCGCCTCGGCGATGATCTGGTTGTAAGGCAGCTTGTGATGGGCCGTCAGGGAATTGCCTCGGCTGTCTTTGTGGCCCGTCAACGCCTTGGGCTTATCCGGACGCTTCCCCTTGAACGGGTTGGGTGGCAGCGCCAGGACGTTCTTGGGCGGGCGAACCTGCTTCTTCTTCTTTTTTCCTCGCTGCGCCACCATGGCGGCGGGCCGCCACGAAGCCTGAGCTGCTGGCAGCGGCGCGGGACCGTCGAGGAGCGCGCTGCCCTGGAGGGCGCGAGCGCCCAGGGTGTCGGCTTCGCGCTCGAGCCCCGCATCGTCATTCACCTGGAAGCCCTCCATCCGCCGCATGGGGCGCACGCGCCCGCTCCGCTGCTGCACCACATGCGCCAGCTCATGGCCCAGCAGCGACTGGCCCTCGGAGGTGTCGGGACGGAACGCGCCTGGCGCGAAGTGGAGGGAATTGCCCTGCGTGACGGCGTCGGCGTCCAGGCGGGAGACGTGGCGTCCCTCGTGGACACGCACGTTGGAGAAGTCAGCCCGCAGCGCCTGCTCCATCTTGCGCCGGAGGCCGGACGGGAGCGCGCGCCCGCTGGCGGAGACGGGGACGGTGCTGACATCGTACCCAGGGCTGCCCGGCGAGGCAGCCGGGAGGGGCTGCCGCGCGCCGCTGACAGCGGGGGGAGCGACTTGGTCGGGCGAGGCCTCCATGGGAGGCGCGGCCTGCGGCGCTCTGGCGGAAGGCTTCCCTCTTGCTGCGTACGCGCTGCCGCCCATGACGCCACTCCTTGGTGTCCTGAGACCCAGGCTCGGCCCCTGCTGGTTTTTATTCTATACCTTACACCCCGAGGCCCCCATGTTCAGCCCGACCAGCCGCTACAGCCAGGTGAGCAATGCGACCTACACGGCGCCTGACGGTACAGAGATCGTCTACAAGCGCCGACGCTTTCCCCCCATGCAACAACAGGGCATCTTCGGCCAGACAGGGGTGCGGCCCGAGGAGCGGGTGGATCAGCTCGCAGCGCGCACGCTAAGGGATCCACTGCAGTACTGGCGCCTGTGTGACACCAACATGGTGTTGGATCCCTTCGAGCTCGTGGACGAGCCTGGCCGCCGCGTGCGCGTGCCGCTTGCCCTCGTGCCCGAGCCCAGATGAGCGCTCCCGGCCTGCAGTTGCTCCTGATGGTGGGCAGCATCGTCCCCTCGCCCGCGCCCGCCGCGCTCACCGCCGCCCTGCGCCGCGCGGAGATCACCCTCTCGGACTCCGGCCCCTCCGGGTTCCAGCTCCAGTTCCAGGTGACGCGGGATCCCGGCCCGCTGCAGGTGGACACCCTGGTGCGGTCCACCTTCGTGCCCTTCCACCGCGTCGTCCTGGTCGCCACGCTCAACTCCGCGCAGCACCCCGTCATGGATGGGCTCATCACCCGCGTGGAGCTGCAGCCCGGCCAGCCGCCCCAGCCCGACACGCTCGTGGTCACCGGCGAGGACGTGAGCGTGGCGATGGACCTGCACGAGAAGTCCCTGCCCTACCCGAGCATGAATGACTCCGTCATCGCCGGGTTCATCCTCGCCCAGTACCTGCAGTACGGCCTCATCCCCAGCATCTCCGTCAACCTGATGAGCCCCGTGGTGCTGCCGCTGGAGTGGACGACGCAGCAGTCCGGCATGACGGACCGCGCCTTCCTCAACATGCTGGCCAGCCGCAACGGCTATGTCTTCCAGGTGCTGCCCGGCCCCGAGCCGCTGACGAACACCGCGTACTTCGGCCCGCCGCGCAACGCGGGGCTGGCCACGCAGCTCACCTCGTTCGGCTTCGGCGGCGGCATGGGCCCCGCCCAGCGCGCCCTCACCCTCAACGAGCTGCCCGCCAGCAACGTGCGCTCGCTCAGCTTCTCCTATGACGCGCTGGCCGCCACCACCGTGGCCGGGCTCGTCCAGGACACCCTGATCACGGACGCGGACATCCCCGTGGGGGCCCTCGCCCCGCTGCGCTCGCCTCCCATGGCCAGCTCCTCCGCGTTCGTCACCCAGGTCCCCCACATCCGCCTGAGCCTGCTGGATCCGCAGGGGATGGATCCGCTCACCGCCATGCTCGTGGCCCAGGGCATGGTGGACCGCTCCAGCGATCAGGTGCTCACCGCCACCGGCGAGCTGGACGTGCTTCGCTACGGCTCCATCCTTTCGGTGGCGGGAATGGTCGGCGTGCGCGGCGCCGGCCATGCGCATGACGGGTTGTATTACGTCAAGCAGGTCACCCATCAGATCACGCCTGATTCCTATACCCAGAACTTCACCCTGACCCGAGAGGGATGGGGAAGCACGGTTTCCACGGTGTCTCCATGAGTCCATCCGCGCCGCGCCGGGATCAGCCAGAGCAGGGCCGCCGTTACTACGGGAAGTACCGCGGCAAGGTGGTGGACAACATCGATCTCATGGAGCTGGGACGGCTGCTGGTGGACGTCCCGGCCCTCGCTGGAATCGAGGCCAGCTGGGCGCTGCCTTGCGTCCCCTATGCCGGCCCGCAGGTGGGCTTCCTCATGCTGCCCCCCATCGGCGCCAACGTCTGGGTCGAGTTCGAGGGCGGAGACCCCACCCACCCCATCTGGGTGGGCTGCTTCTGGAGTGAGTTGGAGAAGCCCGTGGTCGCCGCCACGCCCTTCCAGAAGGTCATCAAGACGGACGCGTGCACCCTGGTCATCAATGACATCGAGGGCGCGGGCGGGCTGCTGCTCGAGGTGGGACCACCGGCCGTGGAGATCCCTGTCACCCTCACCATCGACGCGGCGGGGCTGCAGATCCAGACCGCCGAGGCCATCATCTCCATGAGTCCGGAGGAGATCACCGCCACCCTGCCACCCACCACCGTCACCCTCACCGAGGCGAGCGTCAGCGTGGAGACGGAGGGCGCCGTCACCGTCACCGCCGAGGACGTGTCCATCACCGCCGAGGAGGTCACCGTCACCGCCAACGTCGACATCACCGGCGCCACGGAGATCCTCGGGGATGTGGAGGTCACCGGCGCCACGGAGATCCTCGGGGATGTGGAGGTCACCGGCGCCACGGAGCTCCTCGGGGATGTGGCCATCGTGGGAGCGGTGGAGATCGCAGGAGACCTGAGCGTGGTCGGCCTGGCGGATGTCGTCGGAGACCTGGCCATCGCCGGCGCGGCGGAGGCGGCGATCTCCGTGGCCGCGCCCGTGCTGTTCGGGGTGCCGCTGTGAGCATTCCCCGCATTGATGTGGCCTTTCCCTATGCGGTGGACCTCCGCGGCGCCACCACCGCCAGCGGCTCGTACGAGGACCACGTGCGCGATCTGATCGAGCAGGTGCTCTTCACCACCCCCGGCGAGCGCCTCAACCGCCCGGACTTCGGCAGTGGCCTGCTCCAGCTCGTCTTCGCCCCCGCGGGTGAAGAACTGCTGGCCAGCACCCGCCTGCTGTTGCAGAGCAACCTGCAGCGCTGGCTGGGGGAGCTCATCTCCGTGGAGGGGCTGGAGGTCAGCTCCGAGGACGCCAGGTTGGCCATCACCCTGCGCTACGTGGTGCTGTCCACCGGACAGCGGCAGCAGAACCGGTTCGTGCGATGAGCGGAGAGCCCCTCACCCCTCCCGCGAGCAGCGCGCGCCAGAACCTGAACCGGCGGCGGCTGCTGGCGGACACCGCCGGCCGGCAGGGCCTGGACTATCTGGAGTTGGTGGCGGTGGAGGCCCGTGGCTTCCGGCTGCGCCTGCACTTCATCCCCCACGCCTCCGCGGAGTGGGGGGACGTTCCCCCCGGGCTGGGCCCGGAGCACCTGCGGGTGGAAGATGAGCGGGGCCGGCAGGTGCGCACCGAGCAGGTGGCCCTGGAGCCGGACACGGCGGGCCCCTCCTCGGTGGATGCCACCTTCGTGCTCGGGGAGAGCGTGCTGGGCCAGGTGCGCTACCAGCCGCTCACCCTGGTGCTCACCGGGCTGCCCTCGGTGGATCCGCCCTTCTCCCGCGTCCGCTTCCAGCTTGGGCTGGAGCGCGACAGTGCTCCGCCCGAGCCCACCCCGCCCCAGCTGTCCGAGCTGCCGCCCAGCACCTACATGGCCCGGGAC
>NZ_RAWK01000357.1 GCF_003612165.1 Corallococcus aberystwythensis | reverse complement strand
GCGCAGGGGATAACAGCCTCCGGGGGTGGACGGGGAGAGGAAGGCGCCGGGCGTGATGCGCCCGACATCCGCTGCGTGGCTCGGACGCCATGACGTCAGGCCGGACCTGGAGCGGGCAAGCCCGGTGGCTTCAGCCGCGTGCCTTGACGGCGAGCAGGGGGCGGAGGAGAGAGGACGTCATGCTGAAGACCGCCCTGGGACGTTTCCGCGCCGTTGCCTTCTGGGAAGGCCTGTCCTTCCTGGTGCTGCTGCTCATCGCCATGCCGCTGAAGTACGTGCTGCACATGCCCCTGGGCGTGCGCGTGGTGGGCATGGCGCACGGCCTGCTGTTCGTGGCGTACCTCTACACGCTGATGATGGCGGCCATCGAATACCGCTGGGGCGTGAAGCGGATCACCGTGGCCTTCGTGGTCTCGCTCGTGCCGGGCGGGACGTTCTGGCTGGATGGCCAGCTGCGCGGTGAGGCGCTCGCGCTGGAGACGGTGAAGACGCGCTGATTCACCACTTGTCGATCATGAGCGGCAGCACGACCATCAGCATTCCCCAGAGGAACGGAGGGGCGTTGAGCACGATGCCGATGACGGCGGGCACGACGACCCGGGGCCTGCGGCGGCCCTTTTCCCGGATGAGCGCCACGACGCCACAGGCCAGGCCCAGCGTGAAGCCGACCAGGAAGATGATCAGCCACAGTGCGTCCCTGTCCGTCCTGCGCGCCAGGTAGATTCCCGCGGAGGTGAGGAAGGCGATCAACCAGCTGAACTGGGCCAGGTATTCGCCCAGGGGGGACTGGTTGCTGGGAACGATGGCGCCCGTCGCCAGCAGGTGCTGCCGGCACGTCTGGCAATGCGCGGGCTCGCTGTCCGGAGCCACGCACGTGCGGCACATGAAGGCACCGCAGCGCGAGCACTCCTCCGTCGCGACCCTGGAATGCGGGCCACATCGTGGCTGCACGTTCGACTCGTTGTCAGGAGTAGGGACCGGTGTGGATGTCATTCGTCGCGAAGCATAGACGGCGGTCCAGGAGTTCCTTGGCGTGTTGCTTGCTCAAGCCTCGCGCGGGGGCGATTGACCATGGGGCCTACCCGACGCAGGCTTGAGGTCATGGGACGTCATACCGACAAGGTTGGAGACGCCTTCCCCCGGGCGCCTTCTCAGGAAGAGTGGGAGCGGATGGGGCAGGAGGAGCGGGACCAGGTGGTGGCGGCACTGCCGGGTGAGGTGACGTACGAAGAGATGGCGATGCCCGAGGGGGACCGCCACCAGGAACCCAAGGTGCTCGCGCGCGAGGCACTCAAGGGGTACTTCAAACGCCGTGGACGCAAGGCCTACGTGGGCGCGGAATTGCCTGTGTATTACCCGGCGGAGCGGCGCTTCGCGCCAGATCTGTTGGTCGTGCTGGACGCGGAGAATCATCGCAGGAACAAGTGGATGGTCAGCCACGAGGGACACGGTCTCGACTGGGTGATGGAGATCCACGTCGGCGGCGACCGGAAGAAGGATGCCGAGTTCAACGTGAGCCGGTATGCCCGTCTGGGAATCCCCGAGTACTTCATCTTCGATGGGGGACGGCTGTCGCTGGAGGGCTACCGGCTGACGACACCGGATGCGCGCGTCTACACGCGGATGGAGTCCCTGAACGGGCGTTATGTCTCGGAGGTTCTGGGACTCGAGCTCCAGGTCGAGGGCGAGGATGTGCGCTTCTGGGCGGGCAACGCGCCACTGCTGGACTCAGAAGAGTTCATCGAACGGCTGGAGGACCAGACGATGATTCTGCAACGCCGTGCCCAGGAAGAATCCCGGCGTGCGGACGAAGAATCCCGGCGTGCGGACGAAGAATCCCGGCGTGCAAACGAGGCCGAGCGCCGTTCCAAGGAACTCGAGGCCGAACTCGCCCGGCTCAAGCGAGGGTGAACGCCCTCGCCAACGTCAGCACCTCCACCCGCGTGGCCCCCGCGTTCCTCAATGCGACCGCGGCGGCCCGCGCGGTGGACCCCGTGGTGAAGACGTCGTCCAGGAGCAACACCTCCTGCCCCTTCACCGCGCGCGACGCCACGAACGCTCCCGCCACGTTGCCCGCGCGCTCCACTTCACTCAGCCCCACCTGTCGGCGCGTCTCCCGCGTGCGCGTAAGCCAACCCGCCGGCGCGGTCCTTCCCGTGGCCTTCGCCAGCTCTCCCGCCAGCAGGTGCGCCTGGTCGTACTGCCGCTTCCGGAAGCGCCTCGCATGCAGCGGCAACGCGACCACGCACGCTGGCGCGGTCCTCAGGAATCGCCGCGCCTCGTCCGCGAGCAGCACGCCCAGCGGCGCCGCGAGATCCGGATGGTCCTCGTACTTGAACCGGTGGATGGCCCGCGCCACCGGCCCCTCGTGCGCGAATGGCGCCCAGGCCCGGCTGAATGGCGGCGGCACCGTCCGGCAGCGGGGACAGGTGTTCCCCGGGAACGCGCCGGGCTCCGCGCACGTGCGGCACACCACCGGCGGCAATCGCTCCAGCGCCGTGTCACACGGCTCGCAGAACACCGCGCCCACGCCCGGCAGCACCTTCGCGCAGGCCAGACACATGGGCGGATAGATCAAATCCAGCAGGGCCTTCCACATCACCGGGACTCCCAGGGGCAGCGCATCGTCGCGCTCCTCGTGCCAGCCCCGTGCCGCTCACTCCGCCGTGCGGCCCCGCGTCTTGTACGTGAGCACCGGCGCCAGCGTCGCCACCACCCGCACCAGCCCCGCCTCCACCAGGTCCGTCACCACGCGGTCGATGGCCTTGTACGCCGGCGGTGCCTCCTCGAAGAGCAGGTCCCGGTCCTCACACACGACGTGACTCTTGAACGACGTGCGCGTCAGCGACTCCGCCGTGAAGCGCTCCTTCAGCCGCTCCCGCGCCGCCGTCCGCGTCCACTTGCGTCCCGCGCCGTGCGCCAGGCTGTACGCGCTCTGCTCGCCCGTGCCCACCGGCAACACCAGGTAGCTCAACGCCCCACGGCTGCCGGGAATCACCACCGGCCCTTCATCCCAGGGCGCCGCGCCCTTCCGGTGCAACCACCCCACGCGTCCGCCCTCATGCCGCGCGGTGACGCTGTTGTGGCACACGTCCAGCACCCGCCGGCCCGTCGCGCCAATCCCCTCCAGCGCCCGCTGAGCCACCAGCGCCCGGTTCGCCTTCGCCCACAGCACCGCGCCGTCGTGCCGCGCGAGGTACGCGCGCGCCTCCTCCGACTCCGCCGCCAGCCCTCCCGCCGCGTGCCGGTCCACGTGCCGGCGCAGGATGGACTCCCCCAACCCACGCGACCCCGAGTGCACGAGCAGCAGCAACCGCTCCTCCCGCAGGCCCAGCGCCTCGAAGACGCGCGCGTCGTGCACCTCCTCCACCCGCTGCACCTCCGCGAAGTGGTTGCCGCCGCCCACCGTGCCCAGCGCGGACTCGAAGCCCGTGCTGCTCGCGCCCTGCTCCGCGAGGACCGCGTCCGTGTCACCCTCCCACGGCCCCTCCAGGTCCAGCTTCGCCGCCCACCGCTCCGCCTTCGCCTTGCGCGCCAGCAGATCCACGTCCCACAAGCCCATGCCACAGCCGATGTCGCTGCCCACGAGGTAGGGATACAAGAAGCCCTCGGACTCGAAGGCCGCGCCCACCGGGGCGCCCTTGCCGGGATGCAGGTCCGGCAGTCCCACCGCCAGCCGCATTCCGGGCAGGCGCGCCACCGCCTCCAGCTGGCGGACGGCCTCGCCCTCCACCCAGGACTGGGGCGAGGCGATGATGCGCACGGTCGTGGCCGTGGAGGTTTCAGAAGAAGGCGTGTTCATGATGGGCGCTCCCGACGCGGAGTCTTCGCGCGCCCTGACGCCCCGGGCTCTGGAGCCCTGGGCGCCCCGGGAGGCCCGGCTGCCCGGCGGCCTACTTGTGGTAGGGCTCGCCCTTCAGGATGGTGAACGCGCGGTAGAGCTGCTCGATGAGCACCACCCGCGCCAGCCGGTGGGGCAGCGTCATCCGCGACAGCGACATCACCTGGTGCGCCGCGCCGCGCACCGAGTCATCCAGTCCCTCGTCCCCGCCAATGACGAAGAGCAGGTCCTTCGCGCCCGTCTGCGCCTTGGCGACGTAGCGGCTGAGCTCCACGGAATCCAGCAGGGTGCCGCGCTCGTCCAGCGCCACCACCCAGTCCTGCGGCTTGCGCTTGCCGAGGATGGCGGCGGCCTCCGCGGACTTCGCCTCGCCGGGCTTGAGCTTGCGGCCCGACGCTTCTGTCAGCTCCAACAGCTCGAAGCGCGTGTAGTGCTCGAGCCGCCGCGCGTACTCCTGCACGGCGGGCTCGAACAGCCCGGAGCGGTCCTTGCCGATGGAGAGGAGGCGGACCTTCACGGCCTTAGGACAGCTTCACCCGGGGCGCGTCCGCCCACAGCCCGTCCAGGTCGTAGAAGGCGCGCACCTCGCCGTTGAACAGGTGGGCCACGACGTCGTCGTAGTCCAGCAGCACCCACTGGCCCGTCTCCAGGCCTTCGGTGCTGATGGGGCGCAGGGGCTGCTGCTCCTGCTTGAGCTGCACCTGGACGTTCTCCGCCATGGCGCTCACCTGACGGTCGCTCTCGCCGGAGGCGATGACGATGTAGTCCGCGTAGGACGTCATCCCGCGCATGTCGAGGATGACGACGTCCGTGGCCTTCTTGTCCAGCAGCAGGTCGCCGATGCGGCGCGCCAGCTCGCGCGCCTTCGCGTTCTCCGCGGGCTTGGGCAACGGCGGCGGCGGGGCGGCCTTCGGGGCCTTCTTGCGCGCGGCGGCGGTCTTCTTGCGCGGCGGCGGACGCAGGCTGCTCTTCGCCTTCTTCGCGGCGGGCTTCTTGCGGGCCGGAGCCCGGGTGCCGGTCTTCGCCTTCGCCTTCTTGGATGCAGGGGTCTTCTTCTTCGTGGCCATGTGGCGGATACCCTATCGCACCCTTGGCAAGCTTCCAGCGCTCCTCTAATGGGTTCCGTCCATGAGCGACGCCCGCCTGGAGCAGTTCAAGAAGATGGTGGCCCAGTTCCCTGACGCCCCCATGGCCTGGTTCTCCCTGGGGAAGCTCCACCTGGAACGCAAGGAATACGACAGCGCCATCCAGAGCCTGGAGTCCGCCGTCCGCCTGGACCCGAAGTACGCCGCCGCCCTGGTTTCCCTGGGGGATGCCTACGCGGGGGCCGGCCAGACGCAGAAGGCGAAGGAGGTGCTCACCACCGCCCGGGACCACGCGCTCGCCCAGCAGCACCCCAGCCTGGCGGAAGAAATCGACGAGCGCATCGCCGACCTGGACTGACGGACTCGCGTTCCTAGTCCTGGTCACGCCAGGTGAAGCCCACGCCGAACACCTGGCGCGTGTAGCGCAGGTCGTTGCGCGGCAGGCGCGTGCTCCAGAGGCCCCAGGACACCTCCAGGTCCACGCGGGCGGAGACGGGCCGGGCCAGCTTGAGGGACAGCGAGTTCTGCCCCTCGTCCTCCTCCACCAGGACAATTTCTGGCGACAGGAAGATGCCGTCCGGGTAGCGCGCCAGGCCCAGCGTGCCCTGCGCCAGCAGCGTCACCCGCCAGGGCAGCCGCACGCCGGCGCTGCCGGTGAGCCGGTGGCGCAGCGCCGTCTCCCCGAAGCTGTTGGAGCTGACCTCCTGGAAGGCATACGTGAGCGACAGCTTCACCGGCCCCCGGTACGTGTAGCCCGCCCCCGCCACCAGCGCGCCGTCCTGCCGCCGTCCGGGGGACGTGCTGACGCCCGGGAAGGGCCGGGCGAAGGGGCCGTAGCGGCGCGAGCCCCACTCTCCAAACACGCTCAGCGTATGGCGTGGGGTCAGCCGGTAGCGGCCCAGCACGCCCACCTCCGGGCCGCCGAAGTCCGCCGTGTGGTCCGGGCGGTACACGAAGCGGCGCGCGCCCAGGCGCATGCGCAGGGCCAGGCGCACGTCCGGGGCGTACTCGGCGAAGAGGCTGGCGCCCAGGTCCGAGTACGCGCGGCTGCCGCCCCGCCGGTCCTTGGCGTGCCCTTCGGCGCCCACGCCCCACTCGGTGCCCAGGGCGAGCGAGCCCTCCAGCGCGCCCGCCTGCACCAGCGTGTCCTCGTTGCCGTAGTCCACGTACTTGCGCGCGCCCAGCTCGTACCGGCCCACCACCTGGGAGCGCTCTCCGGTGCCCCGGCCCTCCGCCACGCCCAGGGCGCTCAGCGCCAGGTCCGTGCCGGGGCCGTGCGTGACGCCGTCGGAGAAGTCACGCGGGGCGTTGCTGTCCACGAGCAGCCGGCCGGTGCCCCGGAGCGAGCCCTGCCACTCGGCCGCGCGCGCACCTGGGCCCCAGGGCAACGCGAGGGCGAAGAGGAGCGGGAGGAGGCGGCGGTCCAAGGCGCGCGCACCATACTCCGGCCCGAGGGCCTACCCCACCCTCGCAAGTGCCCGCCCCGTCCGAGTCGTGCCTGGGACACCCGGGGTGCGCCCGCGGTCGGTGACGCCACACCCGGCCGCCCGGTACATTGCGGCCATGTCTTACGCGTCCTTCCTCGCGGTGGCGGCCGGCCTGTCGCTCACCGCCTGCTCCTCGGCGTCCTTCATCACGGAGGTCCAGGGCGAGGCGACGGTGCCCGCGGGCCCCTCCGGCACCCCCACGCTCCTCAACGCCTTTCCCGCCATCAGCAGCTTCTCCGCGCTGGACTTCAACGAGAACCAGGACTTCAAGAACCGCGACGTCACCAAGGACGAGGTGACGCGCGTGCAGGTGAAGTCGATGACGCTCAAGGTCCTGAGCCCCAACGACCAGGACTTCGGCTTCCTGGACTCACTGGAGGCCGTGGCCCGCGCGGGCAACTCCGAGTCGCGCTTCGCGTCGCGTGACGGCATCGCCAGGCTGGGCCTGAATCCACCCAATCCCACGCTGTCGCTCAAGGAGGACGGGGGCCTGGACCTGAGGCCCTACGTGGCCGCGCCCAGCATGGCCATCATCCTGCGCGGCTCGGGGCGCCTGCCGGAGCGCGAGGTGCGCGTGCAGGCCACGGTGGTGCTGGAGGTGGAGGGCGGCCTGCTGTAGCGGCCACCCCCCCCGCTGCTTCTTTCAGGGCGCCAGCGTCTTCGCGCGGCGCTCCAGCGTCCCCGCGCGTCCGTCCAGTTCGCGCGCCAGGGACTCCAGCCGCGCGGCTTCCTGCTCCAGCGAGGAGAGGTCCTCCAGGCCGCCCGCGGCCAGCGCCTGGGCGCGCACCGGGTCCACCTGGGGCCTGCGGTCGCTGGCGGTGACGGACGGCGTCAGTCCTCCCGCGGTGGGGGTGCCGGTCTCCGTCCCGGGCACGGGGTCCGAGTAGGTCGGCGTCTCCGCCATGTCGCCCGCGGTCAGCCCCGGCGTCCCGCCACCGCCCCGCTGGGTGGGCGCCACCTGCAGGCCCCGGTCGCCCGCTGTGCGCATGCGCAGGCGGCGGTCCTGGTCGTCGAACATGGACTCCTCGCCCAGGAAGTCGTTCATGCGGCGGTCCAGGTCGCGCTCCTCGCGCACCTCGGTGATGCGCGCCTTCAGGGCCGTCAGCCGCTGGCGCACCTTGTCCTGGGTGTCGCGCAGTGCGTCCGCCTGCGCGAGCAGGTCCTCCGGGTCGTCCCCGCGCGCCGCGCCATCCAGCGCCGGCACCTGTGAGGCGGGCAGCGCGGCGCGCACGGCCTCGCGCTCGACGCGCACGGACCGCATCTGTTCCACCAGCCGCGCCCGCTCCGCCCGGTCCGTCGTCGCGTCCCACGCCGCGCGCAGCCGCGTCAGCTCCCCGGACAGCGCGCCGTGCAGCGCCAGGTGCGCGCGCTCCACCTCGCCGTCCGCGCCGGACGCCGACTGCGCCAGCCCCGTGAGCTCCCCGCTCAGCTCCTGCGAGCGGCGCAGCGCGGACTCCAGCTCACCGCCCGGCGTGAGCTTCCCCTGGCGCTGGGCCTTGAGGGACTCGATGCGCGCGGCCAGCCCGTTGAGCTCGTCGCGCAGCCCCTGCTGCCGGGTGCGCAGCGTGCGTGCCTCCGTGCGCGCTGCCTGGGCCTTCGCGCGCGCCTGCTCCAGGCCGGACGTCGCCCCGGCGGGAGCGGCCACGAACAGGCACAGGAGGAGGGGGAGGGCACGCAACGTCATCGGGGGGACACCGTCAGCAAGGCGGATGCCAGTTCCTTCCTCCTACTCCGTTCCCGGGCCCGGCGGAAAGCGCCGTGGTTCCGGGCACCTGCGCGGGCAGGGTGGGGT
>NZ_RAWK01000356.1 GCF_003612165.1 Corallococcus aberystwythensis | reverse complement strand
AAGAGACAGGCGTGACGGTCTCCGGGTCGCCGGGGTCCGCCTGGTAGGCCTTGAGGAGGTTGGCGCGGCCGGTGTCGGCCTCGCCGCCCTTGATCTGCAGCACGCCCGCCATGCGCAGGGCGGCCTTGTCCTCTGGCTGGACCTGGAGCGCGCCCATCACTTCTTCGAGCGCCTTCTTGTCCTTGTTCTGCGCCGCGTAGACGCGGGCCAGGAGGAGGCGGGGATCGGCTGCGGTCGGGTGCGCCTTGACGCCCTTCTTGCAGACGACCATCGCTTCCATGAAGCGGCCCAGGTCGAGGTACGCCTCCGCCAGGGGCTTGTACGCATCCGAAGAGGGGTCGGAAGCGAACGAATGTTCAAGCTTCGCGAGGTCGGTGGGGCTCAACGTCTTCGATGGGGAGGTGGACATGAACCAGAAGGGGGCCCGGAATGGCCGGGAAGGATGCGGTACCGAAAGGCGGTTTTTATGGCATCCACAGTGCGGCACGTCAATCGCAGGGTTGGTGCCGGAAACGAGCTGCTTGACAGCAAGGTAAGGCTCCGGTACTAGCCCCATCACTTCGCGGGACCCAACCCCCGCGAGGCGCAGCAGGCAGCCTGTAGTCCCCGATGTGGGGGTGTAGCTCAGTTGGGAGAGCGTCGCGTTCGCAATGCGAAGGTCGTCGGTTCGATCCCGTCCACCTCCACCATGAAGAAACGAAGGGCCTCACGGGAAACCGTGAGGCCCTTTGCATTTCAGGCCATTGGCGAATTGCAAAGGCTTCCGGCTTTGTTATCCGGGGCCGATGACCGACCCGTCCGCCTCCCTGTCGTTCTTCGCCCGCTTCTGGCTCGCCTGGCTGTGCTTCTGGCGCTGCCTCGTGTCCCGCGAATTCGCGCAGGCCGTGCTGCCGACCAGCCGCGCCTATGACGCCGGCCAGCTCAAGGAGCTCCCGTCCGGGGACACGCAGGCCCCGCCGCCCGTGAAGACTCCGGCCGTCCAGGCCCCCGTGGCGCCCCCTCCCCTGGCTCCGGAGCGCGAGCACGCCAGCGCCCTGTCGCTGTTGGCCATGCTCCAGCGCGAGGGCCGGTTCCTGGACTTCGTGCAGGAGAACGTCGCGGCCTTCCCGGACGCGGACGTGGGCGCGGCGGCCCGCATCGTCCACGAGGGCTGCCGCAAGGTGGTGCACCAGTACCTCACGCTCCAGCCGGTGCTGCCGCAGGGCGAGGGCGACAAGGTGACGGTGCCCCCGGGCTTCGACGCTCAGCGCATCCGGCTCACGGGCAACGTCGCCGGCCAGCCCCCCTACGGCGGCACGCTCCGGCACCACGGCTGGGTGACCACGGAGGTGAAGTTCCCGTCCGTCTCCCCCGCCATGGAGCCGCGCGTGCTGGCGCCGGCGGAAGTCGAGCTCGCCTGACGCCCGCCCGGGCAGCAGGCGGCGCATCCTCCGAAGTCCCCTTCCCATCGAGGAACCACAAGGCCCCCTAGGGGGTTCCTGACCGATATGGCCCGATACGCAATCGGCATCGACCTGGGCACCACGCACTCCGCGGTGTCCTACTTCAACCTCGAGGACGGCAAGCCGCGCGGCCCCTCGCAGTCCATGCTGCCCGTGCCGCAGGTGACGGCGCCCGGGACCGTGGAAGCCCGTCCGCTGCTGCCCTCCTTCCTCTACCTCCCCAGCGCGCAGGAGTTCCCGGAGGGCAGCCTGGGCCTGCCGTGGAGTCAGGAGCCGGGCGTCATCGTGGGTGACTTCGCCCGCTCGCACGGGGCCAAGGTGCCCACGCGGCTGGTGTCCTCCGCGAAGAGCTGGCTGTCGCACCCGGGCGTGGACCGGCGCTCGGCGCTCCTGCCCTGGCAGGCGCCGGAGGAGGTGCAGCGCGTGTCGCCGCTGGATGCGTCCGCGCGCTACCTGCGCCACCTGAAGGAGGCGTGGGACCACACCTTCGCTCGGGCGCAGGAGGAGTCCGGCAACGCGCTGTCCCAGCAGGAGGTCATCGTCACCGTCCCGGCGTCCTTCGACGCGGCGGCGCGCGACCTGACGCTGGAGGCCGCGAAGGCGGCGGGCATCGAGCACATCACGCTGCTCGAGGAGCCGCAGGCAGCGCTGTACGCGTGGCTGGAGGCGATGGGGGAGAACTTCCGCAAGCAGGTGCAGCCCGGGGAAGTGATTCTCGTGGTGGACGTGGGCGGCGGCACGTCCGACTTCTCCGTCATCACCGTGAAGGACCGCGAGGGCGACCTGGAGCTGCTGCGCGTGGCGGTGGGCGACCACATCCTCCTGGGCGGCGACAACATGGACCTCGCCCTGGCGCACACGCTCAACCAGCGGATGGCGGCGGAGGGCCGCAAGCTGGACGCGTGGCAGTTCAACGGCCTCACCTACGGGTGCCGGCAGGCGAAGGAGACGCTGTACGCGGACGCGTCCGTGGACCGGGTGCCCATCGCGATTCCCGGCCGGGGCTCGTCGCTCATTGGCGGCACGCTGCGCACGGAGCTGACGCGCGAGGAGCTGGACCGCGTCCTCACGGACGGCTTCTTCCCGGTGACGCAGGTGGCGGACCTGCCGCGCACCGCCCGGCGCACGGGCCTGGCGCAGATGGCGCTGCCGTACGCGCAGGATGCGGCGGTGACGAAGCACCTGGCGGCCTTCCTCACCCGGCAGGCGCAGGCGCTGGCGGCCAGCTCGGACTCGCCGGTGGACGTGACGGGCAAGGGCTTCCTGCACCCCACCGCGGTGCTCTTCAACGGCGGCGTCTTCAAGGCCGGACCGCTGAAGGGCCGCGTGATGGAGGTCCTCAACCAGTGGCTCGCGTCGGAAGGGGCGCCTCCGGCGAAGGAGCTGGAGGGGGCGGACCTGGACCTCGCGGTGGCGCGGGGCGCGGCGTACTACGGCTGGGTGCGCCAGGGCCACGGCCTGCGCATCCGCGGCGGCACGGCGCGCGCGTACTACGTGGGCGTGGAGACGGCGATGCCCGCGGTGCCGGGCATGGAGCCGCCGGTGAAGGCGCTGTGCGTCGCGCCCTTCGGGATGGAGGAAGGGACGCAGGCGGACGTGCCGCCGCAGGAGTTCGGACTCGTCACCGGTGAGCCCACCAGCTTCCGCTTCTTCGCGTCGTCCGTGCGGCGTGACGACCGGGTGGGCGAGATGCTGGAGGACGTGGAGTCGGAGCTGGCGGCGGGAGGACTGGAGGAGGTGGCGCCCATTGAGACGACGCTGCCCGGACAGGCCACGCCGTTTGGCGACCTGACCCCGGTGAACCTCCAGGCGGCGGTGACGGAGGTGGGCACGCTGGAGCTGCGGTGCCTGGAGAAGAACGGCTCCGGACGCTGGAAGCTGGAGCTCAACGTGCGCATGAAGGAGTAGAAGGGGCCCCGCACACCGGAGGCGTATGCGAATCGTCGGCATCGACCTGGGCACCACCCATTGCGCGGTGGCATCCGTGGATCCAGGCAGGGGCGCGGGGGCGCCCGTCGAGGACTTCCCCCTGCCCCAGCTCGTCCGCCAGGGCGAGGTGGCCCCGCGCGCCCTCCTGCCGTCCACCGTCTACGTCCCCGCCGGCCACGAGCTGGCCCCGGAGGTGCTGCGCCTGCCCTGGGGCGATGACGGCGGCCCGTACGTGGTGGGCGAGCTGGCCCGCTGGCAGGGCGCGCGCGTGCCCGGCCGGCTCGTGGCCTCCGCCAAGAGCTGGCTGTGCCACCCGGGCGTGGACCGCTCCGCGCCCATCCTCCCGTGGGGCGCGCCCGCGGACGTGCAGAAGCTGTCCCCGGTGGACGCGTCCGCCCTGCTCCTCACCCACATGGCCCGGGCGTGGGACCACGCCCACCCGGACGAGCCGCTGGCGAAGCAGGAGGTGGTCATCACCGTCCCCGCTTCGTTCGACGAGGCGGCGCGCGCCCTCACTGTGAGCGCGGCGCGCAAGGCGGGGCTGGAGAAGTTCACCCTGCTGGAGGAGCCGCAGGCGGCCTTCTACGACTACACCGCGCGCCACCGCTCGGACCTGGAGCAGACGCTGGCCCAGGTGCGGCTGGTGCTGGTGGTGGACGTGGGCGGCGGCACCACGGACTTCACGCTGGTGCACGCGGGCGTGTCGCCGGAAGGGCCCATGCTGCGGCGGCTGGCGGTGGGCGACCACCTGATGCTGGGCGGCGACAACATGGACGCGGCGCTCGCGCGGCGCATGGAGGAGAAGCTCACCCAGAACGGCCGGCGCCTGTCCGCGACGCAGTGGACGCAGGCCATCCAGGCCGCGCGCACCGCGAAGGAGGAACTGCTGGGGCGCGCGCCTCCAGAGAAGTACGGCATGTCGCTCATCGGCGAGGGCAGCCGGCTCCTGGGCGGCACGCTGTCCACGGAGCTGGGCCGCGACGAGGCGCACGCGCTGGTGCTGGACGGCTTCTTCCCCCTGTCTCCTCCCGAGGAGCGACCCCGGCGCTCGGCGCGCATGGCGCTCCAGGAGCTGGGCCTGCCGTACGTGCAGGACCCCGCCGTCACCCGGCACCTGGCGGCCTTCCTCTTCCAGCACGCGGCGGCGGGCTTCGCGGCGCTGGGCGAGACGCCGTCGCACGAGGGCGCCCTGCCCCGCCCCGACGCCATCCTGCTCAACGGCGGCGTCTTCAACTCACCGCAGATCTCCGCGCGGCTGGTGGACGCGCTGTCCGCGTGGTGGCCGCAGGCGCCGCGCATCCCGCTCTTGAAGCACGAGTCGCTGGAGCTCGCGGTGGCGCGGGGGGCCGCGTACTACGGGCTGGTGCGGCGCGGGCACGGCCTGCGCATCGGCGGCGGCGCGGCGCGGGCGTACTACGTGGGCCTGCAGCGCGGCGCGGACAGCACGGAGCAGCCCACGCTGTGCCTCATCCCCCGCGGCTTCGAGGAGGGCCAGAAGGTGGACCTGGGCGAGCGCCCCTTCACGCTCACCCTGGGCCGGCCGGTGCAGTTCACGCTTTTCTCCACGACGAGCGACCGCATCGACAAGCCGGGGGACCTGGTGCCGCTGGCGGAGGACCTGAAGCCCCTGCCGCCCATCCACACGCTGCTCAAGGGCGCGGCGGGCAAGGTCACGGAGGTCCCGGTGCACCTGCAGGCGGCGCTCACGGAGATTGGCACGCTGGAGCTGTTCTGCGTGTCGGACGTCGCGGACGAGCGCTGGCGCCTGGAGTTCGAGCTGCGCGGCACCGGCGGCTCGCACGAGCTGACCGTCACCGAGTCCATGCCCGCGCGCTTCGCCGAGGCGAAGGACAACGTGGAGCGCGTCTACGGCAACAAGCCGCTGCCCCTGGGGCCCAAGGACGTGAAGCAGCTGTCGCGCACGCTGGAGAAGGTGCTGGGCCCGCGCGACACGTGGCGCGTGCCGGTGCTGCGCGAGCTGTGGAGCACGCTGTACGCGGGCGCGAGCAAGCGCCGCCGCTCGGATGACCACGAGCGCGTCTTCTACAGCCTCACCGGCTTCTGCCTGCGCCCCGGCTTCGGCTACCCGCTGGACGGCTGGCGCGCGGAGCAGACCTTCAGCCTCTTCGACGCGCTGGTGCAGCACCACCAGGACAAGGCGGTGTGGACGGAGTTCTGGGTGATGTGGCGCCGCATCGCCGGCGGCCTCACCGAAGCGCAGCAGCAGAAGCTGTACGGCTACCTCCAGCCGCACCTCTCCCGCCGCGTGCCCCCGGACGCGCCCACGCAGGGCGGCAAGTTGAAGGGAATCCAACCGGAAGGGTTGGACGAGATGATCCGCACCGTCGCCTCGCTGGAGCACCTGGTGCCGGGCGACAAGGCGGAGGTGGGCCGGTGGATCGCCGCGCGCCTGAAGGCCGAGTCCCGCTCCGGTGGCCCGTGGGCGTGGGCCCTGGGCCGGCTGGGCGCGCGCGTGCCGCTCTACGGCAGCAGCCACAAGGTCGTGGACGTGGAGACGGCGGAGGCGTGGCTGGAGCTGCTCTTGTCGTTGGATCTGCGCAAGGTGGATGGCGCGCCCTTCGCCGCCGCCCAGCTCGCGCGCCTCACCGGCGACCGCACGCGCGATCTGGATCCGGCGCTGCGCGAGCGCACCGCCCAGGCGCTGGTGGCAGCGAAGGCCGCGGACACCTGGGTGCGCATGGTGCGTGAGGTCGTGGCGCTGGAGGCGGCGGACGAAGCCCGGGCGCTTGGCGACACGCTGCCGGCGGGCCTGCGGTTGTCCTGACGGGAAGCGGGCCGTCCCTCCGTCATGGGGGGACGGCGGGCCTTGCGCGGATCCGTCCCGTGCCGGGCGCGAAGTGCGCGCCCCGGCAGGGCGGATCATCCAGGACCGGGGTTCAGACCGGGGCGGTGGCGGTCGCGTCGGCCGCCGGGGCATCGACGAGCGTCGGCGCCACGGGAGCCACGTCGAGCGGCACGGAGGCGACGACCTGGAGCACGGGCTCCACGGCGGCGGCGACGGGCACGCTGACGGTGACGGTGACGGCCTGGGACTCGTCCTTCTTCGGCTTCTTCGTGCCCGCGCCCGAGCGGCAGCCCCGGCACCACGGCTGGTTGCGGATGGCGCCGTCCGCCATCTTCCGCAGCCCGAACTGCGCCAGCGGCCTGAGCGTCTTGCACTTCAGACACATCAGCGAGATCAGCACCTCGTGGCCGTCGGCGTCGTAGACGGAGGACTTGCGCCGCTTGCGCGGCTGGCCCGGCTCCCGCGCCTCTTTCTTCTCGGGCGCAACGGGGACCATCATCGGGGTCACTTTGTAGAGCATCTCTTCTGTCCCTCCCACGCACGGGCGCCCACTTGCTCGCGCGGGCTTTGGGGGCCGCGCCTGCAAGGGCTCTCGCGTGCCCTAGAGTAGGGAGGTTTCCCGCCGTTGGAAACTGATCCCAGGCCGAAAATTCGGCCCTGGACGCCTTCTGCTGATCTTCCGCTGGGTTGCGCCGCGATCCAGCCCCAGCGGATCAGCACGGAGAGAAAATTTCCAACGCCGGGCGCGCTTTTTCAGGGCTTCGGGTCCACGCAGGGCTCCGCTGCCTTCACCATGTGCACGCGCCCGAGCGCCGGGGGCTTCAGCGCGTTGCCGTGGGCGCGGCCGTACGCGATCAGCACCTCACGCAGGTCCTGCCCCTGCAACAGGTTGATACGTTCCTGTGGCAGCGTGGACGTCAGCGGTCCCACCCCGTCGCCGCCGCGCAGGAGGAAGTCCGGCACCGCGACCCGGTAGGTCCCCTTCGCCTTCAGCGGCTTGCCTCCCGGCAGCGTCACGCCCTGGAAGCGCTCCGGCCCGGGGCACGCGCCCAGCGTCACCTCCAGCCCGGACACCGCGAAGACGCCCTTGCGGCCGCCGTAGGCCAGCGACAGGAAGCGGCGCAATTCGTCCGCGCTCAGGTCCAGCACCGCGAGCGTGTTGTCGAAGGGCAGGATTTCATAGAGCTTCCCGAAGGTGAGCGGCCCCTGCGGCAGGTCCGCCCGGATGCCGCCCGCGTTCATCACCGCCGCGTCGGAGCGGGCCGCCTCCCGCATCGCGTCCGCGATGACGTTGCCCAGCGCGCTCTCGCCCTCGTACACCTGGGGCATGCGGGACTGGCTCTCCACGCCCACCGGGCGGCGCTGCTCCTCCTCCACGCGCGCCTCCGCGGGGGCCACCAGCGCCTCCACGCGGGCGTCCGGCGTCACCGGCTGGCCCAGGAACGTGGCCGGCACCAGCCGCACGTCCTTCGCGTCGCGCAGCTTCAGCGGATCACACGTCTTCAGCGTGGCCTCCACGGCCCCGCACACCGGGATGGCGGCCTGGATGCGCGTGCGCCCGGGCAGCACGCGGTGGGTCACCGGATCCACGAAGAGGTCCACCACGCCGAACGAGCGCGCCAGGCCCGTCGTCTCGATGACCGGCACGTCGCCGAAGAAGTGCCCCATGGGTTGGTGCGTGTGGCCCGCCACCACCGCGTCCACCGCGCCCTTCGGCAGCGCGTCCAGCACCGCGTAGATTTCGCCGTCGTCGCGCTCGCACCCGGACGTGTCGCGCGGGTTCGCCAGGTCCGTGCACTTGCCGCCCGCGTGTGCGATGGCGACCACCACCTCCGCGCCCTGCTCGCGCAGCGACGTCGCGGCCTCCCTCGCGGCGTCGGCCAGGGACTGGAACCTGAGGCTGGCGACGTTCGCGGGGTTGGTGGTCTGCGGCGTGGACAGCGTGGACAGGCCCAGCAGGCCCACCTTCACGCCCTTCACAGTGACGACCGTGGTGCCGTCATTGCCCAGCCACGCCGGGTGGCGGCCGTCCTTCTCGCGGACGTTGGCGGACAGGAAGGGGAACTTCGCCTGCGCCACGCGGGCCTTGAGCGCGCCCAGCGGGTCCTCGTCCGG
>NZ_RAWK01000355.1 GCF_003612165.1 Corallococcus aberystwythensis | reverse complement strand
CCTCTCGTCCGGGTGGGGCTCCCGTGGCCTCCCCCGGCCTTGCCGCCGCCGGTTCGGCGGACCTCGCGCCGGATCCGCTGTTCGACTTCTCCATCGACGCTCCGTCCGGGCCGGACGCGGCGTCGCTGCGCCATGCCGCGAACGTGGCCGTGGCGCCCTCGCCGAGCGGCGCCGCGGCGGTGGGACCGGCGGTGCCCTCGCCGGGCTTCGAGAACGAGGATCCGTTCGCGTCCATCGACGTGGCCACTCCGCCTCCGGACCTGGCCGCCGCGCCCGAGGCCCCCGGGGCCCACCCGGAGCCGATGGGGGACCTGTTCGACTTCTCCGGCGCGGGTGCGTCCGGCGAAGAGGGGATGGCCGCTTCGGACACCGGCCGCGCCGCGCTCCTGGGGGATGTGCCCTCGGAGGCTGGCGCGGAGGAGCCCGGCGGCATCTCGCTGCTGGGCGACGTGCCGGCCTACGACGACGGCGACCCGTTCAAGATCACCACGCCCCGCCGCGAGGTGGTGGACCTGGCCAACATGCGCGGCGGCCCTGCCGTCACCGTGGCCAAGCCCTCCGCCCGGATGGAGGACGTGGGCATGCCCCAGCGCCGGCTGCCCGGCCGCGCGCGGAAGGTGACGGGGCTGGTCCTCAACCTCGCCATCGCCACCGTGCTGGTGGTGGCCCTGGGCGCGCTGGGCACCGTGTACCTGCGCGACGGCAAGGTGGATCCGTCCACGCTGTCCCCGGACCGGCTGCGCTCGCTGGTGCTGCCCGCGTCCCGCCCGTTCATCGCGAGCGACGTGACCAACGGCCTTTATGAAACCCGCGACGGCCGCATGCTCTTCGTCGTGCGCGGCGAGGCGGAGAACCGCACCGGCGCCGCCGCGGCCGTGCGCGTGCGTGCAGCGCTCTTCGACGGCGACCAGCGGGTGCGATCGGCGGAAGGGCTCGCGGGCGCGCTCGCCACGCCGGAGGAACTCCACGCCGTCACCAGCCGCGAGGCCGCCACGGCGCTCCGCCAGCGCATGGACGCTGGCGCCCTGCCGGTGCCTCCGGGCGGCAAGGTGCCCTTCCTGGTGATGCTCCAGGAGTTCCCCGCGGACCTCACCGGCTTCCGGCTGGAGGTGACGCTGGAGCCCGTCCCCCTTGAACCCACCGCGGACCGCACCGGAGGCTAGCGCCGTCATGTCCACGCTGGAGGAGGCCCGCGCGCTCGCGCGCAACCTGCACGCCCTGGGTGGAGGCGCCACCGTGCGCCGCAAGGCCGCCGCGCGAGAGCTGGCCCGGCGTGAGCCGTTCGACACGAACGAGCTCATTGGCCACCTGCTGTCGCTGTCCCGCGCGGGGCAGGCGCCCGCCACCTGCGTGCTGTCGGACTTCCTGGCCGCGCTGGCTCAGGAGGCCGAGCACATCCCCCACGTGGAGGCGCTCCGGCGCATGGCCCACGTGCAGTCGCTGGAGGCGGTGGCGGACCTCTTCGCCCAGGGCCCCGCGCGCAAGGAGCTGGACGCGGACGCCGCCGCACGCGCTGACGCGCAGGCGGCCAGCCAGTCCCTGGGTCACCTGAAGCAGCAGGCCCGCCTCACGCGCGACCCGGACGTGCTGTCGCGCCTGGCCACCGTCAGCAACCCGGCCGTGCTGCGCAACGTGCTGATCAACCCGCGCCTCACCGAGGACCTGGTGGTGCGCATCGCGGCGCGCAGGCCCGCGCGTCCGGAGCCGTTGGTCGAAATCTGGAAGTCGCCGCGCTGGTCCGTGCGCCACAAGGTGCGCCGCGCGCTGGCCTTCAATCCGTACCTGCCGCCGGAGGTGGGCGCGAAGCTGGTGCCGCTGCTCACCACCTCCGACCTGCGCGAGATGGTGGAGGCCACGGGGCTGCTGCCCGCCCTGAGGCAGCAGGCCGCGCGCCTGCTCCTGGCGCCAGCGCCCGGCAGCCCGCCCGGTCCGTTGGTGCTCCCGACAGGGGAGGAGTTCTAGGGGCGGCGGTCCTTGTTGGGGCCTTCGGTGAAGTCCGCGTCGGTGTGGCCCCGGCGCGAGTGGGGCAGGTGCTTCACGTCCACCAGGTCGTCGCCGCGCGACGCCTTGCGGAACGAGTAGACGAACTTGCCCACCGCGTTGCCCAACTGCCCCATCCGGGCGGCCGAGAAGACCACCAGCAGGATGAAGCCGAGGACGATGAATTCTCCGGTGCCCAGCATGCTTCGGACACTGCAATAAACCCACCCGCGAGGCAAGTTGCGCACGCGTCCACCCCCGGACGCCGGCCCCACGCCAGCGCTGCGCCAGAGGGCCATTCCAGCGCACACTCCCGCTCCCCATGCTCCTGCTCGCTCACCGTGGTGCCAGCGCCGACGCTCCCGAGAACACCTTGGAGGCCTTCGCGGAGGCCGTCCGTCAGGGCGCCGACGGCGTGGAACTGGACGCCATGGTGTGCGGCTCTGGCGAGGTGGTCGTCTGCCACGACGAGCGCCTGGACCGCCTGGCCCGTCAGCCGTGGGAGGTGCGCTCCACGCCCTGGTGGAAGCTCTCCCGCGCGGACGTGGGCACGCCCCTGGGCTTCGCTCCCGCGCGCATCCCGCTGCTGGAGGAGGTGCTGGACGCGCTGCCGGAGCACTTCCTGGTCAACATCGAGCTCAAGTGCGACCGCTTCGACGACGGCGGCCTGGCCGCGGGCGTGGCGCGGCTGCTGGGGGACCGCGACCTGGCGGGCCGCGTGGTGGTGTCCAGCTTCAACCCGCTGTGCCTCTTCCGGCTGGCGGCGGCGGCGCCCTCGCTGCGCCGGGGCTTCCTCATCGACCCGGACAAGCCCTGGGCGCTGCAGGCGTACGCGCTGAGCCCGCTGGTGTCCTCGCACTCGGTGCACCCGTTCCACGAGGCGTGCACGCCGGAGCGCGTGGCCGCGTGGAGGGGCGCGGGCTTGAGCGTGGCGGCGTGGACGGTGGACGACCCCCAGCGCGCCCGCGTGCTGCGGGACCTGGGGGTGTCCTACCTCATCACCAACCGCCCGGCCCGCGTGCGCGAGGCCCTGCGCTGACTAGAAGTCCAGGCCGAGCGTGGTGTTGAAGGCGAAGACGGAGGGCAGCTCGCGGCTGCCGGCGCCGTCCTGGTCGAAGCTGCCCAGGTTGGTGAGCGAAATTTCCGCGCCCAGCTGGAGCACGCCGCCAATGAAGCGCGCGCCGGCGTAGAAGCGCGGGGTGAGGTTGTCACCCGCGCGCACCCGCGCGTACGGCGCGGCGTTGGTCAGCGCGTCACGCGAGTCGTTGCCCTGCGAGTCCGCCACGGTGCGGCTGGGGTCGAAGTCCAGCGTGCGCGTGGTGGCGCTGACGAAGTTGAGGTCCAGGCCACCGTAGGGCGTCAGCGTCACCATGCCGCCCAGGGGGAACTGCTTGCCCACGCCGATGTCCAGGCCCGTGGTGGTGAGGTCCAGGTTGTGCGCGCCGAACAGCTTCGTCACGTGCAGGCGCAGGCCCACGTCCGGCAGGTAGGTAAAGCCCTCGTTGACGGCCCACTTCAGCTCGCCCGTGGCCGTCACCATGCTGCTCTTCTCAATCCAGCCCACGCGCCCGCCCAGCTCCAGCGAGAAGGGCAGGCCCTTGCGCACGTGGAGCGAAGGCACCAGCACGGAGCCCGGCTGTTCGGCTTCCGTGGGCAGCTGCACATCCTCTGGCAACGACACCACGGACAGCTCCGCGTTGAACGCGAAGCCGGAGTGGCCCGTCGTGCGGGGAGGCATCAGGTTCGCCGACGTCATCACCGCGCCGAACGTGCGCGCGAAGGCACGGAAGTCCGCGCTGGCTTCGGCGAACTCCGTGTCCGTGATGACGGAAGTGGCGCCCCGGCGCTCGACGCCGAAGCGGGAAATCTTCAGGTCGTTGTCGTCCGCGTGGGCCGCGGCCCCGGACAGCGCCGTCGCGCACACGAGCCACCGACTGAACGTCCGCATGGGGGAATCAGGCCTCCGGGACGCATGCCGGCCAAGCGGGCGCCCACCTGCCGCGGACCCTAAATCGGCCCTCGGTGAAGCGTCAACAAAACGGGCGGCCCTCCTCCAGGGAAACGCCCCCTTCGAGGAAGGGGAGCGTCCGCTGGAAGCGAGCCGCCCGGGGTTCAGGCGCTCCGGGGGCGGGCCCGGAAGCCCTCGAGGCCTACTGCTGGCGCGGCTTCACCGGGTTGGTGGCCGCGGCGGCGGGCGTCGCCACCTTCTGGGCCACCTCCGCCGGACGGCGGCGGATGACCAGGGTGCGGCGGCTGGCGAACTCGGAGCTCTCGCGGGCCACCACCAGCACGTTGTTGTTGCCCTCCTTGAGCGCGAAGTCGGCGGTGAACTTCAGCGTGTTGGGCTCGCCGCCCTTGGGGTCCACGGCCTTGAAGTAGACCTTCTGGTCGTTGACCAGCACGTAGACGTCCAGCAGGCCGTTGGGGTCCTTCACCGCGCCGGAGAGGGTGAACTTGTCGCCGTTCACCACCACGCCGCCGTGGGACGGGTCCACGTCCAGCTTGATGTCCGGCGGCTGGTGCGTGGTGCTGTACGCCACCGTCTTGGGCGCCGCGGCCTTGCCGGTCTTCACTTCCTTCGCGTCCTGGGTGCGCACGAAGGCGAAGCGGTCCTTCTCCAGCGCGACCTTGTAGTAGCCCTTGGTGGTGGCCTCCAGGGCCAGCGTCGCACCCTGCGGCAGCTTCGCCACCGGACGCGCGTCCGCGGTGGGGGAGGCGAACAGCTCCGCCTTGTCCGACAGCTTCACCAGGCCCTTCTTGGCCTCCAGCTGGGCCACGGCGCCGTCCTTCACGGGCAGCTGGAGCTTCTCCAGGACGAACTCCTCCAGGGGCTCGTCGAGGATGGCCAGCTTCAGCGGGAAGGTGTCGCCCTTGAAGCCCTTCTTCAGGGACACCTGGAAGCGCGCCGTCTTCGTCTCACCGGGCTTGATCTCCCCCAGTTTGAAGCGGCCCTTCTCGATGAAGATGTTCGCGTCGCCGCCGTTCTTGATCTGCGCGAACGAGTCCAGCGCCGCGCCCACGCCCGTGTTGGTGACGTCCATCACCACCGTGACGTCCTCGCCGCGCTGCACGACGCCGTCGCCGTTGCAGTCCGCGCAGTCATCCACCACCTGCCAGTTGAAGGCGAACGTGGGGCGGGGCAGCTCCACGAAGGACAGCTCCGACACCAGCGTGTCGCGCAGCGCGCCGTTGTCGTCGAACAGCTTCACCTTCACGTCGTCGCGGCGGCTGGTGAGGTCCTTGGGCAGGCGAACCTGCACCTTCCAGGACTTCTTCTCACCCGGGGCCAGCGCGCCGAAGAGGAACTCGCGGCGGTCGAGGAACGCGTTGTCGCTCTCCGTCCAGCCACGCACGCGCTTGAGCGGCTCCGTGCCCTTGTTCTCCACGTGGATGACCATGTCCAGCTGCTCGCCGGCGGCGATCTTCGCGTCGTTGCCCGGGGAGAAGCTGGCGTCCAGCTGCACGTTCTTGGGCGTGGGGCCGGGGCTCCAGTCCAGGCCCAGGGCGGCGATGGCGCTGTTGATGCGCTGCTCCTCCTCGTTGCGCTTCTGCTCCACGAACTGCTTGCCCTTGGCCAGCTGCTCGCCGCGCTTCACGGCCGGCACCTTCAGGACGAAGTCGCGGGCGAACTGGACCTCGAAGTCCTCCTTGATCTCCTCCTGGGACTCCGCGTCCAGCTGGTCGTCCAGGTCCTCGCCCTGGCCGGCCACGTCCACGTCCAGGAGCGGATCATTCTCGCCGTGCTCCTTCTTGTCCTTGGCGGCCGGCTTGGTGGCGACCTTCTCCTTGGGCTCTTCCTTCTTGGCGGCGGCCTGGGCGGCCTTCTCGTCCACCTTGAGGTACTTGAGGCTGGTGCCCGGCTTCTCGCGGTCCAGCACCTCTTCGCGCTTCTTGGCGATGGTGGAGGACTCCGGGTTGCCGAAGTGCTGATCCAGGTCCGCCTCGCCCATGGACTTCCGGGGCGCGAACACGTCCACCCGGTCCGCGGTGACGCGCGTGGGGACCAGCTGGATGTCCGGGACGATGCCCACTTCCTGGATGGAGACGTCGCCCGGGGTGAGGTACTTGGCGATGGTCAGCTTGAGCGCGCTGTCGTCCGGGAAGTCGTAGAGCACCTGCACGCTGCCCTTGCCGAACGTCTGACGCCCGATGATGACCGCGCGGTCCAGGTTCTTGAGCGCGCCCGCGACGATTTCAGAGGCGGAGGCGCTGCCCGCGTTCACCAGCACCGCGATGGGGTAGGACTCCTCGCCCTCCGTGGGGCGCGCGCGCTTCTCCTCGCGCAGCTTGTCGCTGAAGCCCACCGTCGCGACGAGCGTGCCCTTGGACAGGAACGTGTCCGACACCTGGATGGCCTGCTCCAGGAGACCGCCCGGGTTGCCGCGCAGGTCGAGCACGAGGCCCTTGAAGCCGCCCTTGGCCTCCGCCTGCTTGCGGATGTCCGCCAGCGCGGCCTCCAGGTCGCGCGTGGTGTTGCCCTGGAAGTTCTTCAGGCGCACGTAGCCCACGCCGCCCGCGAGCAGCTTGTGCTGCACGGACTCAATGGAAATCATGGCGCGCGCCACCGTCATGTTGCGCGCCTTGTCCCAGCCGTCGCGCTCCACGGTGATGGTGATGCGGCTGTCCACCGGGCCGCGCAGCTTGGACACGGCCTCGTTGAGGTCCATGTTGACGGTGGACTCCTCACCAATCTTCTTGATGCGGTCGTCCTTCTGGATGCCGGCGCGCGCCGCGGGCGTCTTGGGCAGCACCTTCACCACGGTGAGGTTGCCCTCCTTCATCTGGATGACGAAGCCCAGGCCGCCGAACTCACCCTTGGTGGACAGCTTCATCTCCCGGTACAGCTCCGGGCGCAGCAGCACCGAGTGCGGGTCCAGCGTGGAGAGCATGCCGTTGACGGCCGCGTACTCGATGTCGCGCGTCTCCTCGATGGGACGCATGTTCTTGGACAGGAAGTCGAACACGTCCTTCAGCGCGAAGGACATCTTCCACAGGGAGTCCACGTGGGAGATGTCGAACTCCTTCTGCTTGCCGTTGACGTTGACGTTGAGCTTGCCCGTCTCCGGGTTGCCGTCCACGAGCACGTCCGGGACGCTCTTCTCCACGTACTCCAGGGAGGCGATCATCATCTCCTTGGGCTTCACCCGCTTGGGGTCGACGTAGTTCTCCTTCACGTAAAGGATGACCTTCGTCAGGACGCGGAGGCTGTTGAGGTCGTGCGGGGCCTTCTCGCTCTTGCTGGCGGACGGCAGGGCGCCGTCCCAGGAGTCCTGCCCCGCCTCCGCCGCTCCCACGGTGAGCGGGAGGGGCGCACGGTCACTGCCTGCGAATGCCCAGGCCCCCAACAGAACGGCGACGGCGGTGATGCGGCGGAAGATACGCGGCATGCGGTTCATCCCAGCTGGGGCGCGAGGGGCGCCCCGGGTGATGCGTGAAAAGCCCTGTGAATCCGAACGGTTCGACGTGTGCCAAGGGACCTGGCAGCGGCCGGGCAAGCCTAATCACGGCTTCCAGGTGCTTCAAGGCGTGGCCTTGTCACTAGCGTCCGAGAACGTCCACCGCAGGCAATGCGTTCCCGGAGGGCCTGCACGAATGGACACCCGGCATGCCCCTTTATTTCGTTTCAGGGCGTGCCAGCCGGCGGAGCGCCGCCGGGCCCGCTCGCATCCGGTGGCGGGGGCAGGTCCCCGGCCTCCCGCAGGCTCCGGTAGAGGAGGGTGCCCCCGATGACGGCCACCGGGAGGAAGAAGGTGTTCAGGATGGGCACCCAGAGCAGCAGGTAGACGCCCGCGCCGAAGCCCAGGCAGAGTGCCCGGCGCTCGCGGAGCATGCGGCGCACCTGGGCGAAGGGGTACAGGTGGCGCGTCATGGGCGCGGCCAGGTGCTCCGCCGCCATCCAGAGCATGGTCCACAGGCTGGCCAGCACGGTGAACGCGATGCTGCCCAGGCCCGGTACCAGGTTGAGCGGCAGCAGCACCGCCAGCCCCAGGAACAGCAGCGCCATGCGGGCGAGCGTGTGCAACAGCCCTGTCGTCATCCCGCGCAGGAAGGAGACGGGGGAGAGCACGGCGTCCGCTTGCGCACACTCGGCCTCGGTGGCCTCCGACAGCGGGTCCTGCAGCGGCGTCAGCAGGAGGGGCGGCACCACGTTGGCGCCCACCACCCAGGCGACCAGCGCGCCGAGGATGAGCGTGAGGGTCCAGCCGGCGCGGCCGTACCAGGACTCGGGCCGGGCCCACACGGACTCCAGGAGGCCGGGGGCGTAGCGGTAGAGGAGGACGGCCAGACCCACCAGGGTGATGGCGGTGAGGACCGCGCACAGGCTGGACAGGAGGAAGAGGCGGCGCGAGCGGAAGATCAGCCGGAAGGCGCGGCCGAGCACACCCACCCCCTGGAAGAAATCCGACAGACGGGGTCGTGGGG
>NZ_RAWK01000354.1 GCF_003612165.1 Corallococcus aberystwythensis | reverse complement strand
TGTCCGCTCTGCTCCGCCCTCGTGCGCCCCCCGCCGACACGCCCCTCGGATTCCTGACCCGGCGTTCAGCAACGACTGTTCTATTTCTGACCGGCGGGTTAGGAATGGCCCGCCATGCCCCGTCCCGCCGACCCCAAAGCCCGCAGCGCGCTCATCGCGTCCGCGCGGGCGGAGTTCGCGAAGCGGGGCGTGAAGGGCGCGCGCATCAGCGACATCACCGCCGCCAGCGGCCTGTCCAAGGGCGCCTTCTACCTGCACTTCCCGTCGAAGGAGGCCCTCTTCGCGGCGCTGGTGCAGGGCTTCCTGGAGGCGCTGGAGCGGCTGGCCACGCAGCGCCTGGACCGCATGGAGCGCTTCCGCGCCGAGCACGGCATGCCGGGCCCCGCCGACGTCGCCGCGCGCTCGGAGCGCTACCGCGTCTTCCTGCGCCTGGAGGCAGCGCTGGACGTGGAGATGCTGGAGCTCATGTGGGACCAGCGTGAGCTGGTCACGGCGCTCATCGTGGGCAGCCAGGGCACCGCCTTCGAATCCGTCATGTGGGACGTGGTGGACCGCGAGGTGGAGCGCATTGCCCGGGAGTACCGCCACCTGCGAGGGCAGCAGCCGGACACCCCGGACGTGGACCCCAGCCTCTTCGGCTCCTTCGTCGTGGGCACGTATCTGCTCTTGGCCCGGCGCATGGGGCGGCTGACGCACAAGCCGGACCTGTCCAGCTGGGCCGTGGGCCTCCAGCGCCTGATGCACGAAGGCACGCTGCCCAGGGAGCCTGTGTCCCAGGCCGTGCCCCCCGCCGCCGTCTCCGCCCGGTCCTCCCCTCCGCCTTCCACGCGCCGGCGCCACGCCCGCGCGGCCAACCCGCACCGCCCGCCAAGGAAACGCCCGTGAAACCGTCCACGAAGCCCTCTGCCTCCCGTGCCTTCACCGCCCTGGGCATGGCCGCCGCGCTCGCGCTCACCGGTTGCGACAAGGCGGATGCGTCCGCGCCGCCCGCCGCCGCCGCGGCCCCCGGGCAGGACAAGCCCATGCCGGCCGTGAAGGTCGTCGCCGCGCGCGGCGTGCAGGCCTCCCAGTCGGAGGAGGTGACGGGCACGCTGTATCCCGCCCAGGGCCTCCAGGTCGGCTTCGAGGTGGGCGGCCGGCTGGAGGCGGTCCGCGCCCACAAGGGCCAGGCCGTGAAGAAGGGCGACACGCTGGCCCAGCTCAACTCCGAAATCGTGGACGCTCAGGTGGCTGGCGCGGAGGCCGCCGTCGCCGCCGCGGAGGCTGGCGCCTCCATGGCGAAGGACGCCGCCGAGCGCACCGAGCAGCTCAACGCGGGCGGAGGCGTCAGCGCCCAGCAGCACAAGAGCGCCGTGGCCGCCGCCGCGCAGGCCCAGGCCCAGGTGATGGCCGCCAGGGCGCAGCTGGCGCAGGCCCGCGCCGCGCGCCGCCGGCACGACCTGAAGGCGCCCTTCGCGGGCACCCTCATCGAGTCCCCGGACCAGACGGGCGCCACGGTGGGGCCGGGCTCGCCCCTCTTCACGCTGGAGCAGCTGGACACGCTCATCTTCCGCACCACCGTGGCGGAAGGCGCGCGCGCGCTGCTCAAGCCCGGCGTGAAGGTGCGCGTGGCGTCGCTGGGCAACGGCGCGTCCACCGACGAGGCCGTGGTGCGCACCATCCTTCCCTCCGCGGACCCCACCACCCGCCGCATCCCGGTGGAGATCGCCGTGCCCAACGCGGACGGCCGCTTCGTGGCCCACACCCTGGCGCGCGCCATGCTGAAGCTGGGCGAGACGCAGGACGCGCAGCTGCTCCCCACGACGGCGCTGTCCTCCTCCAACGGGGACCACGTCCTCATCGTCAGCGACGGCGCCCTCCAGCGCGTGGACGTGCAGGTGCTGGAGCGCCGCGACCGCGAGGTGGTGGTGCGCGCCGCGGCCGTCCTCCAGCAGGTGGTGGACTTCCCCACGCCCTCCCTGTCCCCCGGCACCCGCGTCTCCGTGAAGTAGCCGCAAGCCGCCCCTTTTCGCCGTAGCCGTCCTCGGGCGGTCTCGCGGCGTGCGTGAGCACTTCCAATGATTCTCAGCGACGTCTCCATCCGACGGCCGGTGTTCACGGCCATGCTGTCCCTGCTGCTCATCGTGCTGGGCTTGATGGGCCTCAAGCGCCTGGGCACCGACCTCTACCCGGACGTCAGCTTCCCCGTGGTGGTGGTCAACACGATCTACAAAGGCGCGGGCCCGGGCGAAATCGAGACCCAGGTCATCAAGCCCCTGGAGGACGCGGTCGCCGGCATCAGCGGCGTGGATAAAATCCACTCCTTCAGCCGTGAGAACGTGGGCACCGTGGTGGTGTCCTTCACGCTGGGCACCGCCCTGGACACCGCCGTGCAGGACGTGCGCGACAAGGTGGGGCAGGCCGTCAACAAGCTGCCCACGGACGCGGACGCGCCCATCGTCAGCCGCGTGGACCTGTCCGCCGCGCCCATCCTCACCTACGCGGTGTCCGCGGACATGACGTCCCAGACGCTGCGCAAGCTGTTGGATGACCGCATCAAGCCCGCGCTCGCGCAGCTGGCGGGCGTGGCGGAGGTGCGCATCACCGGCGGCGACACGCGGGAGATTCAGGTCGACATCGACCTGGACAAGGCCCGCGCGGTGGGCATCACGCCGTCCCAGGTGTCCCAGCGCATTGGCACGGAGAACCTCAACCTGCCCGCGGGCCGTCTGCAATTGGGGCCCAACGAGCTGACCGTGCGCGCCATGGGTGAGTTCACCAGCGTGGAGGACCTGCGCAAGCTGCCCATCGCGCGCAGCGGCACCGGCGCCCAGGTGCGCCTGGAGGAGATCGCCACCGTCACGGACGGCGTCGCCGAGCGCCGCACCACCGCGCGCCTCAACGCCCGCGACGCCGTGGTGCTGGAAATCGTGAAGCAGCCGGGCTCCAACACCGTGAGCGTCAGCGACGCGGTGAAGAAGACGCTCGCCCAGATGGGGCCGGTGGTGGGGCAGGGCTTCCAGGCCACGCTCCTCATCGACCAGTCGGACCTCATCCGCGCCAACACCCACGAGGTGTGGATCGCCCTCATCTTCGGCGGCCTGATGGCGGTCCTCATCATCCTGATGTTCCTCCTGGACCCGCGCGGCACGTTCATCTCCGCGCTCGCGCTGCCCACGTCCGTCATCGGCACGTTCTTCGTGATGTACGTGCTGGGCTACTCGCTCAACCAGATGACGCTGTTGTCGCTGTCATTGGCCATCGGTCTGCTCATCGACGACGCGGTGGTGGTGCGTGAGGCCATCACCCACCGGCTGGAGCAGGGCGAGGACCCCATGAGCGCCGCGTCCAACGGCACGCGGGACGTGGGCCTGGCGGTGCTCGCCACCACGCTGTCCCTGGTGGCGGTGTTCATCCCCGTGGCCTTCATGCCCGGCATCGTGGGTCAGTTCTTCAAGCAGTTCGGCATCACCATCTCCGTGGCGGTGCTCATCTCGCTGTTCATCTCCTTCACGCTGGACCCCATGCTGTCCGCCCGCTTCGCCAAGGCGCGCAAGCCGGGCGAGGTCCACCACGAGCCCGCCGTGTTCCGCGCGCTGCGCCGCTTCCTGGAGGCCACGGAGAACACCTACGCGCGCATCCTGGGCTGGGTGCTGCGCCACAAGTGGGCCACCGCGGGCCTCACCGTGCTGGCGCTCGTGCTGTCCTTCGGCGCCGCCAGCCGCCTGGGCGTGGAGTTCATGAGCGCGGAGGACCGCTCGCAGCTCATCGTTGAGTTGCAGCTGCCGGACTCCTCCAACCTCGCGCAGACCACGGAGCGCGCCGCGGAGGCGGAGGTCCTCCTCAAGAAGATTCCGGAAATCACGGACATCTACACCACCGTCGGGCCCAACGGAGACGTCTACAAGGCGCGCATGCGCGTGCTCACGGTGGGCAAGGACCAGCGCACCAAGAGCATCGGCACGCTCAAGGAGGAGGCCCGCGCGCTGCTGGTCCCCAACCTGGTCTCCACCGCCATCACCCTGTCCGACCCGCCGTCCATCGAAGGCCTGGGGGACTGGTACCCCATCATGGTCCGCGTGGTGGGCCCGGACCTGACGCGCGTCAACGAGGAGGCCGAGCGCGTCGCGGGCATCCTGCGCACCCTGGGCACCTCCGACGTGCGCGTGGACTCCAACCCCGCCAAGCCGGAGCTCCAGATTCAAATCGACCGCGCGCGCGCCGCGGACATGGACCTGTCCGCCGGGGCGCTCGCCATGCAGCTGCGGCTCGCCATCGACGGTGACGTGTCCGCCAAGCTGCGCGAGGGCACGGACGAGACGGACATCCGCGTGCGCCTGCGCCAGGAGGACCGCGCCACCCCGGAGCGCGTGCGCCAGCTGATGGTGGCCACGCCCAGGGGGCTGCACCAGGTGACGGACGTGGCGGAGGTGTCCCTCAAGAACGGCCCCAGCGTCATCGAGCACGAGAACCGCGAGCGCCAGGTGGCCGTCGTGTCCCAGCTGGCCAAGGGCGCCGCGCTGGGTGACGTGGCCACGAAGCTCAAGGCCGCCATCGCGCAGAAGCCCCTGCCGCCCGGCTACGCCATCGTCTACGACGGCCAGATGAAGAGCCTGGATGAGCAGAACGACGCGTTCGGCATCGCGTTCGGCCTGGCCTTCGTCTTCATCTACATGGTGCTCGCCAGCCAGTTCGAGTCCTTCAAGCACCCGTTCACCATCATGGTGTCGCTGCCGCTGGCGCTCGTGGGCGCGCTGCTGGGGCTCGTCGTCACGAACTACCACCTGAGCATGGGCGCCATGATTGGCGTCATCCTGCTGATGGGCCTGGTGACGAAGAACGCCATCCTCCTCATCGACGGCGCCCTCCATCACCTGCGCGAGGGCGACTCCGTGGACGAGGCCCTGCTCAAGGCCGGCCCGCGCCGCCTGCGCCCCATCCTCATGACGAGCGCGGCGATGGCCATCGGCATGGTGCCCACCGCGGTGGGCACGGGCACCGGCTCCGAGTTCCGCGCCCCCATGGCCATCTCCGTCATCGGCGGCGTCATCACCTCCACCTTCCTCACGCTGCTGGTGGTGCCGGTGGTGTTCGCGGCCATGGAGAAGCTGTCCTTCGGCAGGAAGAAGCCCCGCGCGGCAGGGACGCCCTCGGCGCCGTCCGTGGACGCGCCCGCCGCGCACGACCGCGCGGCCTGAAGGCCCGTGGAAGAACGAAAGGCGCGGGTGACGGTGACGTCACCCGCGCCCTGGATGTGAAACGGTGAAACAAAGGGGATGAAACAGGTCCCGGGTGGGCGTCTTCCGCGGAGGGCCGCCGGCTCCGGGCCATGCCGGAGACGGGGCGTTCGCGGGCGTCCTGCCCGGGCGGGACTTCTCTAGCGCGAAGCCGACATGCCTTCGCCGTTGAGCAGGCGCACGCGCGCCTTGGCGAGCTGGTTCTGCGCCTCCTCCAGCGACACACAATCCACGGTGATGTCGTCGTTGGGGGATGCTTCCGACGCCACGCGGGCCGTCTGCAGCCGCGCGATGGTGGAGTCCGACACGTGCGCGCACATCGCGCAGCCGTTCTTGCGGCCGTGGTCGACGATCTCGGAGAACAGCTTCGCGGATTCCGGCTCCAGCGGGCGCAGACCCCGCATGTCGGCCAGAACCAGGTGCCGCCCTCCGCCGTAGCTGTCCGTGGCCTTCTTGTAGACGGCCACGTACTCCTTCATTTCATTGGGCCGCATGAAACCGCTCATGCGGGCAGTGATGGTCCGACGGCTGACATCGTTGGTGACTTCGAACATGGGTGCGCCCTCCCTCGCGGGTCCAAAGACTAACAGACGTCTTTCGGACTTTCACAGCCCCCCCCTTGATTCCTTGGAGGCTGGAAGGTTTGAAAGGGATTGCGCGTTTTTCCTTCTCGGCACGTTGTAAAAATGAAGAAGCCCGGTCCGCGAGAGCGGGCCGGGCTTCCATGAATCCAGGTGGACCCGGAGCGGGGTCGGATCAACCCGCTGCGCGGACGTTCTGTGCCTGGAGGCCCTTGGGGCCGCGCGTCACCTCGAACTCCACCTTCTGGCCTTCTTGCAGGGTGCGGAAGCCATCCATGTTGATGGCGCTGTGGTGGCAGAACACGTCCTCACCACCGCCGTCCTGCGTGAGGAAGCCAAAGCCCTTCGCATCGTTGAACCACTTCACGGTACCGGTAGCCATGAATCGTCTTCTCTTTGTTGGTGGGGCGCGGCACCCCCGCCCGGGGGCGGCCGGTCCTCTCGAAATGTGAGGACCTGAGTGCGAAAGCAAGTCTGCACGGTGGGGCAGGGTGGTTGGAAGCCCCCCTGCTTGGCAGCCAACAGTTCAATGGGTGGCCAGGAGGGCCGGGCTGGCCTCCCATGGGCGGGCGCAGGCAGGCGGGCGTGGGAGAGGGGCAGGCCCGGCGCCCGCGCCTGGGGGCGTGGCTACCGTTTGCGGGCAAGGCCACAACGGCCGGGAGAGGAGTCACGTCATGTACGAGGTCCGAGGCCTGGAGCCAGCGCCAGTGCTGCCCCCCGTCCCCCCGCGTTCGGAGGGGGCCGTGCGCCGCGAGTGGCGCCGGATGAGGGACCACAGCGCGGCGGCGGGCATCCTGTCGCGTCCCCTGCTCGGCCGGCTTCCGTTGCGCCGCTGGGTGCCGCAGGACGTGCACTCGGTGCTGGACTACGTGGGCGGCGCGGCGCTGGTGGCGGTGGGGAAGGCGTCCGGCGACAGCGCGGCGAAGGCGGCCGGCTGGGCCCTGGGCGGGGCCGCGGTGGGCGTGTCGCTCCTCACGGACTACCGGCTGAGCCTCACGAAGCTCATCCCCATCGAGGCGCACGAGCTGGCGGACTACGCCTACGGCCTGGGCGCGGTGCTGGCGCCCTTCGTGCTGGGGTACGCGAAGCGCTCGCCCGTGGCGGCGGCGCTGCACGTGCTCCTGGGCGTGAAGGTGCTGGCCGCGTCGCTCGTCACGGACTACCGCTGCCAGACGGGCATGCACCTGGGCGGGGAGCTGGCCACGGACCCCGAGGGCATCGGGGCCTGAGGGCCTGTTCCTGGAGCTGCCCGCTCAGGGATTGAACTTGAAGAGGAAGCCGTCCTGGCGCCGCCGTGACGGCCCCTCTTCTTCCTCCTGCGCGGGCCGGTTGAAGCCGCCCGCGAGCAGCACGCCTCCGGACGCGTCCACGCTCACGGCCCGGGCCTGCGCCACGGTGCCGGGGCTCGCGAAGCCGCGGACCCAGAGCGACGCGCCCTCTTCCGGCAACAGCTTCGCGACATACAGCCCGGGCGGCAGGTTCCCTCCGCCCAGGGCGAGGCCGCCGTCATGGCTGCCCGCCACCGTCACCTGGCCCGCCTCGTCGGTGGTGACCATGGGGGCTCCGGTGGGGAAGGTGCGCGCCCACTGCTGGCCGCCGCTCGCGTCGTAGGCCAAGAGGAAACCGTCGCGCGAGTCCGCGCGGTGGAAGGTCTTCTGGAAATACAGCCGGCCGCTGAAGCCGCCGCCCACGAAGACGCGGTCGGCCCCCACCGCCACGGACACCGCGGTGCCGTCCGTGCCGCGCACGTCGTGGCTCCAGACGTGGTCGCCGTCGCGGGTGAGCTTCACCACGAAGGGAGTGTGCTGGCGCACGGTGACGAAGGTGGCGTCGCCAAAGGACACCGCCCCCGCGTAGCCGCCCACCACGTGCACGTCGCCAAAGACATCCACCGCCACCGCCCGCGCGGAGACCTCGCCCTCGCTCGCGGGCATCCACACGCGGCTCCAGCGCTGCTCGCCCCGGGGCCCCACGCGCAGCGCGAAGCCCGCGTGCCTGCCGTGGGGCGTGGTCTTCAATCCCTCACCCAGGTCGCGCGCGCCGGCGAAGTCCCCCACCAGCACCGCGCCGCCGTCATGGTCGGACGTGACGCCGTTCACCGCCACGGCGCCTTCACCCGGCAGCGAGCGCACCCAGTCCAGCGCGCCGCCGCCGTCCAGCCGGGCCAGGAACGGCCCCTCCGGCAGCGTGGCGCCGTCGCGGGTGAAGCCCGCGGACAGGCCCGTGACGAAGATGTTGTCGGAAGCGTCCACCGCCAGGCCGCCCACGCGGGCCCGCGCCGGATGTTGCGGCGTCCAGCCCCGCGCCCACTTGAGCGTGCCCTCGGGCGAATACCGCGCCACCAGCAGGTGCGGCGCCACGACGTTGCGATTGAAGGGCAGGGGCCCCGCCCCCAGGTCAATGGGCTCTTGATAGGTCGCCGCCACGAGGACGTCCCCGTTGGAGGTCACCACCGCGTGCGGAGCCTGAGGGTCCCCAACCATCAGGGTCCGCGACCACACGTGGGCCTCCACGCCCTCTTGCACGACCTGTCCACCCACCTCGCCGAGCACCGGGATGCGCGGTGCCGTGGCCCGGGCTTCCTCGCACCCCACGAGGAAGAGTCCCCCCACGCACACCGCCATCC
>NZ_RAWK01000353.1 GCF_003612165.1 Corallococcus aberystwythensis | reverse complement strand
CTCAATGGCGGCGGGAGCGTCCGCTTCCGGCGGGGGCGGCTCCTGCGGCACGGCGCGCTGGGCGTTGGAGGTGGGCCGGCGGATGGCGCGCATGTTCATGCGCGTGGACTCCGCGCGGATGCCCTGCAGGTCCTCCTCGTCCACCCCTTCCGGCACGAGCGCCGCGGCGGCCTTCTTGTTGCGCTGCTTGCGCAAGGAGTCGATGGAGACGATGCGCGTGCTGTTGGCGCCGTCCTCCGCGGGCTTCTCGTCCTCGCCGGTGGGCGCGTCCTCCACCGCGAGCGCGAAGAGGAACGTCACCGGGCCCAGCGTCAGCGTGTCGCCGTCCGTCAGCGCCTGCTTCTGCACGGCCGTGCCATTGACGAGCGTGCCGTTGGCGCTCTTCTGGTCCTCCACCGCGTAGCCATCCCCGTCCTGGAAGATGCGGCAGTGGCGGCGGGAGATGCCAGGGTCGTACAGCACCACGTCGCACTCGGAAGTGCGCCCGATGAGCACGGAGTCCTGGTCGAAGACGAACTCCTTGCCGGCGTCTTTTCCCTCGGAGATCGTCAGTTGGAAAGCCATGTCGTCCTAGGAGCCTATCGAGGCATGTACGGCTCGGGCAACGGCGGCGCGCGCGCTCGCCGGCTCCAGCACCTCCGCCTCTCCGCCGAAGGATAGCACCCACTGCGTGAGCCAGCGCTCACTGTCTCCGGCCACCCGCACCTCCACCCCTCCGTCAGCGAGCGGGCGGGCGTCCTGGCCGAAGCGCTCCTTCACGTACGGGGCCGCCGTGGGGGTGAAGCGCACCCGGACGGAGGCCTCGCTGGCGCTGCGCGCCGGGTTGGGCACGTCCGCGCGGGCGTCCGGCGGGGGCAGGAAGGCGGTGGTGGTGACGGACAGGTCCTCCATGCGGTCCAGCCGGAACAGGCGCGCGTCCTGGCGCGTGTGGCAGAAGCCCTGGAGGTACCACTGGCCCCGGTGGCTGAGCAGCTCGTAGGGGCGCACCCGGCGCGGCTCCGCGGGGCGGCCGGGGCTGGCGTAGCCGAACGTCACCTCCAGCCGCTCCAGGATGGCCCGGGTGAGCGGCCCCAGCGCCGGGGGCGCGTCCGCGGAGGCGTCGATCTTCCGGTACATGTCCCGGAAGCGCTCGCGGGCCGCGGGCGGGATGATGCCCTCCAGCTTCGTGAGGGCGCTCTGGAGCGCGTCCCCGGTGGCCGGGCGCAGGAGTTCCGCCGCGGCGGCCAGGGCCGCGGCTTCGCCCGCCGTCAGCCGGGGCGGCGCGAACAGGCGCTGGTCCAGGTCCACGTAGACGCGGTCGTTGTCCACGTAGATGTCGATGTAGTCGTCCGGGTTGAAGGGCGGCCGGCCCACGCAGGTGAGCAGGTCCAGCTCCTCCAGCAGGTCCTCGCGGCTGATGTTGAGGGCCTTGGCCAGGGCCTCCACGGTGACGCCCGGGTGCTTGGAGACGTAGGGGACGAGGAACAGCAGGCGGCGCAGCCGCTCATGGACGTTGCTCATGCGCTCACCCGCTCACCTTCCACCGGCGCGTGCTTCGCCAGGATGTTCGCGGCCATCCGCTCCAGGCGCTCGCGCGCCTCCGGAGGCCCTTCCATGCGGCAGTCCTGGCCCAGGGACAGGACGAAGCGCGCCAGCCCGTCCAGGAACGTCACCGGGAAGCGGGCCCGCACGACGCCTTCCGACACCGGCTCCAGCGCCGCGCCGGGGAACAGCGAGCCCGCGCGCGAGGCCTGCGGCCCCGTCAGCTGGAGCGTGACCTCCAGCGGTTCGTGGAAGCGGTACTGCCAGGGGAAGTAGGCCACATGGGCGTCCAGCGAGAAGTCCGCCGGCACCTCGAAGTCCGGCGTGCGCGGCCGGGCGGTGTTCACCTTCAGCTCGCGGATGCGGTGGACGTGGAAGGTGCGCAGGCCCTGGCGCAGGTGGCAGTAGCCCACCAGCGTCCACACGCCGCGCCGCAGCGCCAGGCCGTACGGGTCCACGCGCCGCTCCGTGACGCCGTCCTTGCGCGGGCTGCCGTAGGTGATCTGCACCCACTTGTGGGTGGAGCACGCTTCCCACAGCTGCTCCAGGCGGGCGGAGACCTCCTTCTCCTGGCCCTCCTGGCCCGTGCCCAGCTCCATGCGCACGCGCGGGGTGGGCAGGGATTCGCCGGCGAAGAAGCCGATCTTGCGCAGCGCGTGCGCCAGGTCGTCGCGGCCGGGGAACGCGCCGGACGCCAGCGCGGCGGACCCGGCGGCGTAGAGCACGGCCAGCTCCTCCTTGGTGAGGTCCGCCTCCGGCAGGTAGTAGACGTTGCGGTCGACGAGGTAGCCGTCGCGCCGCTCGTCGTCGCCCTGCACGTAGCTCAGCGGGAAGCCCAGTTCGACGAGCTCCGCCTTGTCGCGCTCGAACTTGCGTTCGGCGGCGTCATCCGAGCCGCCGTAGTCCGCGGGGAAGTGCTCGCGCAGCTCGGCCCACGAGATGGGTTCCCGCGCGTCGAGCAGCAGTGCCACGAGATCAAGGATGCGTTCCGTGCGGTCCATTCAGGAAATCGGTGACAGTGGCGGACAGGACCCGGGAGATCAAGCGACCGGGGACTTCCGGGGTGGGAGAAGGGAGCAGGAGAGGAAAGGAACAGGGAGGGAACAATCGAGGGGACCGGCTCCGTCCAGAAGGAGTTAGTCGCCCTCACCTGAACAGGCAAGCAGGTATCGCCATGTACCCCTTGTTTCGTCCGCAAGCCAGCAGACAACCCCGGGCGTGGGGCTCGCACTCGGCGCGCGTCTGGGTTATTCCTTGGGCCCTGTCGATTTGGGTGTGAAGCGACGGCGGGCCACTGCTGAAGGCTCCGCTGGCTGCCGTGGGGGCGACGCGGCGGACGGAAGGCTTTGACGAGGGCTCGACCATGGACCGCACCTCCCTGCTGAAGACGTGGCTTCCCGGGCTGGCGCTGGTGCTGCTCGCCTTCGTCTCCACCCCGGCGCAGGCCCGCTCCGAACCGCTCTACTTCGCGCTGGAGGTCCGGCGCGACGGACGGCTGATTGCCCAGCCCAAGCTGCTGGGCGAAGCGGGCCGCACGCTGCGCGCCGAGCGCCGCCGTCCGGGCTCGGCGGCGCCGGACTACCGGCTGGTGCTCACGCCCAAGGGTGAAGGCAATTCGTTCCAGCTCCAGCTGGACCTGTCCCTTCCCGAGGGCGAGGGCCACTCGCAGCTCGCCCTGCTGCACGGCCAGGAGCGCAAGCTCCAGCTGGGCCGGGTGCCGGGGGAGCTGGAGGTGTCGCTGCTCCTGATGAAGGTGGACTCTCCGGAGTTCCGCGCGCTGATGCAGCTCAAGGAGGAGACGCCCGGCACGGTGAAGTCCGTCTCCTGCTCCATCTAGGCGGCTTGCGCCCGGGGCCCCTACAGCACCGCCAGGTCGTCGCGGTGCACGGCTTCATCCAGGTAGCGGTAGCCCAGCACCGCCTCGATGTCCGCGCTCCGCCGCCCGGCGATGCGCTTGAGCTCGTTGGCGTCGTAGGTGGACAGCCCCCGGGCGAACACCGCCCCGGCCGCGTCCGTGAGGTCCACCGGATCTCCCCGGCTGAACTCCCCCTTCACGCCCGTCACGCCGCTGGGCAGCAGGCTGCGCTTGCCGGTGACGATGGCCTCCTTCGCGCCCGCGTCCACCACCAGCCGGCCCCGGGGCCGCAGGGCGTGGGCGATCCACGCGGTGCGCGCGCTGCGGCGTCCGGCGGGCTCGAAGAGCGTGCCCACCGCCTCCCCCTGGAGCACGCCGCGCAGGCGGCCGGGCACGGCGCCGGAGGTGATGACGCAGGGGATGCCCAGCTCCGCGGCGCGAGCGGCGGCGCGCACCTTGGACGCCATGCCGCCCGTGCCCACCTCGCTGGTGGCGTCGCCGGCCAGGGCCAGCACGTCCGCGGTGACGCGCGGCACGGCGGGCATCAGGCTCGCTTGCGCGTCCTTGCGCGGGTCGGCGGTGTAGAGGCCCTCCACGTCGGACAGGAGGACCAGCGCGTCCGCCTCCACCACGCCGGCCACCAGGCTGGCCAGGGTGTCGTTGTCGCCGAACTTCAGCTCGTCCACCGACACGGTGTCGTTCTCGTTGATGACCGGCACCACGCCCGCGGCCAGCAGCCGGTCCAGGGTGTGCTTCACGTTGAGGTAGCGCCGGCGCTCCTGCACGTCCTCGTGGGTGAGCAGCACCTGGGCCACCGTCCGGTCCGCGTGGCTGAAGGCCTCCTCGTACGCCTGCATCAGGCGGCTCTGCCCCACCGCCGCGCACGCCTGCTTGCCCGGGATGTCCCGGGGGCGCGCGGGCAGCCCCAGCCGCTCCATGCCCAGCGCGATGGCGCCGCTGGACACCACCACCAGCTCCCGGCCCCCGGCGGCCCACAGCAGGTCCTGTCCCAGCGCGTCGAAGTGGGCGCGGTTGAAGCGGCCCGTGGCGCTCGTCAGCGCGTTGGTCCCAATCTTCACCACCACGCGGCGGGCCCCGCGCAGCGCGTTGCGTGCGGAATCAGTCACGGCGGTCAGCGTAGGCTGGAACGGGAAAGGACGCGCGCGGACGGTTGTTCACCAGGCGTCGAGGCGAGCAGGAAACGGGGGCCTTTGTCATGAAACGCAGGCGGCCCCTGTCCATCCAATGTCTTGAATGGGGCGCGGAACCTTCAACCTCCGCGCCAGGAGAAACGGTTTGAAGGAAATCTACGGCAACACCCTGGGCCTGAAGTCGAGCGAGCAGCAGCGGCTGCGCAACACCTTCCGCCGCCGCGTGGATCCGCGCGAAATCGTGTCCGCGGAGCTTGCCCGCCACCTCACCGAGCTGTCGCACGAGCTCAACCGTCAGGTGGGCGTCCTCATCAACCGCAAGGGCGACATCGAGCACGTCGTCGTGGGCAACGCGCACAAGCTGGAGCTGCCGGACATTGGCCGTGCGCGCGCCGGTCAAATCCGTCTGCGTGGCCTGCGGCTGGTGCACACGCACCTCAAGAGCGAACCCCTCACGAAGGACGACCTCACGGACCTGGCGCTGCTGCGCCTGGACTGCGTGGCGGCCGTAGGCGTGGGAAATGATGGCCTGCCCGGCGTGCTGCACTGGGCCTACCTGATGCCGGAGAACGGCTCGGGTGAGTTCTGGCACGTGTCCACCCTGCCCTCCGTGCACGGTGAACAGCCGGACCTGCTGGCCACGCTGGACGCGCTGGAGGAGGAGCTCAACCGCAAGGCGGCCGCGCGCACGGTGTCCGGCCGCGAGCGCGCCATCCTGGTGGCGGTGTGCCTGGACGGCAACCGCGCCCGGGCGGAGTCCTCCCTGGCGGAGCTGAAGGAGCTGGCGCGCACCGCGGGCGTGGAGGTCGTGGACAGCGTGCTCCAGATGAAGCGCGAAGCGGATCCGCGCTACCTCATCGGACGGGGCAAGCTGGAGGACCTGAACCTGCGCTCCATGCAGTCCATGGTGGACCTGCTCATCTTCGACAAGGACCTCACCCCGTCGCAGGGCCGTCACATCGGTGATGCGACGAGCCTGAAAATCCTCGACCGCACGCAGCTCATCCTCGACATCTTCGCCCAGCGCGCGCAGACGGCGGAGGGCAAGCTGCAGGTGGAGCTGGCGCAGCTGAAGTACCGGCTGCCCCGGCTGGTGCAGGGGGATGACTCGCTCAGCCGCCTCATGGGCGGTGGCGTGGGTGGCCGCGGTCCGGGTGAGACGAAGCTCGAAATCGATCGCCGCCGGGTGCGCGAGCGCATCACGAACCTGGAGCGCCGCATCGACGTCATCAGCCGCGAGCGCAGCGTCCGCCGGGCGCAGCGCAACCGGCGCGAGGTGCCGGTCATCTCCATCGTGGGCTACACCAACGCGGGCAAGTCCACGCTGCTCAACGCCATCACCAACGCGGAGGTGCTGGCGGAGGACAAGCTGTTCGCCACGCTGGACCCCACCAGCCGCCGCCTGCGCTTCCCGCAGGAGCGCGAGGTCATCATCACCGACACGGTGGGCTTCATCCGGGACCTGCCCAAGGACCTGGTGGCGGCCTTCCGCGCCACGCTGGAGGAGCTCTACGACGCAAGCCTGCTCTTGCACGTGGTGGACGCGGGCGACCCCGCGCGCGACGACCAGGTGGAGGCGGTGGAGAAGATCCTCGAGTCGCTGGGCCTGGCGGAGAAGCCACGCCTCATGGTGTGGAACAAGGCGGACCAGCTGCCCGCGGACGAGGTGGAGGCGCTCCTGCGGTCCCGGGGCGGCGTGGCCATCAGCGCGGCGAAGCGCGAGGGGCTGGCGACGTTGCTGGCCAAGGCGGACACCACCCTGTTCGCCGAGGGTGCGTCCGAGTCCATGGGCGTGATGTAGCGGTGGGCGGGTTGTCGGCGCGGGGGCCCTCCCCGTAGAGTCGGGGGGCCTTGGCTCCCGCGCTGAAACTGCTCATCCCGCTGTTGACGGCCCAAATCGAAGGTCTGCCCGGACAGGACTCCGGGCCGGACTACGACCGGCCTGTCTCGTCCATCACCACCGGCTACATCGAGCTGCTCGAGAAGAACAGCCACATCGTCTACCCGGTCATCGCCGTGGTGACGCTGCTGCTCATCGGCTGGGGCATCCTGTCCGCGTGGCGGACGCAGGACATCGACGGCCTGCAGAAGAACGAGTTCAAGCGCGCCATCATCAACGAGCTGCGCAGCAACATCAGCGGCATGCCCGGCGACATGCTGGGCCGTACCATCGGGCTGGACCGGCTCAAGACGAACCGCCTGCTGGAGGAGATGCAGACGGAGGGGCTCGTCCTGAGCCACACCAACTCCGAGCGGCTCACCGTGTGGCGCGTGCGCGGCGCGGGCCCGGAAGCCAAGCCGCGCCGCTACTAGCACTCAGACGCCGGACAGCTCCGACTTCGGCTGGCGCGTCATCAGGTCCACCACCGCCATCTTGGCGTTCTTGCCCTCGTAGGCGATGAGGTAGACCTGTTCGCAGATGGGCAGCTCCACGCCCGTCTTGAGGGACAGGTCGCGCGCGCTCTTCGCCGTCTTCACGCCCTCGGCGACCTCCTTCATCTCCGCGAGGATGTCCGGCAGCTTGCGGCCCCTGCCCAGCTCCATGCCCACGTGGCGGTTGCGGCTGAGCTCGCCCGTGCACGTGAGCACCAGGTCTCCCATGCCGGACAGGCCGGAGAGCGTCAGCGGGTTGGCGCCCTTCCTCACCGCGAGCCTCGTGATTTCGGCCAGGCCGCGCGTGATGATGGCCGCGCGCGCGTTGTGGCCCATGCCCAGGCCGTCCGCCATGCCCGCGGCGATGGCGATGACGTTCTTCAGCGCGCCGCCGTACTGCACGCCCACCACGTCCGTGGACGTGTACGAGCGGAAGGTGTCCGTCTGGAGCGCCTTCTGGCAGCGCTGGGCCACCTTGTCCCAGTGCGACGCGATGGTCACCACCGTGGGCATGCGCCGCGCCAGCTCCTTGGCGAAGCTGGGGCCGGAGAGCACCGCGACGTACGGGTGGAACTCCTCCGGCAGACAGTCCTCCATGAGCTCCGTCATGGTGAGGAGCGTGCCGTTCTCAATGCCCTTGGACACGGTGATCAGGGGCACGCTCTTGGGCAGGAACGTCTTCGCGCGCGCGAGCACCTCCCGCGTGGCGTGGCTGGGCGTGGCGAGCACCACCATCTCCGAGCCCGCCAGCGCCTCCTCCAGGTCCGTGGTCGCGCGCACGCGTTCGGACAGGGGGATGCCCTTCAAGTAGGTGGCGTTCTCGTGGTGGGTGTTGATGGCCTCCACGGCGGAGGGTTCACGGCCCCACAGGCGGACCTCGTCGCAATTCACCGCGAGCACATTGGCGAGCGCCGTCCCGAACGAACCTGCACCGATGACACTGCCGCGCATGAGATGACCTCGAATCGAGAGTGGGAGGGGGAACTTCAGAACAGCGCGGACACCACGCCCACGGACAGCGTGGGCATGAACTCCGCATCCGTGGAGCGGCTGCGGAAGTCACCGCCGAGCGAGACAGCGTAGGACGTCTTCTCCCCGGCGGGAAACTCCGCGCCCAGCCGGACGAGGATGGACGCATCCAGCTTCCACGCGGGCGGCACGCCGGACAGCGGGTCGCGCTGGATGGGGTCCAGGTCGAAGGCGAAGAGGCCGCGGACGTCCAGGTACGGCCGCCACCCGCGCGGGCTGTCGCCCTGGAAGGAGGTCACGAACCCCGGGGCCACGTTCCAGTCGCGCCGGCCGCTCAAGTAGCGCGCGCCCCGGTCTTCCGTGTCCGGGGGGCGCAGGAAGAACGCCCGTCCACCGTCCACCACGAAGGCCAGGCTGACGTTGGGGCTGTCCAGCAGGGTGGCGCGGGCGCTGGCGCGCAGCTCGGTCATCAGGCCGTAGACGCTGTCCACGCCCAGCCCCAGGTCCAGGCGCTCCAGGACGCCGTACACGCCGCGTGCGGACACGAAGGGGAAGCCCAGCTCCATGCCCACGCCCACGTGGCCGGAGCCCAGGGACCGTCCGCCGTAGAGCCCGTAGCGGTTCGGAGCCTGGGGTGGAGGCGGAGGACGGGGAGGCTTGACCCGGCGGTGTGAACGCGGCGGCTCGGCGGGCGGCGGCGGAGGCGCGGCCCGCCGAGCC
>NZ_RAWK01000352.1 GCF_003612165.1 Corallococcus aberystwythensis | reverse complement strand
GGGTGATGGGCGGGAACGTGCCGCGCGGCGCGGGGCTCTCCTCGTCCGCCGCCGTGGAGCTGGCCACGCAGCGTGCCTTCGCCACGGTGAGCGGCCTGCCGTGGCAGCCGGCCACCATGGCGCTGCTCGGCCAGCGCGTGGAGAACCAGTGGATGGGCCTCAACACCGGCATCATGGACCAGATGATCGTCGCGGGCGGACGCGAGGGCCACGCGCTGCTCATTGATTGCCGCGACCTGTCGCTCCAGCCCGTGCCGCTCCCCACGGGCGCCGTGGTCGTCGTGCTCGACACGGGGACGCGCCGGGGGCTGGTGGACTCCGCCTACAACGAGCGCCGGAGCCAGTGCGAGGCCGCCGCGCGCTTCTTCGGCGTCAAGGCGCTGCGGGATGTGGACGCGGAGACCTTCTCGAAGCGGGAGCAGGAGCTGGACCCGCTGGTGCGCCGCCGCGCGCGGCACGTCATCACGGAGAACGACCGCACCGTGCGGGCCGCGGAGGCGATGCGCGCCGGAGACCTCATCCAGCTGGGCCGGTTGATGGACGCAAGCCATGACAGCCTGCGCGACGACTTCGAGGTCACCAACGAAGCGCTCAACACCATCGTCCTGCTGGCACGGGCGGAGCCGGGCTGCTTCGGGGCCCGGATGACGGGCGCGGGCTTCGGCGGCTGCGCGGTGGCCCTCGTCGCCCCCGGTCAGGCGGAAGCGTTCGTCCAGAGCGTCCACGCGAAGTACACGCAGGCCACGGGGAACACCCCGCAGTGCTACGTGTGCCAGGCCGCGGAGGGGACGAGCGTCGTGTGACGTGCCCCCGGGTGGAGTCCTGAATCCCTCTTGTCAGTCCAGCGCCGGGGCCACGAGGCCCTGACGCTGTGCCGGGGCGCTTGCCGCCCCCCAGGAATGTGAACGATGGCGGATGTGCTGCTTCGGGATGTGCGCAAGCAATATGGCTCGCAGGCGGTGATTCATGGTGTCTCGCTCGAGCTGCGACACCGCGAGTTCATCGTCTTCGTCGGCCCCTCGGGGTGCGGCAAGTCCACGCTGCTGCGGATGATCGCCGGCCTGGAGCAGGTGAGCGGCGGTGAGATTTCCATCGGCGGGCGCCGGGTCAATGACACGCCGGCGGGCGACCGCGGCATCGCCATGGTCTTCCAGAACTACGCCCTCTATCCGCACATGACGGCGGCCGACAACATGGCCTTCGGCCTGCGCAACATCGGCACGCCGCGCGCTGAAATCGACGAGCGCGTGGCGGCCGCCGCGAAGACGCTGCAGATCGAACACCTGCTCAACCGCCGCCCCGCGCAGATGTCCGGAGGTCAGCGCCAGAGAATCGCCATCGGCCGCGCCATCGTCCGCCGGCCCGACGTCTTCCTCTTCGACGAGCCGCTCTCCAACCTGGACGCGGCGCTGCGGGTGCAGATGCGCGTGGAGCTGGTGCAGCTCCACCAGCGGCTGGAGGCCACCTCCATCTACGTCACCCACGACCAGGTCGAGGCGATGACCATGGCGGACCGCATCGTCGTCTTCCGCGACGGGCGCATTGAACAGGTGGGCACGCCGCTGGAGGTCTACCGGTCGCCCGCGAACACCTTCGTCGCCGGCTTCATCGGCGCTCCCAAGATGAACCTGCTCGAGGCGCGGGTGATGGCCGTCAGCCCTGGCCAGGTGGAGGTCGCCCTGCCGGGCGGCCGGGCCCAGCTCGCGGCGGATGGCCGCGCGCTGGCGGCGGGCGCGCCCGTCACCTTCGGCGTCCGCCCCGAGCACGTCCGGCCGACGTCAGGGGAAGGCATCTTCCGGGGGCAGGCGCGGGCCATCGAGCGGCTGGGGCGCGAGACGCTGCTGCACGTGGTGGGGCCGGACGGGGCCACGCTCATCGCCACCGACACGGGAGACAGCGCTGTCCGCCTCGGTGACACGGTGACGCTTGCGATTGAACCCGGCCATGGCCGGCTCTTTGGCGCGGATGGAATGGCCCTGCCGCCCGCCACCGCGAGCGCCGCATGAGTGTCCAGGCCACGAGTGTCACCCCGGCCCAGGCTCCAGAGGCCGGCTCGCGCAACGGAAGCCTTGCGCGCCATCGCAACGCCCTCTCCGGCTACGCCTTCCTGGCGCCCTTCCTCCTCTTCTACGGCGTCTTCCTGCTCTATCCCTTCGCGCTGGGCCTGTGGATGAGCCTGCACGACTGGGAGATCGTCGGGGACTTTCGCGAGTACATCGGCTTCTTGAACTACGTGGAGCTGTGGGACGATCCGTACTTCTGGGAGGCCCTCAAGCGCACCCTGCAGTTCGCCGCCATGACGGCCCCGGCCGCGACGTTGCTGGGGCTGGTGCTGGCCCTGGCGCTCCAGAAGCCGTTGCGCATCTACGCCGCGCTGCGGGCCGTCTTCTTCGCCTCCAACATCTTCTCCGTCACCGTCGTCACCCTGGTGTGGGCCATGGTGCTCAACCCCGACCGCGGCCTCATCGCCAACGGCCTGCGCGCGGTGGGACTTGCGCCCATCGCCTTCCTGGCCGACAAGGACTGGGCCATGCCGGCGCTGATGGTGACCTCCCTGTGGTGGACCGCCGGCCTCCCGATGGCGCTCTTCCTCGCCGGCCTCCAGCAGATCCCCCCGGAGGTCTACGAAGCGGCCCGGCTGGACAAGGCCTCGCGGTGGGCGGTGCTGCGGCACATCACGCTTCCGGCGCTCGCGCGCACCACGCTGCTGGTGGTGGTGCTCCAGACGGTGATGCACCTCCAGGTGTTCGGCCAGCCGCTGCTGATGACGCGCGGCGGGCCCGCCAACTCCACCCGGCCGCTGGTGCAGCTCATCTACGAGACGAGCTTCCGCGACTGGCGCTCCGGCTACGCCTCCGCCATCTCCACGGTGTTGTTCGTCCTGATGTTCGGCGTGGCGCTGCTGCAGTTCCGCCTGTCGCGGCAGGAAGGGGAGTGACGCGATGAACCGGACCCTGACGGACCGCCTCATCCTCGCCCTGGTGGTGGCCGCCGCCTTCGTGTGGATGATGCCGATGCTGTGGGTGCTGACCCTGTCGCTCAAGCCCAACGAGGAGCTGGTGCGCTCCACGAACGGCATCATCCCCTGGCCGCGCACCCTGGAGCACTTCGCCACGTTGCTGCGGGTGTCCTTGACGCCGCGCTGGCTGCTCAACAGCCTGGTGGTCGCCGTGGGCATGACGGCGAGCACGCTGCTGCTGTCGTCGCTCGCCGGCTACGCGTTCGCCCGCATCGACTTTCCGGGGCGCCGCGCCGTCTTCCTGCTGGTGATGGCCGGGCTCATGGTGCCCGAGCAGGCCATCCTCGTGCCCCTGCACGCCATGTTCGCGGACTGGGAGCTGCACAACACGTACTTCTCCCTCATCGCCCCCCGTCTGGCGGGGCCGATGGGCGTGTTCCTGATGACGCAGTTCTTCAAGGCCGTTCCCCGCGAATTGGAGGAGGCCGCGGAGCTCGACAACGCGGGCCGCTTCAAGGTCTTCTGGTCGGTGATGTTGCCGCTGTCGCGCCCCGCGCTGACGACGCTGGGCATCTTCACCTTCCTGTTCGCCTGGAACGACTTCCTCTGGCCCGTCGTCACCGCGACGCAGCCGGAGATGTACACGCTCAGCGTTGGATTGGGTTCGCTGCAGGGCAACTTCGCGATGTCGGAGGGGCTCGGGTTCCTGATGGCGTCGGCCGTGTTCGCCAGCGCCCCCATGCTCATCCTCTACGTCGTGTTCCAACGCTACATCGTGCAAGGCATTGCCATCACTGGCGGCAAGTAGCCGAACGGAGCCGCTCCCATGAAGATGAAGACGCTACTGCCAGCACTGATGCTGGCCGCGATGCTTGGCACCACCGCCGCGCGGGCCGGGACGGAAATCACCCTGTTCCGCTTCTTTGGCGGATGCAGCGACGCGTACGCCAACGTCACGGACGTGTCGAAGGCGGTGGGCGAGTGCGGCATCGTCCAGGTGCTGACCAACAAGTTCAACGCGGAGAACACGGACGGCATCACCGTCAAGACGCAGTCGGTGGAGTGGGGCGTCTACTACGACCGGCTGAGCGCCAACGTCGCGGGCCGCACCCCGCCGGACATCGCCGTCATGCACCGCAGCGTCCTGCCGAACTACCAGGTGCGCAACCTCCTGCTGCCGCTGGGCAAGGACTTCGCGGCGGTGGGCATCGACGTCGCGGACTTCGTGCCGGCGGCGCGCGAGGGCGTCACCGCCAATGGCGAGGTCTGGGCCCTGCCGTTCGACCTTCACGCCCTGCTGTGGCACGTCAACGCCGACCTGTTCATCCGGGCGGGGCTCGTGGACGAGAAGGGCCAGCCGAAGCTGCCTCGAAGCCCCGCCGAGTTGATGCAACACGCCGCGACGATGAAGGCGAAGACAGGCAAGTCCTACTTCGCCATCCCCTCCGGTGCGGACCCGATGCCCTCCTGGCAGTACCTCACCTGGGTCTGGCAGCAGGGCGGCAACATCGTGGACGCGCAGAAGAAAGAGGCGCTGCTGGAGTCGAAGGAGAGCCGGGAGGCGCTGCGCCTGCTCGACGCGCTCTACGCGGCAGGCTTCGCCAATCCCCAACACGACTACGCCTCCGCGCAGCAGGCCTTCCTCGCCGGAGAGGCGGCGGTGCTGGTGAACGGCACCTGGGGCGTGGACACGTACGCGGCTCAGGCCGCGACGGGGAAGTCAGGCCTCAAGAACTACGTCGTGCGTGACATGCCTTCCCTCTACGGCAGGGAGGCCGTCTGGTCCGACAGCCACACCTGGGTGATGCCGAAGCAGACGAAGCCGGATGCCGCGAAGCAGAAGGCGGCGCTCACCTTCCTGAAGTTCCTCAACGACAACAGCCTCCAGTGGGCGCGGACGGGGCACCTGCCGGTGCGCGCCTCGGTGCTCCAGAGCGCGCGGATGCGGGCCCTGCCGCACCGGGCGGAGTACACGCGCACCGCCACCATCGCCACGGCGCTGCCGCCCATCCAGTACCAGCGTGCACTCGGAGATCTGCTGGTCAACGAGCTGAACTCCACCTGGCTGGTCCAGAAGGATCCGGACAAGGCCCTGGCGGATTCCCAACGGGCGGCCGCAGCCATCCTGCGCCGCTCCCGGCGCAGATAGCCGCCTCCCATGCTCCCTTGCCTCCACTCGCATCACGTGTCCCTATGACTTCTTCCGTTCTTCCGCCGGACGCGACGCGCACGCTCGGCGACATCGTCGCGAACCTGCCGCGGGTTCCCGAGCCGCTCCTCGACGAGACGATGCCCGACCCCTTCGTGCTGCGGTTGACGGCGACGAGCCCCGGGGGCGCGCGCACCGCCGGCCTCTGGCTGATGGCCACCACCAATGATCAGCCGTTCGCCTTCCGGCTGTATCGCTTCGACGGTGGCCGCTGGGTGCCTCACCTGAAGGATGGGAAGCACTGTGCCCTCTTCCCCGAGGGGCGGCTGCCCGCGTGGTGGAACGCCGGCGAACTGGACCCGCTCTCGCCGGACCTTCCGCGGGACCTCGTCGTGGCGCGCTGGGCCCCTGAAATCGACGTGCGCCACGGGCTGCTCACGCTGCACTACACCGCGAGGGACCGCGCCGGCATCCTGCGCTCCGCCTACGCCACGGCCACCGCCATCGACGGTGAGTGGACGGACCATGGCTACCTGGACATCAACGTCCGCGTGAAGGACCTGGCGCCCGGCTACCCGGGCGGGCCCGCGGGTGAGAACCCGGTGGTCGGGATGATTGACGGCCACGTGGCCGCGGCCATCGACGCGCAAGGGACGGAGCGGACGTTCCTGCTCACCAAGGTGGACGGCAACGGGCTGCAGTGGACGGACCCGGTGACGGGGCAGCGCCACAAGGCGCCCACGCCCATCCTGTCGCACGAGTTCCGGCAGGAGGCCGACGGCCGCATCACGCTCCTGGGCCCGGCGAAGGTCCTCGTCACCAATGGCCCGCATCACGACGGCCTGATCGAGGGCCAGTTCGTGCTGAGCGAGGACGGCCAATCCCACCTCTTCTACAGCGCGGGCTTCTTCGGCAACGCCGAGTACCGCACGTACATCGCGAAGCTGGACCTGCTGGCGAACGAGGTGCGCGACGAGCGGCTCCTCATCGACAGCGGGAACCCCGCGCTCGGCGGGCAGTGGAATGGCCCGGGCCACCCCTCGTTCGTGCGGGTGGGCGAGGGCCTCTACGCGATGTACCTGCACGTGTGGCGCAACGGCACCGACTACTCCAAGGACGGGGACCAGCGCCGGGCCATCCAGTGCCATGTCGCCTTCCGGGACCTGGAGGGCCGCGTGTGTGAGCCGTTCCTCGTGGAAGAGCGCTTCTCCCCACCTGCCTGACGGAGCATCCGATGGGACTGCTGCCCCTGCTGGTCCTCGGCGCCGGACTGAGCGCCGCGACCTATTCCAACCCTGTCTTCGATGAGGACTTCCCGGACCCCACCGTCCTCGACGCGGGCGGGGGTTGGTACTACGCGTATGCCACGCAGGGCACCGTCGACGGCAAGGTGCAGAACGTCCAGGTGGCCCGCTCGCGGGACCTGGTGAAGTGGGAGCGCGCGGGCGACGCGCTGCCCGTGAAGCCCAGGTGGGCCTCGACGACGCAGATGTTCTGGGCGCCGGACGTCCACCGGCGCGGGCGCAGCTTCTTCCTGTACTTCTCCGCCACCCTGGACCCCGAGCGCGCGGCGGCCTTCAAGAAGGAGCAGGGCGCGGCGGACAGCCCGGAGGCTGTCTTCTGTCTGGGCGCCGCCACGGCGTCCAAGCCCGAAGGCCCGTTCCGCGACAGCGGGCGTCCGCTCGTGTGCGGGCTGTCCTTCGTCAACATCGACCCGATGGCCTTCGATGACGCGCGCACGAAGCGCAAGTACCTCTACTGGGGCTCGGGCTTCCAACCCATCCGCGTGCAGGAGCTGGCGGCGGACGGGCTCTCCTTCAAGAAGGGGAGCGCTCCCACGGAGCTGGTGCGCGCGGACAAGGGCGTCCCGTTCCAGGCCCTGGTCGAAGGCGCGTGGGTCGTCCAGCGCGGCGACTACTACTACCTCTTCTATTCGGGCGAGAACTGCTGCCACGGCCCGCTGCAGGAGGTGAAGTACGCCGCCCTGGTGGCGCGCTCCCGCACCCCCACCGGCCCCTTCGAGACGCTGGCGCAGGCGACGGGCGCGCCCGACAGCGCCGTGCTGCGCCGGAGCGAGGCGTGGATTGCACCGGGTCACAACTCCGTCTTCACCGACCGCGCGGGACAGGACTGGATTGCCTACCACGCCATCGACCTCCGGCGTCCCTACGTCGAGGAGGTCATCGGCAAGGACCGCTCGGTGCGCCGCCCGATGTTGATGGACCGGCTCACGTGGAAGGACGGGTGGCCTCGCGTCGAGGGCGGGGTGCCCTCGGCGGGCCCCGTGGCCGCGCCGTCGCTGACCGGCAAGTGAGCGAGGGAACATGACCACCGTGCACGCACCGCAGGGAACCCACGAACCGGCCGACCTCATGCGCGGCCTCTACGGCGACGGCATCATCGCCCTCAAGGGCGCCTTCCCACGCGACTGGGCGGCGCGGATGCGCGAGGACATCGAGCTGCTCTTCGACGAGGCCCAGAAGGTCCCCGGCGGAGCGCTGGCTCGCGGGCCGCAGCGCTGGTACGTGGAGGTGCACCCGGAGCGCATCCGAGGCTTCGTGGACATCGTCACCCACCCGTGGTTCGTCGCCGTCTGCGAGACGGTGCTCGGGCCCGACTACCGCATCGTCGAGGTGGGCTTCGATGTTCCCTTCCCGGGCGCGGCCGACCAGCCCTGGCACCGCGACTTCGCCGCGCCGGAGGCCACCACGAAGGGCCGCCGCCTCAACTCGCTGGCCTTCAACCTGACCGCCGTGGACACCCTTCCGGAGATGGGGCCGTTCGAGGTCGCGCCCGGAACGCAGTGGGATGCGTTCGAGGGCTGCGCCAAGGGCATGTTCCCCCCTCGCGAGCTCTGGCCGCGCTACATCTCCCGCGCGGTCCAGAAGCTGCCGCGCATGGGCGACATCTCCGCGCGCTCCGCCCTGACGATCCACCGGGGCACCGCCAACCGCTCGGACCAAGCGCGTCCGGTGCTGGTGGTCGGCGTGGATGCGCCGGACGCGACGAACGCCAACCACCATGACCTGCAGGTGACGCGGCGCTACCTGGAGTCCCTGCCACCCCGCGTCAGGGAGCACCTCACCTGCCGCGTGGTCGATGCGCTGACGACGGTGGTGCAGCATCACACCATCGAAGGGCTGCTGAAGCCCGCGTACTGACCCGGGCCTGTGGGGGGCCATGCGTTTCGGTGCAGGGCGCTCTATCCTCCGGCGCGTGAAAACCCAGACCCCGGATGTGGATGGAGCGCTTGATGACCCCCGGCTCGCGCGTGACGGCTTCGACGCGGCCATCTTCCGGGAGCTGATCGCCCGCTACCAGCGAGGGGAGCTGACGGAGTCCCAGTCCCTGGCGGGCCTCCTCGAACCGCCACGGCCGGGGGATGTCCAGCCGCTGCCGGGCGAGGGCACCCCTGCCCACGAAGCCTGCCGTGCGGTGGGGGAGGGGGCGTTCCGCGAGGGCGCGGTGGCCGCCCTGGTGGTGGCC